>AQSC01000057.1 GCA_000402775.1 Euryarchaeota archaeon SCGC AAA252-I15 | reverse complement strand
CACTGCTTTTTCAATCGACTTCCTATTAATCTGCAGGGAATCCACAGTAAAGGTCAAGTCGGTAGTAGCCCCCAGGATATTTATTTCATCACCTACTGAAAGACCCCCCACTTCAAGTTTTATCGCCGCAACCCCAACATTCGAAAAATAGGAAAATACCTTGCCGATTTTCTCACGCTCAGACATAACAACATCACCCCAAAGAGAATATTGGCAGAATAATATAAAAAAGGGTTTATAAAGTGTTTGATTAAGAAAAAGTAAGTCAGATGCTTTCAAGTATTTTGACGAGCGCCTCCGTTTTTCCTACGGGCATGAGGTGTACGCCGGCTATTTTGCCTTTGATGCATGTCTCTTAGGTTATTACTATTTGGGTTTATGTATTAAGAGGAGATGAGTCATCAACACAACTTAGAGTACATTAACTCGGTTTTCGAAAGGATTGTGGGTAATCTAGGGAGGGATGTTACAGTATATCACATCGGGGGGAATGCCATGTGCTGGCACGGGCTGAAGAACACGACCAAGGACGCTGACTTAGTGATTTTGGATTGGAAAGAGATCAAGGCCTTCAAGAGGGCTCTCATCGCGTCGGGTTTTATTGAGGAGATTATTGTTGGCTCAGAATATAAGTGGATTCAGCCTTACGGCATCTTCGACGAAGTAAAGGGCACGCCCTTAAGCGAGCCATTCAAGCCGGGGATCCGCGTGGACTTGTTCCTGAAACAGATTTGCGGTGGATTCAAATTTAGTGAAGGAATGAAGAAGAGGGCTAAGGAAGGTGGTGTAAGGGGAAAACTCACAGAGTATTATTGCTCTCCAGAAGACATTTTCTTGTTTAAGTTGATTACGGAGCGTGAGCGTGATCTGGTGGACATGTTTAGGATTTACGGGAGTAAGCCGGATTTTGATGTTGTTATAGCTGAATTGACGTTTCAGTTGGCTGCCGTGGATAAAAGCGTTAGAGAGTCTTTTGTCGAGTCGATTAAGCGTTCTCTTGATTCTTTGGGTGGGAGATATGGTGTATCTCTAGAATTATTGTAAATCGAGAATTTTCTTCTTTTTCAATAATTTTTATATTCTGAATTCCCATATCATCTCATGGACTTCAACAAAACCGAGCTCCGAACATTCAGGACCGTCACACTCAATCCTGGAATCAGCATAGAAGACGTCTCAGGGAAGATGAAATTAAGCGAGCCCAGAGTGTATGCCTTAATCCAAGCTTTAAGACAAAAGGGTATTGTAAAAACAGAAAAGAAATACAATATGAGGTTGTATCCCTCAGGCAGCCCGCTTTCCACACAATTAAGCAGGATTCTGAGGAGCCAGAGAGAAGGCATTGTCGAGGAGGCCCTGTCAGGCAAGCGATTAAGAATATTAAAGACCCTCTACAGGGGCTCAAAACGTGTGGAGGAAATCGCAAGGAAAGCGGAGTTGTCGGACAAGCGGGTCTACCATCACCTCTTGTGGTTTGAGTCCTTCGGACTTGTGAGGAACGTCAAAGGCAGGTATGTTTTAATGAAGGACCACCCATTGTACGGAAGCCTGGAGCTTCTGTTCTCTAAGCCCGCCAGCATACCGGCGGAGGTGGAGCAGGACGCCCATATCTCTTGGGCCGGTGACGAAAAATACATTGTGCACACAAGCAAGCCGGAGGAGTATCGGCGGAACCTCCCCGCCAATATCTCTGCAGCTAGTACCGCCTCTTCTGCCGTAGACGACTACGGCATCCACGTCATACCCCCGGACACCACACTGTATGTCGCAGGCAAAGACTCCGACACCATAAAACGCGCCAAAAAGTCGGGCCGCATGCCCCTCGAAGACCTCATCATCCACCTACTCTTAGACAACCCATACGACGAGGAAACTAAGCGCTACATCCGCTGGCTCATCATCAAACACGAAAACAAATTAGATTTCAAACTCCTCAAGAAAAAGGCTACAAAATACAATCTACGGAAAAACATCGAAAGCCTACAATACGACCTGAAACCGATACTCAAGAGAAGATAACTACAAGAACACTAAAGGCAAGCTGATGAGATTCCAGCCAGTAACCACCGTAATTTCTTGGCTCTGTGTTCCCGCCCCTATTGTGTAGTCGCTGAAGTGTTCAATGTCAGCCCACAAAAACTTTTGTGGTTTGTTTATGCCGGTAGCGTGAACCCAATCCATTGTGGCGACATCTAAGACTTGCCAGATTCCTTCGTCTTCATTAAACCAGTAGATGGCTAAATCGTCCTCGCTTATGTTTTTGCTTGAAAGCTCCTCGGTGGTATAGTATATCCTAAGAATAATGCTTGACACTGATTCCTCAAGTTCTGTGTTTGATTCTATTGACACGTATCTGCCCAAGTTGGGGACTGACAGATTCGAGATTTTACTGTCGTTTTCATATGATGCGATAACTATGCTGACGTTTGTGACGTTCTCTGTGACGTTGATCAGTAAGGTTGTTTTCGTCTCGTTTGAAGTGACGTTTGTTGTTTCATTGATTGTCGCATCAACTGGGGTGTTGCATACACTTCCCGCTGTCTTGTTTACAATAAATGCTCTGCTCTGGGGGGCTGAAGCAGACAGACTTGTGTCGTCAGTGCATTGAACGTTCCAAAGGTAGATGCCGTTCTCTAGTCCAAACAAACCAAAGCTATTCTGGGCGTTTACGAGTAGGGTCGTGTCTATCTGAGTTATCTGCCAGATACCTGAAACATTAGTGTAGAGAACACAGTTTGATATTGGGGATAAATCAGTTGGAGTATACTTGAGGAATATGCTTCCATCAGTATCCACGGCGTTGTCTTCCGGATAATCGAGCGAGACTGATGGCGGGTTCGTATCATTAACTCCCACATTACTGTATCCTGGAGTTGGCAACTCAAAGGTCGTCCACTCCACACCCCCATCTGCTTCCCTTCCAAGTGATATACCACGTTGGCTGTAGTAGTAGGTGTAGGAGTCTATGACACTGCCGTATATGCTGAGCAGTCTTACGGTGTCTCCTAGGTTGCCTAATGTGATGTTTGTCTCGTTTTTATAGAATACTGTGAAGTTTTTTGGCTGGATTACTTTGCCCTCTGGTAGTATGTAAGGGTCTGAACTGTTTCCTCCCACGTCGTCAAGTTTTAGTCCGCTAAGGTTGATCGCCTCCAATTGAGTGTTGTATAATTCAATCCACTCCTGGTGTGAACCTGACGGATGAGGCAGAAACTCGTTTATTACAATACTTGGCGGCGTAACTGTCGTGGTGGAGGTTGTTGTAGATGTCGTAGTAGAAGTGGTGCTGGGAATAAGTGTGGTGGAAGTGGTGGTTGTCATTGTTGTAGTAGTCGAGGTTGTAGTTGATGTTGTAGTAGTGCCTGTCGTGAAACGATAGTACCAGTCATCATCGTCCTTTATTCTACTATTGCCAGATGTGTCTGTTGCAATAACCATGTAAAAATATTTTATATTTGGTATCAAGCTGGTAAGATACACCAAATGTGCTTGACTCCATGTTGAGTTGACTGCAGTGTAAAACGGCCAATCAGTGTAACCAGAATTCTTAAAGTCAGAGTGCTGAGCAGACGTTATGCACCCACTAGTGTCATTAAACAACGTCATATTACACTCTCCATAGTTAACTGTTAGATTACAGTCTTCGTTGCTTGTAATGGAGAAAATAGCACTGGTGTTACTTATGGTTTCGGGTTCTGAGTAGCCATCTATCCTCGGTGCAGATGGATCATTTGAACTTATTGTAGTTGTAGAAGATATTATTGTAGTCGTCGTGGTTGTAGATGTAGTGGACAGCAGCCATCCACTGCACGTGTGCAAGCAAGTTGTTGTGCTGCTTTCGTTCTGATAGTTGTATGTGGTATCACAGGTGTTGTTGTCACCTGTATTGTTATCTCCATCGTAGAGGTCGTAGTAGCTGCCGCCAGATTGATTATTGGAGCAAAAGAAGTTGTTGTTGAGGGTGTTACCAGAGCTTTGAGTATTAGCATGAAACCCATGCTCTTGGCTGTTGTTTGCAGTATTGTTATTTAGAGTATTATTGTCTGCATCATCGAGATATATACCTTCCCCGTTGTTATTTAAGGTATTGTTGTGAATCGTGTTTTGGGATGTGCTTGTGTGGTAGACATAGGTTGTGAGCCAGATGCCGTAGTCGCTGTTGTTGATTAAAGTGTTATGACTTAATGTGTTGTTGTCTGAGCTTGAGAGAAAGATGCCGCGAGAGTTATTGCTTGCATTATTATAGGTTACAGTGTTGCTGTCTGATTGGCCGAGGTAGATGCCGTTTTTTGGGTTTCCGCCAGGAGTCCCATGATTATCTACAGTGTTAGCTGTAATGTTGTTGAAATGAGAGTTACTAAGGTAGATATTGGTTAAATGGTGAGATAGTATATTGCTTGATATTGTGTTGCGATTTGAGTATTCGAGGGAAACCCCTCGGTCATCATAACCAGGCCAATCTGAGCGATTATTATCTATGTTGCTATCAATGATGTTTCTGTCGGAATATGACAGGTGAATCATCCCCCCATTGTAAAAGATATTATTCGATAAAGTGTTATCATATGACCCGTTGAGATAGAATGTCCTTGAATTATTGTTTCCTGTATTATCGCTTAGATTATTGTTATCTGAACCATTAAGAAGGTAGACACCATAAACATTTTCAGTGAATGTGTTTTCTTGGACAGTATTGTTATCTGCATCATAGAAGTAGATACCGTACTCATAATCATCTATCACACAATTCTTTACTACAATGCCAGCATAGCTAATGACATTTACTCCAATTGAGTTCTGAGTATTATTTCCTTGTATTGTGAAGTTGTTACAATCGATTGTAATGTCATTAGCCCCTATTGTAATTCCTAGGCCCTCACACGATAGGTCTGAAGTTAATGTAGTATTACCAGTTATGTTGTCGCCACAGGATACTGCACTGACACTGCATACTAAATGAAATAGAATTAGTAAAACAGTTATTCTAAGTCTCATCACCCAACCCATTATTTCTTTGGCAGAGGCAACTATAAAAATAAGATTTTTTCTGTCGGCTTCGTTTTTCTTCCAGTTTCTTTCCCTAAATGCTTTCTAGTATTTTGACGAGTGCTCCCATTTTTCCGGCGGGCATAAGGTGTACGCCGGCGACGCCTAGCTCGCGGGCTTTGTCGACGAGTTCCACGCAGATGCTTACACCTTCTTCGAGGGGATCGTCTGCGTTTTTTATGCGGCGGCCAGTCTCCTCGGAGATCACGACTCCGGGCATAGTTCGCAGGAACTTGACGAGCTTGTAGTCGTAGAGGGGGACGAGGCTTACGCAGACTTTCTTCCTATCGTCTGAACCCACCGTCCGTTCATACTCCGTAAGGTAGTCTTCAACAAGTTCCGCCTCAAAGACTGCCTGAGTCTGGATGAAGTCTGCACCGGTGTTAAGCTTCCTCTTCATCTTATACATTTCAGGTTCTAGGGGTTTCACTCCCGGCGCGACCGCCCCGCCTACGAAAAAAGTGGTGGGTTTATTGAGCTTGTTTCCGGCAAGGTCGGATCCATCGTTCATCTTCTTGATAGTGGCAATAAGGGATGTTGAATCCAAGTCGAATACTGGTTTCGCGCTGGGATGATCAGACGACTTGCATGCCGGATGGTCTCCTGTGAGCGCTAACACGTTTTCTATGCCGAATGCGGCTGCGGAGAGGAGGTCCGCCTGAAGCGCGAGCATGTTCCGGTCCCTGCACACCATCTGGAAGACCGGTTCAAGCCCGTTCTGCTTAAGGATTATACTCGCCCCAAGCGAACTCATAAGGAGTATGCTTCCGGGAATGTCGACCACATTCACGGCGGAAAGTTTAGGCCAAAGAGGCTTAAGCTCGTCAATCTCTTTCAGGAAGGGGGTTAAGTCCGGGCCCTTAGGCGGTGCAGCCTCCCCAGTTACAATGAATTTTTTCCCGAAATTTTCCGAAAGCTTGCTCATTTCTTCACCTCAGGCATCCTCGGGGTCATAAAATCGTCAAGTCTCCCTAAAGCCTTCATCTTGTCGAAAATCTGCACCCACACGCAGGGTATGTCTTCGACTTCGCACAAGCCGTCGCGGACTCCACCGCAGGGTCCGTTTAATAGGGATTTTGCACACCGGGTTATCGGGCACAAACCAAGGGTCTTTTCAAGCACGCAGTTCCCGCAGGCAGAGCATACTTCGCGGAGCTCCATCTCCTCGGGGAGGGTTGCCCCAATTGACGTTGTGTCAAGTCCGGGGGTTACGTGTTTTTCAGGGTATTTTTCAGCGGCGACCTGGACTCCCGCACCGCAGGCTAGAGAAACTATAATATCAGCTTCCCCTACTTCTTTTTCAATTTCGTCGAAAAATTCGGGGTCGCACTGGCGGAGAATCGTGTTCCCCCTGATTTGTACGTTTTCACCCAACATTAACTTTAAGGCTTCTGAAAGCTCCCCCACCTGTTTTTCACCACCGACTTTCGATACGGTCGTGCACGTGCCACAACCTAAAACAAGGATTTTTTTCGCATCCCCGATCGCAGCTTTAATATCTTCAAGCGGCTTCCTCTCACCCGTAATCATTTTCCCTCAATTATTTCCCCCAAAACCTTATTTAAACCAAGTTCGAGCAAATTAGAGGCTTCGAAAAACCGAATCCGCCCACCCATTGAAATCTCATTTAAAGTCTCGTCGAGTTCGCCAATCCGATTACACGTGACCGAGTTCCCGGTCTTGTGGATGCAATCACCCTCATCACAGGATGCGACGATAACACCCTTGAAACCCTGACTTAAAAGATGCAGAAACCTCTCTTTAGGCAGTCGTCCAACACAATCCACGACAACCGAGGGAATAAGATTTTTGGAAAGCTCATCCTCAAGGAGATACCTTGCATTAGAACAGGATACTAAAACCACCCCAATATTATTTTCAGGGATGGACTCCACCACCTTTTCATCGAAATTAAGGTATACTTCACCACAAACCGTGATTGCAAGTGCAGGACACTCTGAAAAACAGAATCCGCAAGACTGGCATTCATTAAGATCAATTTCCGCAACATCATCAACCAGTTTTGGAACCTGGTAGGGGCAAATGCGAACACACGCAAGACATGCAGCGCACTTTTCACGCTCAACTATCGCGCCTGCACCGCAGTTTAAGCACCTCAACGCTTCTGAAACGATATCAGAGGAGAGTGAATCCGGATCCAATCCGGAAATCCTGTTGACTCTTTTAATTCTATCCAAGGTTTTCGGGGAAAACCCAGTAAGGCTTGAAGATCGCTCAGCAGGCTCAAATTCCCTTCCTGTTAAATAACAGTCGATTGATTCCGCTGCTTTCCTGCCTAAAGCCATGGCCTCAACCACGTAAGACGACCCGGAAACAACATCACCGCCCGCAAAAACTCCTCCCATGCTTGTTTCAAGGGTTTTGGAATTGACTTTAAAGAGCCCCCCATCAAGATCTAATCCCGCAAATGATGTTGAATCGGGCTTCTGACTTACTGCAATGATCACATCTGAAGCCTCAATCGTGTAATTAGAACCGGAAACATGTTTGGGGCTCCTCCTTCCAGACTCGTCGAGTTTGCCGAGCCTCATCTTAATACATTCAACTGATGAAACTTTACCATCCACTCCGATAAATTTACTTGGCGCAGACAAAAATTCGAATGTTATTCCTTCGATTTTGGCAGCCTCAAACTCTTTGGAACTTGCAGGCATCTCATTTTCAGAGCGGCGGTATAGGACTTTTACTTTCTGGGCTCCGCAGCGTATGGCTGAGCGTGCAGTATCAATTGCGACGTCGCCTCCCCCCACAACAATTACTTGGTTTTTGAATTTGATTTTTTCCCCGGAATTGAATTTTCTGAGGAATTCTATCGCCTTATGAACTCCTTCAAGTTCTTCACCGGAAATCCCAAGTGGTGGGGTTTGCTGGCAGCCTATTGCCAGGTATATGGCGTCAAATCCTTCCTTTAAAAGTTTGTTTAATTGTTTTTTTCCTTCAATCCGTGTCTTAATTTTTATCTTAATGCCAGTTTTTTTTATGTATTCAATGTCTCTTTCAAGCTCTTTTTTTGGAAGCCGAAATTCAGGGATGCCCCAGTAGAGCATTCCTCCTGGATGTGTTCTTTCTTCACATACTGTGACTTTATGGCCTTTTAGAGCCAGGTAGTATGCGCATGTTAGGCCGGAGGGTCCGCTTCCCACCACTGCTACTTTTTTTCCGGTTGGTTTGGCTAATTCCGGTTTCTTGGATTGTATGTGAGTGCTTACAAAACTTTTGAGTGCCCTGATTGATACGGGTTCATCCACTCCTCCTCTGCGGCATTCGATTTCACAGGGGTGATTGCAAATCCTTCCGCATACTGAGGGTAGGGGATTATTTTCAATGATCTTTTCAAGTGCTTTCTCGAATTCGGAGAGTCCTATTAATCTAATGTATCCTCTGGCGTCTACATTCAAGGGACATGATAGCGTGCATAGTGGAGTGTCCCTTTTCCCTTGGCTTTTATTCTTTGAATCGGTTTTATTGTTAAAAGTCATCGCAATGTATTTTGATTAAGATGAAAAAAATACTGGTTTATGTCACTCCAGATAAAAGATCGAGTTTTTTCGACATTGTAGTCGCATATGACTCCCAATTTGACGTGGTAGTGCCTTATTCTCTAATTGATGAGGATGAGGTTAGTGACATAATACATAATTGTGTGTTTACGAGGCACCCGAAAAATTTGAAGAATACTGCAATCTTTTTTGGAGGTGATGATCCGACAGCTTCTAAAAAACTTTTTGATGCAGCTAGAACTATATTGGAGGGTCTGCCAGAGGATAGTTCCGTGTCCATTTGTCTTGAGCCGAAAGGCGCATCTACTACTGCAAGTGCTTGTGTTGGAAAAATCAGGGAGGCGCTTGGAGGTAAGCTTTCAGGTGCGAAATCTCTTGTCCTGGCGGGGACGGGGCCTGTAGGCCAGAGGATTGCACTACTTCTGGCAAAGGAGGGTTCGGAAGTTAGTATTTCATCGAGGAGTAAGAATCGAGCTGCCTCTGTTTGCAGTAGGCTGAGTGATGAGTATGGACTTGAGGTTGATGGGGTTGAAATCAGTGGTGAAGACTCTCTAGCTTACGCATTAATGGAATGTGATGTCGTGGTATCCTGTGGCAGTAAGGGAGTCAGGCTACTCCCCAAGTCTGTTTGGAGTGGGAATGGTTCCGTAAAAGTTTTCGCTGATGTGAATGCGGTACCTCCTTATGGGATTGATGGTATTCAACCGTATGATGATTGTGTTGAGCGGGAGGGTAGATTATTCATCGGGCCTTTGACTATTGGCAGTCTTAAAATGAAGATTCATCGAAGCATGGTTGAAAAACTCTTTGAGAGTAATCGGCAGGTTTTTGATATTTTTGAGATTTACTCTTTGAGTGAGTGAACACTGTTTACTTGTATTTTTATAGTTGTTCGAATTAATTGATAAGAGGTGTTTTTTGGAAATAGAAAATGGAATTAACGTATATTTTTGCGGTTGCAGCGATTGCTTTCTACCTTTATTACGTTTATTTAAAAAACAAGAATAACCCTAAGTTAGGTTTTTCAGAACTCATTTATGATAGGAATTCCGGCCGTCTAGAGCTTACTCTTGATAATAGGGGGGATAGGACTTATTTTGTCAAGCCTTCACTTATGGTTGCAAGGCTTGCCTCCGCTTCCGAGTGGAAGGAGAAGACTGTTAACGGTAATGGTGTGGAGATGATGGAGGCTAAGGCTTCTAATGGGTGTAGTGTTATTGAGGGTTATGATCTTTTAGGGTTTCATGAGGACCCAGTGGGTATTGAGCCGGGGAAGACTGAGAAGTTTGTTTATTATCTGTCTAATGGCATGGAAGTTAAGGCTTTTGACAATATTAAGGTGGATTTAAAGTATGGTTTTGATTCTTCTATGGTCGATAGGGAGATTGATGCGAATATGACTGTGAAGTTTGATCGTATTGAATTGGATGATGATGTGATAGTTGATGATATTGACGAGCAATTCGGCTTTTTGCAGGAAAATGAGGTTTTAGGGTTTGGTCATGGCGCGCTTTTTGATGGGGGTGTTGACGTTATTTCGCAGGAATTACCGTTGGATGGTGGCATTCCAGAGCCTTTCATTGAAGTTCCCTTGGACGGGTGTCTAGCTGATGTTAGAGTTCGGAAGGAACTTAAGGAGTGTGGTTTTCCGATAGAGGCGACTTGCTTTTGCTGTGGTAAGAGTATGTGGCTTAAGTGGGTGTTTGAAAACCAGCACGTTTGTGATGATTGTAAAGATTTTCTCATGGAAAAGTATGATTTGGAGGAGCCTGAAATAGTTGAGGTTAACAATTCTCATATGGAGTTCATCCACCTTCTACGGAGAGAGGACACACTTTCTCTGAAAGAGATTTCTGCGAAATTGGGGAAAAATAAGAATTTTGTGAACAAGAATCTAAACGAGCTTCTTGCAAATGATCGTGTTGGCAGGGTCAAGCAGGGTAGATCTTATTTTTATTTTTTGAATGAGTAAACTTCTTTCATGAGGATTCTCGTAACTTCAGGGCCGACTAGGGAGTACATTGATGACGTTAGATTTATCACTAATGATAGTTCCGGGAAAATGGGTTTTGCAGTAGCGTGTGAAGCCCGTGACAGGGGTTTAGACGTCTGTGTGGTAGCGGGACCAACGTTGATTAAGCCCCCAACGGGTGTGGAATTGATTTCCGTGAAAACTTCAGATGAGATGATTGATGAGACCTTAAGGGAGCTTTCAAGCGGATATGATGCTTTTGTTTGTGCGGCTGCGATTTCTGATTTCAGGGTTGTTGGAAAGACTTCAGGCAAGATCAAGTCGGCAGGGGAGCTGACTTTAAGGCTTGCTCCGAATAGAAAGCTTACTAGTCTTTCCAGGGAGCGTTTCCCTGATCTTTTTATCGTTGGTTTTAAGGCTGAGTATTGTGTGTCGCAGGAGGAGCTTGTTGCCTCAGCCCAAGCTAAGTTGGAAAAAGACCGTTTAGACGTCATAGTTGCTAACGACATTGGGGTGCATGAATTCGGAGTTGATGAGACTGAAGTAAAGTTGATAGGAAAGGGGGGGTTTGTTGAGAGCGTTAAAGGCTGTAAATCGGATGTTGCCTGCCGTTTAATTGATTTAATCGAAGAGTTGTGTTGAGTCGGCTTTTTGTGACCTCAAGAATTTTCTAAGGGATATGGTCTTGAGTCCGAAGTACTCTTCCTTCACTTTGAGGTAAAATAGGAGTGCAACTCCTGAAAGAATATCTAGCAGGCGGATTTTATAATAGACTAGCTCTGTAATGCTTCGAAGTCCGAATAATAGTAACATTGAATATATTGTTAAACACAATCCTATATAGAATCTGAGAAGAGTTAGTTTCGTACCTCTCTTTTGATATACGACTGGCACCATAGTCAGGCATATTATTGCCGCTCCAAGATAGATAAGGTTTTTAGTGAGAATGAGTTTTCCTGCAAAGTATATCATGAATACGATTAACGTTGCGGAGATTACATGGCGAATATTGGTGACTAGGGCAAGGAATAGTATCCTACGGGTTTGAGTGAACCGGAGTATAATCATCCGTGTAATTGAATACTGAACACTAGTCTTATACACGATGACTGCAAAAAGTATTAAGAATAACCCTAAAATCGGATAAACGTTGTTTCCCAGATTCTTGAAATAATTTTGAAACATTACGTAGGATAAAATAAGTGAGGTGAAAACCAGAAAATCAATCACACTAAATTGCATGAAAGGTAGTGATCTCTTCCTCTTCCGGGACACAATCTTTTCAGGCTCGTTTTCCTCTGCTTGCTCGATAAAATCCCTTTCAAGACGCCTAAGCCTTTTCAAGGCGAATTCAGAAAGCTCGAAGATAGGATCATCCATATCCCTGTCAAGTGGTTTCAGCCAACCTCCCTCTTTAAGGGTTTCACACCAAGAGTCGATCACTTCCTCAGAAACCTGAAGCCTAAGAGATGATGCAGACCTGCTAATCCGGCCAGCTTCAAGAACAAGCTCTAGGAGATCCTCTCCCTCTGTCGGCTTTTTTTTTAGAAATTCCTCTAAAACGTCCGGGGTTGAATCCCCCACCAAACCTTTATCCCTTTTTCCCATCTCATTTAGGGTAGGAATTTGCTTTCCTTAATTTTCTGGGGTAAATACTCCTCAGCAACAAACTCCAATGACTTCGAGGCGAGAGCCTGCTGCTCTATTCTAACGCCCTTCTCAGCCATCATAAGAAGCTCAGTACGCCACTCCTTCTTCTGAAACCACGGGTACTGCAGGAGCTCGTTAATCCTCTTCTTGTCAACGTCCTTAAGTTTCTCAGTGACTTTTGTTAAGCCGTATTCGTCTATGTCAGTCATCGTCATGCCGATGAATCTAATGCTCGGTGTCCCCAAACGCTTGGATTCATGGGCTAAAGCCATTGAACCAGCCTTCATAACCGAGTAAATGTAGTATCCCCAAGGGTCTCCGTCAGTAAACATTAAGGTGGGAATCTTTTTTTCAGAAACAAGCCTGTTCACCAGACGCCTACACCCTCTAGCAGCCTGACCCTTAGTAGACACCATAATGCAATTATTTTTAATGTGGTATTGTTCCTCCACAAGCCGGTCAAACATAGCACCCGTTTCAATCAGAAGGATATAGTCTCCAGTAACCTTCTTAAACTTGTAGTGCTCGACGATAGACGGGATGGACAATCCACTCCTACCAAGCTTGGAACAGTCTATCGTGTCCCCTGAATCCTCAATGACGATGTTCCCGATAAGGGTCCCCTTGTCGTCTGCCTTAAGATGCAGTTCTTCCCGAAGCACTCCAAGACTAGTCTCAAGATCCACAATTAACGGATCGGACTCGGACTGATCTTCGAAAGTGTTTTCCTTAGTATCCGCAATAGTGTGTTTAAGCTGGTAGTAAAGCTCCCTAATACTTGCGGTTTTCCCACGAGACACGAATTCCTTGCATTTTTCAGATATAAGCACCGTCTGCATGAATTTTCTCGCATGAGCAATGTTTAGGAAGTTTCTGTTGCTCGTCTTACTCCCAAGACGAAGCAGGTTTTGGGTCTTGTCAAAGCTTACGTTTGAAAAACCCCTCACAGGGATAGTCATTTTAGGGGGGTTGCTTCCACTAATCTGTTTTTCAAGTGTTTTCCCGAAATCCGTTATTTTTTCTATTACTTCCTTGTCACTCATTTTTCATCCTCCTCAGACACTTCCTCAACAAGTGGAGCCTCCTTCCCCCCAACTTCGGTTGAGTCATCACCTGCAGTATCATCCTCGATTTGCAGCTGCTCATCAACTTCCTCCTGCTCCACCTCATACTTGAGTTTCCTGCGAATCAGAGATTCAAGTTTACTTAAAAGTTTCTCATCGTCTGCGCCAGTTAAACGGGCGACGGATGGAGCGAGCTCTGTCGCGTATTTTAGTAGAGTGTTTAATCTTGCCTCTCGTTCTATGTCGCGTCTTTTCTTGGAGTGGTATCTTTGGAATTTGCGTCCGGCTTCCATGAGTGCGAACCTGATTTCTTTCAATATTTCTTCTTCTCCTGAAACGCTTTGTTTTCCCGCTGACGTGTAGGGTACGAAAGTTGAGACCATGTTCACGCAAATCGTGACTGGAGCATGTTCGAAGTCTCGGAATCCGTACCTCTTCCAGTCCACGCTTTGAGTTGCCTTGGTTAGGCCACAGTCTCCTGGATCGAAAAGTAGGGGTGACCTGTTTGCAAAACGCATTATTTCTGAGCGTGTTTCCTCGCCCACTTTTCTTCCTGCGCTTCCGCCGTAGGCTACTGCAACTTCGACTTGGAATGGGACTCCGCCAGAGTATGTTGTGGGGTTTCTGGATACGACCGTCTCGAACTCGGGTTTCAGGACGTTTATCAGTGCTTTTCTGATCTGGTCTTCGCCTATGGGGGATAATCCGTCTGTGGGTGGGGCCATGAAATCGATTTTGTCTATTGCAGCTACGATTTCCTCAGTCTCCTTCCAGGTTAGTTTCCGAGGGTTTTTCTTCAAGTCGAATGATACGAGAGCCTGAATTTCTGCGACTTTGGCGTTGGTCACCCTGGAGAAAGAGGTTGTTAGAAAGGATCCGATGTGACGTCCTATTGACGTCTTCGCCATTTTTAAAAGATCGTCGGTGTCCATTCCCTTCGGGTGCGGTTTCATCTCTTTGGGGGGGTCTGGGATAACCTCGCTTACCCTATCAAAAACCGTTTTTCTTCCTTCAGGGTCGATGAAGGTGATTTTCATGTGAGGGTTTGCGATGGCCGTCCTCTTTACGTATTCGAAAGGCCCCTTGTCTCCAAGATTGAATTGCACGTTTTTCACTTCACCTTCGATTTCGGTTCCACGCCAAGCCTGCTCGAAAACCTTTTCCTCGACAATGTCGGCCTTGTTCTTCATAACGTCGAGCAAAAGCTTTACTTCATACACTTTATTGTCTCCAGTGCAAGTGCGGATGATAAGGGGCTGGCCCGTAGTCATCTGCGAGAACATGGTGACTCCTGCAACACCAATACCCTGCTGGCCGCGAAGCTGAACGTTTCTATGAAACTTTGTTCCAGCGAGCATCTTACCGAAGACATCTGCAATATGCTTGACTGGGATTCCGGGTCCGTTATCCCTTGAAACGAATTTGTAGTGATTACTACCCAACTGTTTGAGTTCGATAAAAATCTCCGGGAGAATCCCCGCCTCCTCGCAAGCATCCAAGGAGTTCGTTATAAGCTCGTGGACTATGGTTGTAAGAGAGCGCACTTTTCCAGAGTATCCTAAATGTGCCTTGTTTTTCCTGAAAAATTCTGTTACAGAAACCTCCTTAAACTCTTTAAACAGGTCGTCTGCATGTCTTTCCTTTACCGTGTTCGATGTTCCTGCTGCCATGTTAGATTCCTCTACATTGATTAGATATACGAGAATAAAAACGAGAGAATGAGGCCCGATTACATGGTTTTTCGATGACGTTTTGATCGCTCTAGAAACCGGTATACGTTTGAGTGTGGGCTTCCGCTTGCTAGCATGAGAATTGCCTCTCTAGCGACGGGTGTTGCATCGAGAGTGCCTATAATACAGACTGTTTTTCCGTAAACTGACACGTAACAGTCAGTCAGATTTTCGATTTTCTCCCTGCTTTTTCCCTGGGATCCTATTATCCTCCCTTTTATGCGCGCAATGGATTTGTCGGATTCACCTACTATGTCGGCTAGATTCAATACTTCAAAGGTCATGTCTTCCTGAGTGAGCATTAAGGATTTTTCTGGTGTGAATCCGCGGCCGACAGCCTTTAGAATATCTTTTGTGATCCACTCGTCAACCGGGTCTCCTTCGATGGACACTGACGTCTCTTCCACTGTTATTTTAGTCTTAGTCCGCTCCTCAATTTCTTTCAGGGTTTTGCCCTCCCCCCCTATGAGTACGCCCACGCGTTCTTTCGGAATCTTTACGTATTGCATGCCTAAGTTATTGTTAATAATCCTATTTAACTGGAAACAGAGATTATAGTAACCGATGAAGGAGGCCATGTTGTATTCGAAAGAAGGGGGTAAGGTGCGCTGTATTTTATGCCCACATAACTGCCTTATTTCCGAGGGTAAGCGCGGAATCTGCATGGTAAGGGAGAATAATTTTGGGGTTTTAAATTCTCTCGTTTACGGTGTTCTTTCAGCCGCCCATATTGATCCAATAGAAAAGAAACCGCTCTTTCACTACAAGCCTGGTTCGAATTCATACTCTATTGCGACTGTGGGTTGTAATCTAAGATGTGAGTTTTGCCAGAACTGGGATTTAAGCCAGGGGCCGAAGACCGGGAAAGTTTCAGGTAAAAAGATAAGTCCCAAAGAGGTTGTAGAGCAAGCGTTAGAAAACGATTGCGAGAGTATTTCTTTTACTTACTCTGAGCCTACCATTTTTTTAGAGTTTGCCAAGGATGTTGGAGAGCTTGCAAGAAGTGAGGGTTTGGGGAATGTTTTCGTTTCGAACGGTTTTATGAGTAAGGAGGCTTTTGATGAGACTGAGAGTTTCCTTGATGCCGCAAACATCGACATAAAATCTTTTTCCGAAGGGTTTTACGAAAAGTATTGTGGTGGAAGGCTTAAGCCCGTACTCGACACTTGCAAGAGGATGGTAGAGCGGGGTGTTTGGCTTGAGGTTACGACCCTAATAATCCCGGGTCTAAACGACTCTGAAAAAGAGCTTTCCCAGATAGCCTCGTTCATATGCGATGAGCTTGGTGACGGGGTCCCATGGCACGTTTCTAGGTTCCACCCAGACTACAAGCTCACAGACATACCTCCGACTCCAATGGAGTCAATCCTTCGTGCAGTGGAGTTGGGCCGTGACGCGGGCTTGAAATTTGTTTACTCAGGGAACACACCCTACGGAGAATATGAAAACACAAACTGCCCTAAATGCGGGCTCACACTCGTCGAAAGGGTTGGATACTCAATTTATAAAAAAGACATTTCAAGCGGAACCTGCCCTGAATGCTCAACAAGGATTGAGGGGTTTTTTTGATGGACGAAATATTGGCGGAGGTTTTACGGCGGATAACACCCAGTCCTAAAGAGCGTGCGAGGGAGCTTGACTTCGCGAAGAAGGTTGTGGATTTTCTTGGAGGATTGGACGTTAATGCTATTTTGGTCGGATCTCTTGCGAGGGGCACTGATCTTTCCGGGGATAAGGACATTGACATATTCATTTTGTTTTCAGAGGGAACTTCGAGGGAGATGCTTGAAAAGGAGGGTTTGAGGCTTGGCAAGAAAGTTTTCAATGAATTTAATGGGGAGTTTGAAATAGACTATGCCGAACACCCTTATGTGAAGGGGAGGATTGAGAATTTTGAAGTTGAGATTGTGCCCTGCTTCATGGGTTCTGCAATAAAATCGTCGGTTGATCGAACACCCTTCCACAACAGGTATGTTAAGAGAAAGATTAGATCTGATAAGAATCTTTCAGGCGAGATCAGGCTTTTAAAACAGTTTATGAAGGGTGTTGGAGTTTACGGTGCCGAGGCCAAGGTCCAGGGTTTTTCAGGGTATCTTACCGAAGTCTTAGTCATACATTATGGATCATTTAAAAAAGTGTTTGATACTGTCTCCACATGGAGTTTCAAGGAGATAATTGATACTGAAAACTTGTGGGGTGATGAAGAGTCGCTTAAATATTTTTTCACTGACGCGAACATCATCGTCGTAGACCCCGTTGACCAGGACAGGAATGTGGCTGCCGCCGTCTCAAAGCAGACTCTCGCAAAGTTCATCGTAAAATCCAAGGAATTCCTAAAAAAACCGTCAATCGAATTTTTCTTCCCTAAGAAAGTTGAGGCGAAAAGTGTGAGTGAGCTTAAGAAAAAGGTGTCTTCGAGGGGTACTAGGATTGTGGCATTCAATTTTTCCCATGAAAAGATCAATGAAAACACTCTTTACTCTCAGCTTCGGAAAACTGAGATTGCTGTGAAAAAAACTTTTCGTGAGTCTGAGTTTAAGATCTTTAAGGGTGGTTTCTGGACTAATGAGAATAATTCTTCGGTATTGCTTTTTGAATTCGAGGTGTGGGAGCTTCCTCCCATCCAGCATCTTTTGGGCCCGCCTATTGATGAGGACTCCAAATACCAGGAAAATTTTTTACAGAAGCATAAGAGTCAGAAAACGTATATGAGGGATGGTAGGTGGGTTGCAGACGTTTCAAGAAAAGTTAGGGTGATTGAGGATCTTATCCCGAGTATATTGGAGAAACGCGAGGGTTTCGGGAAGAATTTGCGGGAAGTTCCCGTGAAAACACTTTTTGACGGGAAGATACTGTCGGTCAAGGACGATGGATTTAGGATTTTTCTAGACGAGTTTATTTAACGTGGAAAGAGAAGTGAATGCTGTCGGGGACTTTGAAGGTCTGGTCGAGCTTTACAGACCTCAAGCCGAGTTTGCGAATTCAATTGCAGCTGTCTACTGGGACTCTAAGAGGAATTGCTACTCGGATAATCGAGGACACTCCTTCGACTTTAGGCTGGATGACTCTTTTCTGAGACTTCATTTCGTCGAGGAGGATGGCGGTCTTGTAGAGCCCCGCTACGCCTGTTGTGAGTTGTGGGAGCATCAGGGGGGTTTTAAATTCAAACCGGTTAAGGATGAGGCTGAGGTTGCGGGTAAAGTCGTCCGCGCATTCTACATTCAAAAACCACTGGAACATATGGGTGAGCCGGAAAAAATAGGGGGAGTTACGACTAGAAGACCCGTCCCCGAGCACCGTGGAGGATGGGTTCTTCCCGCCTACGTCGCCCATTTCAAGCGACTTGGCGCTCAGGCTGTCATACAATTTCCTGCGAAAGCTGTGGCCAGACACTATGAGAAGGTAGGCTTCAAACCCACCGAGGAAGAAGGGTACGTGATATACGAATTCTGAAGTGGAAGTTAAACGCATAACAATCCAAAGTTACCCAAAAATCTTTTAAAATAGTACCTTACTTTCAGATTATTATTGAATGAATGCGTAAGTATTAACAAGTAAAATGAAAGTTCTACAAAAACCGATCACGGACACACCAATCACGGAGAAGGAAAGGATTGATGCCGCAAGGCAGGGTAGAGTATTAGAGAGTATATGGATGGGCGAGACAATAGAGAATATCGCCAAGGAACAAAAAGTGGAAAAGAGAGTCATTCGCGAAGACATAAACGTGATTAAAGAAGCGGCAGGAGAGGGCCCGCTGAAAACCCAGCTTGAAGAGATACTGGCAGGGGAAAAATTACCCGGCACAGTCGAATCCAAAGAACTATAAGCGAGCAAGAGTAAAACAAACACACTTAAATTACGCCTTACCCATTAGCCTTCTAAAGCTCTGCGGCATGTCACTCAGTCGGAGTTTGCCGACGACAAATGAGCCACCTACGCTCACTCTGTTCGCTAGTGGCTCCGCCCAAATCAAGCCTTACCCATCAAGCGTCTAAAACTTTGCGGCATGTCGGACATTTGTTCGCGCTGTATTTCCTCGTAGAATCTGTAAAGTATTCCCACCGTCAGAAGTATTCCCGTCCCGGAACCTATAGCTCCGATCAAGTCCGCTCCAGCGGCGAGAAGGCCGACTGCGATAGAACTGATGATGGTGAGCTGCGGGATGTATTTGTCAAGGACTTTTTTGACTATGCGCCCGTCCTGACGCCACCTGGGAATCTGCATGCCAATATCTTGGATCTGTTTTGCAATCCCGTCGGAGTCGATATTGGTAGTCTGAACCCAAAACTTTCCGAACACCACGCAAAGCGCCGTGAATGCGATCAAGTAAATGAGTAAGTGAAGTAGAACCTCTATGTTTAAAAGCCGGCTTACCCTCCCAGGGCTTATGATACCGTGAAGCTCGTTCAAAGTGACCATGCTCCCAACCTGGTAAACGATGTTTTGGACGATGGTCATGTCCTGCGGGGGATTGTATATATCTACTCCCGCAAAGCTCGCCCACATTTGGACGTTGGCTAATAGCGCCGCGGCAAGTATTACGGGTATGTTCGAGACGTAGAAGAACCTTAATGGATAACGACCCTTGTACCCTCCAAGACCCACATGAGATAACGGAAGCTCAATCCTCATTGATTCACCGTAGACGACTACTACGAAAACTATTATTGTGGCGAGAATCGGGTAGAGTAATCCCAACTGCATTGTGCCGGAAATCATCTGATCCAGAAAGTTCGGGATAATACCTGCAAAAGTTCCGGCAGGCCCGCGCAAAGGATTTATGGATTGGATTAGTATCGTCTCTGAGACTCCGGCCGCGATGAAAAGGCTGATTCCACTACCAATACCCCACTTTGAGACGACCTCATCAACATACATCAAAACTATTGAACCCAAAGCAATCTGAACTACCGTGAAGGCTATCAACGCCTGACCAGCCACCATCTTGGTCGCGATAACCAAGGCAGCAGCCTCGAAAAAAGCGATTATTATGGTTAAAATCTTCTGAGTCCCTTGGAAAAGCGCCTTACCCTCCTGAGTCTTAGTATCGATGTCGATCATCTCCGCCCCGTGCAAAAGCTGTAGAATAATTGATGCAGTAACAATAGGCCCGATTCCCGTTGAGACGATTGTTCCAATCTTAGAAGCAAAAATCATCTGAAGCTGAGAGAAACCGGCAATCTTCTCGGCAAGTGTTGCGGGAGAGACTCCAACAGGATAAATCGTCCCCATAATAAAGAACAAAAGCAGTGCGGCACCAGTCCAAATCAACTTTTCCTTGAAAGGAACATGCCGTTTAGGCAGCGAAACCTCAGGTAGATACTTTATCGCCGGCCTCAGAAACTCCAGGTTCATCCGAATCCTCCACAGAAGGCTCCTTCACGCCCCCCTTCAAATCGACAGCATCTACGACGACTTCCGCCTTATTCTCCACCTCAACTTTCCCCCCCAAAGCCTCGATTTTCTCTAAAGCCCTGTGAGAGCATGAATCCACTTTAACAGTGTATTTCCCCGAAACTTTGCCTGATCCTAAAAGCTTGTCGAATCCAAAGGATGATAAGTTCACTTCAAGGACTCCCTTAGCCTTCTTAACCTTGCCTTCCAACTCCCAAACTTCGCACAAGCCGTCAAGGTCTCCGATGTTGAGAAAACTAACCCTTTTTATTGTGGATTCGTGTCGTGTGAACCCGCTACGGCCAAAATGGCCTGGAAGGTTTTTCGAAACCCAATGCCATTTATGCTTTTTACTGCCAGCAAGCCCTCTACCACCTCGCGATCCTGCTCCACGGTGCTTCTTAGCGTTACCATAACCGCATGTTCGGGTACCCCGCATTAATTGAGTTTTCTTGTCTTTCTGTGCCATTTAAAGCATCCTTTCAATTAAATCGTTGATCTTCTCCCCGCGATAACCGAGGGCGCCCCCAACAGGGAACGACTTTTTAATGCCACCACGCTCGAACCCCTTCTCTGGCGGCTTGAGCCTGAATACAGGTTTAAGTCCTGCTACATCAGAGATTTTTGATTTCCCTTCCAAGAGGGTTTTAGCGAAATCTTTTATGGTTTTGTGTTTACTAGCTTTATTAATGTTTTCGTCGGAAAGCTTCTCATTGCCTGCAAGTCTACCGCGCTCGGAGAGCATTTTCACCAACGTTTTTTCTGACAGTTCACCCCAAGTGATGTAATCGTTTATTTTATGAATCATACCTTGGTTTACTGGAGTCTTATCTAAGAGTACACAATGGTTTTTCCGGGTTAGATTTAGCATGCGGAGTGTATCCTCTATCCCCCCTCGTACATGAACTCTGCCTCTAATCCGAACTATTGCAAGCTTGCTTTCTTTTTCAGCCATTCTGTGTTTGACCTGATATGATGTTTAAGGAATCGATGTCCGACTCCTTAACTTTTACCTTGTTCGTCTCAAACAATGCATTGAATATTGCGTGTGAAAAGTTCAGGCTAGTCCTTGTGTGCCCGCTCGTACTAACCCAAGCGTCTGATATTCCTGCAAGAGACAATATTTTCCGCGGTATCTCCCCGGAAACTAGACCCACTCCTCTCGGTGCAGGGCGGATTGACACTTGCACTCCACCGGATTTACCGGAAACCTTAAAGGGTACTGTGTGGGGTCTTCCGCACCCACACTCCCAACTTCCGCAACCACGCTTAATGCTGATTATATTGATTTTCGCGCGTTCAATCGCTTTTCTTATTGTTGGCCCCGCCTCCTTACCTTTAGCTTCGCCAACGCCAACATAACCGTTTTCGTTTCCAACTGCGGTGATAACCCTAAATCTCATACGCCTACCAGAGTCTGTAACCCGCTGAACACGCCCAACGTTAAGTATTTCCTCACTTAATTCAGGGAGAAGCTTATCCACCACTTCAACTTCCTTAATCGGAGTTGGAAGGGCAAGGACTTCATCAATTGTTGATAACTCTCCGCTTTTAACTTTAATGCCCAAAGCAGTCCTAGGTTCCCACCGCAAAAGCTCTTCTCTTTTAGCTTCATAGTCTTTTCCAGCACCCTTAATCTCTTCATTGAGGATTTCGGGGGTTTTTTTGGTGGCAGTCTTCTGCCAGTTTTTAAGTTTATCCTCGGAAAAACTTGTCTTGGAAGCTAAGTCTTTAGCATCCGCGCCAATCAAGTCTGCAACATCGCTTATTCCAGCAGCCTTAAGTTCTGCAAGCTTCTTCTCCCCCAATCCTTGAAGGTCGTTTAACTGGAATTTTTCAGAGGTGACTTCCGCCCCCACTTCCCCGGATTTAACGGTTTCCTCGACATTCTCGGAGTCGCCTTGATTTTCAGCTGCTTCCTTACTCTTTTCTTCCTCTGTCATTTTTTCTTCATTAAAGAATCCTTAATCTTTAAAAGGTCCTCATTAATCTTTTCGGATTTTTTATTGTGTGAAACAATGTGTTTTCCCGCAAGCCGGTCTTCGCTTGGGAAAACTGATTCATCGATTGGAAATTTCAATCCCCCGTCGAAGGCGCCCTTAACGGTCGCGTAGATTCTCCCGCCTTTGACGAGAGACATCATACCCAAATCAATTATTGAATCTGACACTCCGCTAGACTTCGCCTTAGACGCTACGAGAACTCCAACGAGATAAGATGCGCAAATATTTGATGTTGAATGCTTCCAACCAAGCTTGGAAAGCTCCTTTGAGTGGGCACTAGCAAGTATTTTATCCCCATCTTCAAAGTATTTGACGAGTTGCGCTGAAATATGTTTTTCTGTTTTTCTGATTACAAGCCTTGGCGTATGGGATTTAAGAAGGTTGAATCTTCGCTTATAGTCTGTTTTACCGCTCCTTCGCCTTCGATATTCCACAACATATTTTGGTCCAGACGCCATTTTTAAGTCTTCATCCTCTCTATTTGTTCCCGCAAGTGCCTTCTAGAATGGAATAAATTCCCTTTAGCCTGACGATAAATTTTTCTGTATCCGGAAGCTAATATCTTGCCCTCAGATTTGAGTTTTCTGATTTCGTCTCGGATAGCCCTGATTTTACTAATCCAAAGCCTCTTTTTCGGCTCCCTAGCTTTGTGAGTTCCCTTCCGCTTACCATAGCCTTTGTGACGGCCCTTCCTCTTTTGCAGTAGCCTCACCCTAATCCTTGATTTGGAGGGGGCATTCTCAATTTTCTTCTTGATTAACCCCTTGTGGATAAGAATTCTTACGTCCTCCCTAGTCAATGCTTCGGAAACCAGGTCTGAATTCTCTTGCGGTATCTGGACTTTACTCACTCCCACCCCAAGTATGTCAGCTGCAAGACGCCTCTGATTCTTAAGATTCATGTTTCACCTTTCCGGGGATTCAACACAACGATTTTTTGCTTGTTAGCCTCCTCAATTATCAAATTCCTCTTCCGCCTGCCAACTTGAGCCGCAATCAACGCTGCTTCAGCGGGGGGCTTAATGTTGGAAAGCTCGGAAACATTATGGATTCTAACAGGCCTTAAACCGGAAGGGTGTAATCCAATTTCTGTTTTTGACGACCCGTAACCGATTGAGGGTACAGCCCCCTTACCGCGTTTCCGCAAATGTTGCTTGCTGTCAATACCTCGCGGCCGCCTCCAAACGTCTTTTAATTTCTTGACTTTAGGAAGCTCTTGTCTTTTATACACTGGCGTTTTTTTTACTTTTCCAGAGGGAGTTTTTGGTGTAAACTTGATTTTCTCGATTTTCTTTGGTTTTTTCTTTTTAACTTTCTTTTTCTCGGAAGCAGGCTTCTCCTCGGGTTTGGCCTCGGCCGGTGCTTCGAGAGCTGCAGTTTGAACTTCACTCTTTTCCGCGGATTTCACTGGTTTTTCCTTGGGTGCAGCTGCTTTTTCCTTCGCCGTAGGTTCCAGTTTTTTCTTGACAGACTCCTTTGGTTTAGTTGCGGCTTTAGGTTGGGTTGTGGCCTTTGGCTGGGTTGTGGCCTTGGGTTTGGCTGTAGCCTTAGGCTTGGCTGTAGCCTTAGGCTTGGCTGTAGCCTTAGGCTTGGCTGTAGCCTTAGGCTTGGCTGTAGCCTTAGGCTTGGC
>AQSC01000056.1 GCA_000402775.1 Euryarchaeota archaeon SCGC AAA252-I15 | reverse complement strand
TCGAATGTTGGGGTTGCGGCGATAAAACTTGAAGTGGGGGGTCTTTCAGTAGGTGATGAAATAAATATCCTGGGGGCTACTACCGACTTGACCTTTACTGTGGATTCCCTGCAGATTAATAGGAAGTCGATTGAAAAAGCAGTGAAGGGTCAGTCTGTTGGAATTAAGGTTCCAGACAGGGTCCGACCGAATGACGTGGTGTACAAGATAATGGGGGGCTAACAAGGGATTTTCTTATTTCTTCCGTGTGAAATATTCGCAGATAGTGCAAAACCACTCCCGCATACCCTTAACTCCCCCACCCATCTCAGGGTGATCGCACTTATCATCTTTCCCGTGCTCACAGTTTTGCATGTTCTCCATCTTGGTTAATATTACGTGCACTACATTATTTAAAATACATTCCCGCTACTCCAGCACAAAAAGTTTTGAAATCCTAGAGTTTTCTTTAAGCTCTAATCCTTAAGGTCCGGTGCATAACGGGAGCACGCAATCCTTTTTCCACTCTTTGAGTACGATCGTCGGGTGCATGCAACCGCATTTGACAAGCCGCGGGTGCGGGGCTTAAACTACTCTAATTAAATATGAACTTTAATAAAATATTGAGTGAGGTGGTGCAAAATGTCAGGTAAAAGAATTCTCATGGTCGTCGCCCCGCAAAACTTTCGGGACGAGGAGTTGTTTGCCTCCAAAGCGGCTTTTGAGGTGGCTGGAGCCTCCGTGACGGTCGCGTCTAAAGGCGTGTCTACAGCTTACGGGATGTTGGGTGGCGTGGTTTCCGTTGACGCTGAATACTCTGAAGTTTCGTCGGACGATTTTGACGCCGTCGTCTTCGTTGGCGGAGGAGGATCCAGGGTGTATTGGGATGATCCTGTCGTCCACTCTCTTGCACGAGAATTTATTGAGCAGGGGAAAATTGTGTCTGCCATCTGCATCGCACCTGTCACTCTCGCAAACGCAGGTCTCTTGTCAGGGAAGAATGCGACTGTGTTTGAGGGTGAAGGCACCCTGGTAGCCTTTGAAAAAGCAGGCGTTCAATTCACGGGCGATTCCGTCACAGTTGACGGGAACATCATCACGGCCAACGGACCCCAAGCAGCAGGCGAATTCGCAGAAGCCGTCCTCGAAGTGCTAGGATAAATAATATGTCAATATATAAGTATATCGAGATATTTTATGTGACGGATTTACTCAATGTAAACTTCAATTTCCTTCAAACCAATCCTAGATGCGTCCTAACATCTTGGATGCGATAACGAACATGGAATGAGACCAGCATAGAGGAGATACTGAAACCTGTATTTTATTATCAAAAAATTGTTCTGGAATACATTTTTTATTTTTCATATCCTTTAGGACTTTATTGTAATACTTCAATGCCTTACCCCTGTTCCCATCTCTTTGATAATAAATAACCATCCAGAAATTCAATAACGGCCAATAACCCGCTCCTTTCTCCCTTTGCATCCTCTTTTTATACATCCATCCATCGTATTCATCGTTTTCATAACGATAAACGCCGAAATCCTCGACAATTTTCTCTTCAATAGTCTCTACCGTTTTCATCATTCTCTCGTCTTTAGTAGAAATCAATTCTGAAGGCCATACTAAACCCAATAAAGAACCGTCAACTCTTTGATCATCTATCTTTCCGAAAGCGCGATAAAAATTGTTTTTAAAATTTTTCTGTAAAACTTTTCCCATTTCTTTTGAAGTATTCTCCCACGTTTTCTTCGGGATTAAATTATTTGCACATTCCAAGCCTTTTGCGCAAATGGCTAGAGAGTATGTAAAGTTATCTCTCAAGTCGGGAAAACATAATCGTTCCTCCCATAAATCCTGGGAAACCAATTTGAAATGGTCTTTATCCCACACTCTGCACAAACTATTTGCAGTTTTTGTAATTAGCTCTTCAAATTTCCAACATTCTTCGATTTTATTCTCGTAGTAATCGTAGATTGCTATCAGAACACTTCCGGTTTGATCAGGTTGAAAGTGATGTAATGCCTTCTTTCCATTGATGTAATATTTTTCATAAAATAATCCGCTTTTTTCCCAACCTTCCGCCTTCATACACCACTTGAAAAATTTTTCATGAATTTTTAATCCGAGTATGTTCGCGGCGAAACAAGTATACATCGCATCTCTAGGCCAAACAAATTTGTAGTATTTAGCTTCCTTTGGAAAATCTGGTTTAGTTGAATTCGCGGCAATGATTGCACCATTTGGAAGGGAGCAATCGCAAATAACCTTCTTGCTGTTTTTTACTAATTCTCGGATTTGCTTGGTCATAAAATCTCCTTAAATTGTTTGAATTAATAAAAAAAAAATATTGGATTGATTCCAAATGGAATGTAGGTTGTATGTCGATATATCCTTATATTTATTATATTTATTATGTTGGTATATTGAGATACCTTTTTCATCTGGATCGGTTGACTCTTCTCGGTTTTCCGTCGACGATAACGTATTCCTCGCTGGATTCAATTTACGGTTCGATTTCCCGTCGACGTCGTGTTCCGCCCTTCAGGAAAAAAATCAGAAAGTAAAGTAAAAAGACCATTTCCAAGCTTCTTATGATCCCGAACAGGTACAAGAATATCGGCAGGAACAACAGCTTGTTTGAGGGTGAGCCAGTTGGTTTAGGGCGTCTGCTCTCTTGCATGGCCCTTTTTTTCGCAACTTCGAGCAGGTTTTCCTCTGTTATTTCATGTTCAAGGAACTCTTCCTCCATAATACCCCTTTATATTAATATCTCTTTATGATGATATATCGATATCTCGCCATTAATCTCCCGCGTACTTGAAGGTAAAGACGTAGTCCCCGCTGAAGAAGTCCTCCAAGGAAAGTTTTTCATCTCACTCAATCCTCCATTCGTTTGCGTACACCGTGAACGTGTCTTTTCTTGCAAATCCCGCGACAGTGAGTTTAAGCTTTCTTGCCGCTTCCACGGCCTTGGATAATCCCGCGGCCTTGGAGACTAGAAGCGGAATCCCTGCTCGTACGCACTTGTACACTATTCCTAATGAAATCCTGCCTGAAAAGAGGATGAACTTGTCTGACAAATCCCGTTCATTTTGAATGGACCAGCCGACCACCTTGTCCAAGGCGTTGTGACGTCCAATATCCTCGAAAGACTTGACAAGATTTCCCTCCCCATCAATCAAGCAGGTTGTGTGAGTGCCCCCACTCGCACGCCACATGGGAGAGCATTCATCGAGCAAGGGGAGCGAGGCGAGGATGATTTCCTTTCTGAATTTCGACCCTGATTCAACGGATTTAGGTTCTTCGGAGACTGCTCCCGAACACCCTGATGAGCGTAGTTCAGATAAAAGATCAATGTTTTCAACGCCTTCAACTTCAATGAAGATGCCCGGACCTTTAACTTTCACACTATGAATTTTCTCATACTCTAAGATGCCTTCGGTTACTAGAAATCCTGTGGCAAGCTCCGCCAGATTCTCTGGTGTCGCGAAAATGCGGGCGAACTTGAGGCTGTTCACATATAATATTACATACTCTTCGTCTGCAAGAAATACTTCCCCACCAATCTTTCCGTCTTGCGTGTACTCCACTCCTTCAGAATTCATTTAAAACACGCTCGGTTATCGCCACAATCTCCTGCACCCCATTAGACAGGTCATACTCCCTAAACTTGAGGTAATGAAATTTCGAGGCGAACTCACCCCTCAAACCATCCCGCAAAACCACAATAACCTGACGGTGATTGAAAACGTCGTGGAGCGCTCTGGAAAAACCCCTTCCAGAAAGTTCAAGCGGTCCGACTTCGTCCACGAATATGATGTGGCAGTGTAAGGCATTTTTCAAGGCTTGGATGCCGAATTCGATTCCGTCGTGGTGTATAAGCCATTCTCCCACTTCAATCCCGTAGTCACCGCCGTTTTTCCGAGAGGAAAATCTTGACGCTTCACGTGTTTTCACATCGATTATCCTAGACCCAGTCTTCTCCCCCCCCGTCGTATACGCCAGGACAGATGACTCCTCCACAGTATAGTCCAATCTCCCCGAATTTGTTTGCGAGATTTATGCAAGTCCTAGTCTTCCCCTCACCCCGAGTTCCTGTGACCAAGTGTATCAATTTGCGATCACCCTGGCAAGCCATAAAAACAGGGTGAAAGAAAGGCTAACAATCCAAAAACGGTTTCGGTTTTGCTCGATTGCTTTATCAATGGAAGGTTTCAAGAATTCTCCAATCCGAAATCCGGTGTCGGTCGTAAGGAGTGTGAGTATTCCCGCCATAGTCCCGTTTGAGAGTGTGAATGAAAGTACGTCTTTCAAGCCCTTTCCAATCCAAAAATTCGATCCAATGCCTGCATACACGTACACCGTAGAAAGCATGAAAAAGCCCGCGTACACTGAGACAGCGCCTATGAACGGTCGAATACTCCTATTCTGGTAAAATGTGCTGGAAAACACTTTCACAAGGCCTCCGAACGCGCAAGCCTCTATTGGAATGACGACCATGACTCTAAGAACGTGCGAGTCAAGCGGCAGGAGCAGAAGGTCAATCCCCTTTACAAGCGAGGCTATGAACCCAATCGCGAAGGCGAAAAACAATACTTTTCTCGGCTTTACAACAGCCACTGCACAAGACAATACCATGACTCCGAAAGAAGCCATTATCACTCCCTTGTGGGGTGAGTGCAATAAATGCAGGAATGCCCCCAATGAGGCTTCAGCGAAACCCCAGATTGATCCGAACAATAATATTCCGACAAGAATTTTCACGAAATAATCATTTCTCATTCTCCCCAACCACCTTCCTATACATATCTATTAGCTCGTCAACACTTTTAACTTTACCTTTCGATGCCGAAACCGAAATAGTCATCCCCTTAAAGCGTGGGGATCCGCTCTGAGACGTTTCCGAGGAAATAATCGAGTTTATCCAAGGTCCCTTCGGGACAAAAACCACTCCTGCAGGGCTTGAACTCGCTTCGGCGGAAAGCACGACCGACCCTTCCTCTGAAGAGAGTTCGACATTATCCCCATTAAACACTCCTAAAAAAGACATGTCCCCCACATTCATGTAGCATACTGTGGAAGCCCTTTTGTATTCCTCCCCCTCGGTTATTTTCCCACCGCTCCTCATGACTTTTCCCTGTCTAGTGCTGGATCCAGTATCCAAAACAACCTTTAAATCCAATCCTAAAAACAACCTATAATCCTGCAATCCCTCAGGAATCATTTTCCTTTATCCAGTATCCTCTGGTAAATCATCTTTAAAGTCTCCTCGTCCGAAGAAGTCTGCGAAAAAGGCGGATCAAGGAATTTCTTGGCAATCAAAGGTACGTTGTCCATCCGATAATACGATGCGGGAGACTCCATCCCCGCCACAACACCAGGGATGACGAGGTCGGAAAGCTCAGTGGTCGGAGTCCTCGCAAGCTCTATGGAAATCAACGGGATCTTGGCTAAATGTTGCACGCATTTCTTCGGGAAATGCGATGCCGGATCAGCCGAGATCGATAACATTGCATCTATCTCTCCTTTAGCGAGCATGTCGATTATCGAGTTTTCTCCTGGGTTGTATCTGGGGTATCCCCTCTGAAAGTCTACTGAGAATGGGTATCCAGTCCTCCAAGTCAAGACTTCGTTGAATCCCGCGACGTTGTAGTGTCCTCGCATGGCTACGACTGAAAGGCGGGTGTGCTTGTTTACCGAGCGGACCAGGTTTAATAGGTTGTCTATGTTGTTCCACTTGCCTTCCGAGTGTGTGAGGCCGAGTCCTACGAATACGACCCCGTATTCGCAAGTTGTTAATGTTTTTGCGAGTTTTTTAATCTCTTTTACTGGGACTCCCGCAATCTCGCTTTCCTCCAACTCTCCACCTTCAACAAGTATCCGAAGTGCGGATATAAGCTCGAAATCCTTGTTTGGTTCTACCTGTATGAATGTGCTTGCGATTTTTCCGGTACATGTTTTCCTGGTGTCTATTACGATGAACTTTCGATCGCGTCTTCCCTCGGGCCTGTATAATCCTCGGGGGTATACGCTGAAGCGTGAGAGGTGTCTTGGATGAGAGTCGACTGGGTTAGCACCCCAGTATACTACGAGGTCTGCATAGTTTGCGACCATGCCTAAAGTGCATGAAGGAATCCCTACCATCTGTTCTCCCAGGATTGTGGGTCCGTGACAGTGGCTTGACTGGCTGTCGATGAATCCTCCAATCTCCTCTGCGATGTCGACGCCGATTTTCACGGCTTCACAACTGTTTTCAGAGAAGCCGTAGATTAAAGGCTTCTTGGCAGAAGTCAGGATTTCAGCAGCCTCATCCAATGCCTTATCCCATGAGACCTCCTTCACATTACCATTTTTTCGCATGAGTGGTTTGCGAATTCTGTGTTTGCCCCCTTCTGACACTTCGATGAACTTGGCCCTACCCACAAGGCAGGCACCCCTGATGTCTGAGATTTTCCCCCCATCCACTTTAACCGTGATGTCGTCGCACCCGCACCCGCAGACCGGGCAAGTCACTTCCCTGTGAATCATCGTAAAACCTTGATCCTCCCCCTCCCCTTAAAGCTTACGTCCCCTTCAAAGATCTGGAACTCCCCCTCCTCTCCAGTTTGTTTAAAGTAAAACGGTGCCTTAAAAGATTTGTCTAAAACCTCGATCACTCCCGCCCTCATAGCATAACCGATTCTGCCTGAGATCCCACTCAACCGGATTACTCCACCGCTCATATAACTTCCAACAAATGAACTTGCAGCTCCCTCAACGATTATCTCACCATCCATCAACCCAACACCGATTTCTGTCCCAACATCATTTAAAACTAATATTCTCCCGCCGCTCATACCCTCACGCAGACCTCTTGAGCTTGCTCCAATGTATGAGCCCGCGTTCCCCTCGATTACTATCTCTCCCCCGCTCATGCAAGTTCCAATCCATGATCCCGCGTTCCCGCTGACGTGGATTTTCCCGCCAGTCATGTATTCTCCAAGGTGGTATCCAACGTCTCCCAAAACCTTTATCTCCCCCCCACTCATACCTTCCCCGATTCTCTTAAGGAGCGTGTTTGACCCTTCAATTGTTATCTTTTGCTTGGAAGCGGTTTTCGCGGTTTTCCCTGATACTCTGAAGAAATCGGAAATTCCCACCTTCTTTTTCCCGGCGTGAATAATAAGCTCCGAAACGTCCTTCACATCCATTCCCGCGAAAGCGTCCGGAGTGATGTTCTCGACTTCAAGCCCTGTTTCAGGAACTTCCTTCACTTTCAAGGTTACTTCGTTCATAAGTTCACCCCATAGTTTGAAAGGCATATGGAATAGTAGTTTTTGAAGAACGTGTCGAGTTTCTCTTCGAGTTTCTTGTTTTCACCGTCCATCTTGTGGTGTGTTAAGCTTCCGCTAAAGGAAGCTGTGATCTCTCCTTTCACCGCCACGACATCCCCCCCAATGATTGTCGTGTCTGTTTGAGAGAATCCTTCCTCAATCCCCCGGGAGAGGTCGTATATGCTTACGTCCGCAACAGACCCTTCCGTAAGTCCAGTGTCCTTAAGTCCAAGGATTTTTGCGGGAGCGTAGCGAGTAATAGTTGCGACATCGTATAGGCTGTACTCCCGCTCTATCGAGTACAGGCTGGTTCTGTCTGCGATTGCCTTGTGGGATTCGTCGGCGTATTTTTCCCGCGATTTTTTGTCCATAAGCCAGTAGATGATCCTGGGGTATCTGAAAAATGGTGCTGCATTGGGGTGGTCGGTCGAAAGGCACACTCTCGACAAGTCCTTGGCGAGAAGGGCGAGCTCAAGTCCCACAGCCCATTGCACGGCGTTTACCGGATTGTCTTTGTGGTAGTGTATGGGAACGACCCCAGTCCCGTGCTCGAACTCCACGTCCCTGGCATTCCATTTTTCGCGTATGAGAAACGACAGGTATTGTTCGAAGGGGGCGTCAGCTGTGAGAGTGGTCGTCTTGTCGTGTGTTATCTGGCCCAAGTCGAAAGTTATCTTATTGTTTCCGTTCACGTACTTTATAATCTCGTCTGCCTTGGACTCAAATTCTCCCCAAGAGTTTCCGCCGTATGAGGAAAACTGTAGGTGTGCGACATGCATCCTCGATTTCGCAACCTTCATCTCGGCTAAAGAACTCTCATAGTTCCCGTAGTATCCCATACCATTTAAGTGCACGTGTATCGGGTGCGGGAGATTCAGCGCCTCGGCAGTCTTCTCAAGCCCGGAAATTATGTCTTTCGGGGTCACATCAACTTTAGGTACTAATGAATTTGGAAGAGTCTTCTTCCCACCCCAAATCCACGACAAGTAGGCTCCGGGAGCCACAAGCTTTAAACCGTTTGTTTTCGTCCGATCCATCATCCAGGAACAGTAATCAGTCAAACCGTCAAAGTCTTTGTCGTGAATGTATTGGGCTGCGAGAAGGTTGTTTCCCATAAGAAGGAGCGCCTGTTTTCTCATGAATGGGATTTCTTGTAGTTCGTCGTGGGTGTGTTTGGCTTTTAACGGGGATGTGGCCGGCTCCTGAAGCGTGCTGTATCCTAATTGAGCGTACCTGTATCCCGTAAGGTATGTTGTGGGGCAGGAGAATCCTGTTCCAGAATGGGTGTTTTCTGTTTTTTTCCAGATAAAAGTTTTGTCTTCAGGCCGCAGGAGGCGTGCCGAGTTGATGGCGGATCCTGCGATGTGGGTGTGTACGTCTACGCCGCCTTTCATAAGGATATTTCCTTTTGCGTTGATGACCTTTTTTTTCTTGGATTTTATCTCGGATACGATAAGGCCTTTTTCTATGAGGATGTCTTTTACTTCCCCGTCTATTTTTTGCGCTGGATCGTATACTTGCGCGTTTCTAATCTCTATTGCAGTCATCTCTTAGACAAGATATATCACTCCAAACGGGCAGGCGTCCATGCAAAGACTGCAGTTTCTATCGTCTCCCAACCTCTTGCATTTTTGGATGTTTTGCATCTGGATTTTTCCGTCCACGACCTTGAATACGACGTCCTCTGATTCAGGGTCTTTCCCGCCGGCCCATCCTTGGGCGGGGGTGACCGGGCAGACTACAACGCAGTTGCCGCAGCCGTTGCACAGGTCGTAATCCATTACGTGGCCGCTTTCCAAGGCGTCTTTCGATTTTTCAACCATCTTTTCCAGCAACTCTTTTTTCTCGGAAAACGCTTTTTCATTCAAGGGCGAGCAACTTCCAAGTGCAACATCTCCTTTGATGAGTTTTGAGGCGAAGCTCATGCATGTTTCTTCCCCGCATTTTTTGCAGTTTGTCTGCGGCAGGTTCTTGTACACGTCCATTAGGTCTGCCATTTTTCCTGTAAGTATTTTTGTATTGAAGATGAGTCTCGTGGTCCGACTAAAACTTCCCATCCGGTTTCATCCTCTATGGCACCCCGCAGGTGCGAGGCGAACAAGGGTATTACCAGCTTTCTGTGTTTCACTTTCTCCCCTGCATTAAACTCTTTTATTGCGTCTTTTATCTTGGCTGCAGAGAGGTCTCCGGTGGCTACTGCGGTATCGACTGCGAATCCCTTAGTGTCTATCACAAGGATGTGGGCGTCCATGTTGTATTTTCGAACGTCTCCTGAGACTGTGAAGTATGTTAGGGAGAAGTTCGTCGTGACAAGGATCGGGGAGTTTTCATCCGGATCACCAACCTTGTATAATCCGGCGTCCACTTGAGGTTCGCTTCGAGGATCTGTGTAAATGCACTGCCGCAACGTTAGCAAGGGCAGGATAGACCATGGCTCGATTGAGTGCACTATGAGAAGGCTTGCGTACCTGTCCATGAGTATTGCCGCGATTATCGACTCCCAGGTTGCCGCTACAACCGGGTCTTTTGAATTGTTCCAGATGGCTGCGGGGGCACCTAGAAGAGGGTAACCTAACTCTTTCACGTCTTCCAAAGCCAATCTCCTCTGCATGACACATCGATCAATTGTCTTTCCCAAGCCCGATCCCGTGGTCTCCAATCCAAGATCAAGGATTATTTTATCGTATCCGAGACTCGAAGTCATCTCACCCAACTCTTGCAGGGAGTTTGAATAAACTACTAACGGGCAATCATGTTTTTTGGCGAGACCTCCCACTTCACCTAGATTATCCCTGGAGGCTGCGTAAACCAAAGGTTTTCTTTCACCCACAATCTTTAAACCCTGTCCAAGCACTTTCGCATTAAGAGAGCATAAGATTATCGGACCATTATATTTTCTAGAAACTTTCTCTACGAACTTACCATACTTTTTCGGATCGTCCGAACCGCACCTTAAAGCTAATCCGTCCAAGGTCAAAACTTCCCCCATGCGCTCGACGGTGAAACCCTTAGCAAACTTTATGCGGTCTTCAACTTCATCCTCAGACATGTTATCGCCCGCGTCAATGAAGATTTTCGTGGGGCTGAAAAATTTCAGTTCATGCCGGTACATGACTTCCTCCCCACCAACCACTATGGCGCTGCCCCCCACTCCAATTTCCACGGGACGAACATACGGAGTGACCTTGTCAGAAAGCTCCTCAAGATTGCCTCCTTTAAGGTGTGGGCATTTGCCTAGCTCAGTCTCTCTGGACACGAGCTTTAAAGCAAAGCTTATGCACGTTGCTTCCCCACAGTCCTTGCAGTTGGTCTTTGGAAGCAGTTTGTAGGCTTCCATAGCAGTGATCTTGGCCATAACTCTTTTACATTTTCACCCAATTAATGTATTCTGATCCGGAAGCATTGCTCTCCTTGTCAAAGAGCGTGTCGATTAAAGTCTTTACTATCTTTATCGCTCCCGGGTGGAGCATCATAAGGACGTCCGCACCCGAAAGTATTGAAATGGTTGCGGTCGTCGCCTCCCAGAGAGGGCCTCGAAGCTCCTTGGGCCCTAATGCTTTATCTTTCATCCAAGCCTCCCTCGCACTCCAAGCATTGGAGACGCCTCCCAGAATCGGCATTGAAATATCATTATCCCCCGACAAGGCGTTGAGCCTAATCCTCTCCATTGTCGTGATCGAGTATTCAATACCGTATCCGAGGGATGCCACATTCGGATCCATCAAAATCTGCTCTGGCGGAAGCCCTTCCTTCATGATCTTTTTGTTCATCTGCTTCATTCCCGGAACATCCATGGAAACAAGCGAGAGCAGAAGGTGATCATATTTTTTCGCAGCCTTCACAACTTTCGCATAATCTTTCATGTCAGGCGACACCGACGACAATATCACTCGCTCTCCCGCGGCGGCTTCAGCAGCCTTCGTCAAGACTTCAACGTCTTTCTCGTAGTTTCCGCTCCCGGATATTATCAAGGGGACGTTCACAGCCTCTAAAACATCCTTCACAGTCTCCGCAGCCTTATCTGCGGGACGGTTGCTCCAGAGAGGGTCCGTGGATACAAGATGCAGTGTTATGGCTTCGGCGCTAAAGTCTTCGACCTGTTTTTTCGCCCAAGACACTGGGCTTTTAATCGAGTCTCCAAACAGTTTCTTGACCGATGACGGCAGCCTGAACGGAATGTCGAATACGTCGTGGGAGATAACAGGCTTGTGGGGGGGAGTCTCCTCGAAGAGATAGAAGGGCGGGCTCATATGGCCTCCAACAGTAATTGATTTTGCACGACTTCCACCCTCCGATTTTGTAGCTCCCCACACTACCTCGCGGACATGATTCCTATACTCTTTCCTTGGAATCCTGAATTTGAAAGGCTCCTTCGATGCGGGAATTGAAGTGGCGGAAGGTACCTTCCTTGAAATCCTCGATAAAGCCTCCTTTAATATGTATTGGGGTAGAAGATTGAATTCCATCTCCTCAGCCTCAATGTCCACGTCCTCAAATTCGACTTCCTCGACACCCTCAAGTAAATCCTCCATTCTTTTCATTTAATCCTTTCTAAAAGCTTTTCCACCGCGATTCTGGCGGGACTTTCATCTGGAAGGCTTGAAAGCGGCTTTCCCTTCAAGTCAAATTCCGCCACATTACTATCTTGAGGGATTTCAGCATACACGGGAATAGACGATTCTTTCGCATGAACCCTAAACTCGTTTTGATTCCCCCTTGAAATCCTATTCAAGACTAATCCAATATCTGAGAACCCTATTTCGAGTTCTCTGGCTAGATCCTTCACTCTTTTTGCTGTGTTCAATCCTTTTTTTGATGCGTCTGTTACGACAAGCATTAGATCTACGTTCTGGGTGGTTCTGCGGGATAAGTGTTCTAATCCCGCCTCAGCGTCAATTACCGTGTAGTCGTAGGCGTTCGTTGTCGCATCGATTACTTCACGGAGCATGTGGTTTAAGGCGCAATAGCAGCCTGATCCTTCAGGCCTTCCCATGGAAATCAGGTCGAATCCGTCCGACTCGACTGTGATCTCAAATGCTTTCGCTTCCAAGTAATTTCTTTTTTCAACTCCTTGGGGGAGCCCGCCGCTCATCTCCTCGCGTAAGTCTCCGATAGTCTTTTCGACTGTCACTCCGAGCGAATCCGCAAGGTTTGCGTCAGGGTCGGCGTCAATTGCAAGAACGCTTCCAGCGGAAGCTTTCACAAGTTCGCAGACGATGAGTGTTGACACAAGAGTCTTTCCCGCACCCCCTTTACCGGAAACCGCGATGACTTTTCCCATCTCCTACCTTCTCTCTACTTTTTTTATTATCACTTTGTCGGCATGGATTTTCGCGTTCTTCAGGATTATCTGAAAGCCCCCGCCAGCCGGAAGACTTAATTGAGGCACAGTTACAATAGGCTCATCAACCGCTTCAAGTGTTGATCCCTCTTTCACACTCTTTTTCTTAAGCGTAAGTTTCAAAGGCTTTTTCTTAAGCTTCAGTTTCAATGGTTTTTTCTCAGTCATCTAATCTTTCCTCCTTACTCCAATAAACCCCCATCTCTTAAAACATCGATTAGTTTCATAAGCTCGTCTTCGGTTATCCCAAGTCTCTCACATGCCTCGTCAGGATAAATCTCCCCGTCTTTTTCCTCGATGTATCCGACTAGCTTGTCTTTCAAATTCAAGCCTGAATCCGGTTTATCAGCTCCCACACCGGATACTGCAGGATGTTTTTTCTCTTCCAGAAAACTTGCCAACCCGTTTATGTCTGAAACATCCTCTTCAGTCGCAATCTTTTCCACAAGATCCTCTGGAATGGACTTGCTGAACCTGTCTTTAAGTTTTTTCGGCATCCAAACTACCTTCTCCCATCCCCCGTCACCCGACAGGAATTTTTCCGAGTAAAGCCACTGAAGTCCAAAACCCAAAAAACCTTCAGTCTGCTCGCCCGCGCCCGTCTGCCCTGCCATGGTGGAAAACTTCAGCCCGTTAATGGTCTCAGTCTTAAAGTTTCTATCAACAATTCCGACACCGTCCACTTCCGGAATGCAGAACGCTATCGCCTCAAAGCAACCGCAAGACGTGTGGGGGAACCCTTCCATACTGTACATGAAAAACCTCTCGTTCTTGCTGTTGGACCTGTCGAAGACTTCCTCGTTCACCCCTTCAAACTCTCCATTCTCCTCATCCAGGACCTCCCCCTTTTTCACCTCGAATATCGGGCCGTCAGGCTCGACTTTCGCAGCAGCCCTACAGTCAATCCAACTCAGCGCCCCGCAAAGGGAAGGCCGTTCGGGACTTATAATGCAGACGTGGTTTGGCGCGAAACTCTGGCAGAGTATGCAGCCGTAAAAGTCATCAACTTCAGAATCCTTCATACCGCGCACCCGTGCGTCTCTCTCGCCATAAACTTTAAGTGCGTTCTCATGGAATCTTTTAACTTCCGCTTCGTCGGTTATGAACGTGAACTGCATCTTCTCGATGAACGGCATCTCAATCTTGAACAAACCGATCAAAGCCCTTCCAACGTCTTTAAAGGAGACTTTCTCTTTCGCAAGCTCCTTTGAAACACGAATCCAGATGTCGTACCTCTGGTTCAAGTGCATGACACCGTGCACGTAATTCATAAAGTCGTGGTTCCTCCTCTCAATAACCGGTTCCAAGTCTTTTTCCAGATCCTGCCCCCAAACTTCGATTAAAATTCCGAAGGGACGCTTTCCACCTTCAGCAAGCTCAAATAAGTCTGGGCCATTGACCTTAACAATCCCATCCTTTACCTCCTTTTCACCCCGAATCTGAACCAGCTCAGCCTTGTAATCGACCTTAGGGCCACCCAATTCAACGAATGTTTCGGGCCCACGGATACGCTCCCCCTCATAAACCACTCCAACATCGATTTTTTTGCTCATCCTTTAAAACCTCCTGAAAACCTTTCTAGCAGTGTGGGATCCGGAATCTTTTCAACCGGCTTCCACCCATGACCTTTAAGGTAGGATCCAACTTCCTCCCTAAGGGTTAATGGAATGTCTTTTTCAGTTCTAATAAACCCGTGCAAGTCTTCCGGTAGTTTACCGAAAAATTTCTTGTTTACGTCAATATAGTGTGCGACCTTAATCTGCCGCCCCTTGACTCCGTCGCTCGCCCTCATAGTAAGCTTTGGAATCAACACCATAGCCTCCTCTTTCGTGTCCACGACGACTGAAAGATGCGATGGTACGGGCCCCACATCATACAATCCCTCACTTCGAGTATCGTAAACATTCCAATCCGAGCTCTCATCACCAACGAGCTCCTTGCGGTATTTCCTCCCTGAAGGGCCCCATATCACCGGGATTCCAAGACGCATTACTCCCGCTCCGATGGATACTGCCTTCTGAGAGTAAGCCCCCCAGACTAGGCCTACCGCACCGATTCTGTTGTGGACGTAGTCGGCAATTTCTTCGAAGTTTCCGCGAAGCGATCTTTTGGCGAAAATACTTGCAACCTTAATCGCCGCTCCGGTTATGTGGGCGTTTGAGATGCAGGATCCAACGTTTACCAAGTTTCCTCCCGCGAATCCCCCCCCATACTTTTCATAGAGGCCGTGTGTTCCAGAGTAGTCTGTGGCAAGCGCCATCGCAGCACACCCTGAGGCGGTGACAATATAATTCCTTTTTAGAAATTCCTCCATCATCTCTCCTAATTCAGCGCCTCCCCTCGGCCAGTAACTGCATCCGACCGGCGCGATTATTCCCGGGATCTCCCCGAAGACGAGCGGCGCTCCGATCTCTCGTATTTCAGTGTCTTGGATGCCTCCCCGGCCGGGGCTTATCTTGGCTTTGTCAGCCAGGAATTTTTTCTTGTAGATTTCGGTGAAGACTGATACTATGGGTATTTTCTGGGGGCAGTATGTTTCGCACCTTCCGCAGTAGACGCAGTGGGAGAGGTTTTCCATTAGATATTCCTCTGAGAGCGGCTTCTCCCCTTTTTTATCGGAACCACCCTCCTTTAGAAGCTTGATAGACTTTTCGTTTAACGAGTAGTAGACTTCCTTCCCCTTCTTCACCTTCTCGGCCTCGTCAAGTTTCTCAAGGACCTTGTAGACGTATTGCCTTGAAACGTCAAGCTTTTCAGAGAGTTCTGTCGGAGTGTAGGCGTTTTCCTTGAGAAGTAAATTCACCGCAGCCTTGAGGGTGTCTCCTCCCTCTTTGGTCGTCACGTCCACGTCGTGAAGCTTCAAATACCTTGCTCTAACGCTTCTGATCATGCCGCGAACGTCGTTTTTCACAGGGCACGCTTCCGTGCAAAGCCCGCATGCAGTGCACTTGATGGTCTCTTCAGTCACATCTTTTTTAGAGGTTTTTTTATTTTTACCCTTAATCTCCGCGACTCGAACTGCAACTTCGCCTGCAAGCTCCAAGTCTCTGATATAGCATCCGCGGGCTTTCCCTCCCGTAAGGTCTGAGATGATTTCTTCAACGTCTTTGCCCGAGTAGTCTGGAAGGTCTCCCACATTCTTGTCGGAAGTCGTGATTACTGGAATCCCCATTTTTTCAGCATTATCTACCGTATCCACTCTAATGCACTGCTCATCCAAGACTATGACGTCTGCAATCCCTGAGCGAACAAAAGGTAGTTGGTAGGATAATTGGCCTACGATTTTGGTCTTGGGGTTGTATCTTGCCATGTCGAGTGCCGTGCAGCAGATGCCTGCGATCTCCACGTCCGCGTTGTTTGCTTCGGCGTAGTCTATGACTTCGACCCCGGTTGCGACGTTGTGGCCTATGCACAAGACTACTGGTTTGCTCGCGTCGACTGATCCGAATCCTATCTCGGTAAGCGTTGGTTCCGCATTCCCTTTCGGAAAGTTTAACGTTGAAATCTGCACTATGTCCGCGATCTCCATTCCGAGGTGGTCTATCATTCCCGCGTGCAATGCCTTCGAATTGAAATCCAATTCCCCCGACTCCTGGCCAGTGTGCATGGCGCTCATAAGGTGTGTCAGCTGTTGTTCGACGTATCTCATGGGCTTTTCAAGATCACCCAAGGTTTTCGGTTTCACTCCCGCAACCAGCATGGTCCATGGCGCGTGTACTTCACTGTTTGCGACAACATCAAGCTTCGCGTTTTTCCCGTATTCTTTTATCAGGTGATCCAATCCGTGTCTTGCATGGGCTGAGTGGGCGGAAGCGCCTATTATGCTCAAAAGGAGGTTTTCTCTGGCAAGTTGTGTGTTCAAGTTTATTCCGCAGGCTCCCAACCTTTCCGCGTTTAGGTCGCAGGGTCCGAAGGCGCAGAGGGTGCAGGTCTTTGAAACCGGGTGGTATTTCGGCTTGTATCTGGCCAAAAGTTTTGCGTCCCAGGCTCGAAGGTCATCCAAGCCGGGTTTGACGTGAGGACCTTCTTCCTCCCAGTCGTCTTCCTCCTCGATCTCCCCGATTGTGATTTTTATGTTTTCGCCTTCAATCATTTCCTCGTGATTTTTATCGTGTGTCCTAGAAAGTCGATCTCCTCGATTATGGCATTCTCGATTATCGTCTCTTCTCCGAGCAAATCCGAGACGATGATTTTGTTTCCGTCAAAGCGCACTCTTGCCGCCTCTGGGATTGCTTCCTCCCTATTAACAAATATTTTTGTTTCACACATTTTTAGTTGACATATATTGGCAGTATTTATATATAAATGCGTAATTTAGTTGACACATGGTGAAATAAAACAAGTACTGCGGGTGCAGATGGGTATCTTATCTGCACAGGCTATTGACACATTGCAAAATATTTCATTCCGAACCAAACCAAATCAAAACAAATGGAAACAAAATTTAATAAAAAAAACCTTAAATAGTTTCGATAAAAAACCAGTAAAAAATGAAAATCGCGGTTTCCGGTAAAGGGGGTGCGGGAAAGACTTCAATAGCCTGTGGGCTAGCAATATCCTACTCAGAAAAACTGGATGTTTTGGCAGTGGACGCGGACGCCAGCCTAAACCTTGCGACAACACTAGGAGTCGAAAACCCCAAACCCCTCTCACAAATCAAAGAGATTGCTAAAGAGCGTGCCCGCCTGTCTAACGGACTAGTTCGGATGAACCCGCAAGTCGAAGGATTAATAGACGAATACTCTAAAAAAGTCTCGGAAACCTTAAGGCTCCTTGTGATGGGCACTGTAACAGGCGCGGGCTCAGGCTGCCTCTGCCCTGAAAACGCAATATTAAGGTCGCTCCTATCCAAGCTCGTTCTCAAAAGAAATGAGGTGGTTGTGATTGACCTTGAGGCAGGATTTGAGCCTATGACTCGGGGAACTATAAGAAACATCGATGCAATACTCGTCGTGTGCGAGCCCAGTAAAAACTCGGTTTCAGTCTCTCAAAGAATCCTAAAACTTGCGAAAGAGTTGGGCGTTGAAAAAGCGCATGTCATTGCAAACAAGATTGAAGGCGAAAAAGACCTGGAATTCATCAAGGAAAGTCTCCCCGTATTCCATTCTCTCCCAACCGACCCCGACTTCGCGTTGAAAAGCAGGATTGCACCCTACCCTAAGACCACGGAATTCCACAGGAAAATCCGGGAGTTAGCGGGTAAACTCTCATAAACGATTTTTTTAAACTTGGCTTCCGATAACATACTGTCTGAAATGAAATCCAGAAAATACAGTAAAGGCCAATCATCCATCGAATACCTCGCAACCTACGGGTGGGTCATCCTCGTAGTCGTAGTCGTGGGAGTAGTAATCTGGCAGTCTGGCATCCTTAGCATGCAAAAACAAATAGCTCCCGGAAAATCCGGTTTCAGCCAGGTCAGGCCATTCGACTGGGTGGCCCAGGATACCGGCGACGTAAACATGGAAGTCATAAACGACGCCGGCACAAAACTCACAATAACCGGAGTAAGCGGTGCCGGATGCGGCGGCGGAGTCGGAAGCGGGGACGTGCTCCCCGGAGGAACTTCAAGCCTCTCCCTATCCGGCTGCTCATTCGACGGGGGGGAAGGAGACTACTTCCGCCTGAAAGTCACAATATCCTATAACAACCCCGCCTCCGGAATAACACACGCAAGCGTCGGAGAAATCTGGGGATCACTAGAATAAAAATTTAAAAAAATCATTCTAGGTTAAAAACAATCCGGTTTATTTAAATACTCTCCATCTCTTGTATTTTCGCTTTTATTTGATTGTCTCCGGGGTTTAGTTCGAGGTATTTTTTCCAGTAGTATAATGTTTTTTCGTTGTCTTTCAGGTTGTTGTAGTAGATTACTCCAGCGTTCCTGTATGAGTGAACGTATCCGGGGTCTTTTTGTATGGCCTTTTCGAATTCTGCAACCGCCTTCAGATATTGCCCTTGTCTTGTATAGGCTGTCCCAAGTTCATTGTAAGCCTTCCCATCATATGGTTGGAGGGCAATATCCTTTTTGAATTCGTTTTCCGCATCCTTAAACCAGCCGTACTCCACGAACTTCCGTCCTATCGCGTAATGTATATACCATATGTTGTGCCCGATTAAACTTGCGGTATCAAACCCATCTTTGGCCATCTGCATATCACCAGCTAAAAAATAGTCTTGTGCTCTATGGAAGTAGTACCTTGCGATGATTTCTCGAGTCATGATGTTCCTTTTAGACCAATCTTCTTCCAAGGCTCCAAGATTATAGCTATTCCAGTAAATCTCCCGCTCACCACCAATCTCACCAGGCCTTTTAAGTCTGTAAATTATTCCAGTATGCTCTACTACAGCATTCGGCAGGTTTAATTCTACCGTGGAGTAAACCGGTCTGTTAGACTCTTCATACAACGTTAGTATTTCTTGTTTACTTTGAGTTAGAATAATATCTGGTCTTCGCCCCTCCACAAGCTTAAGATAGGTTGTTGTAAACATTTCATTATCTCTTCCAACAAATATTACAGCATTTTCTCCGACAGTCTTGAAAATATTTAACCCGAAGTCGTAGGCTACGTAATCATTGCTTCTGTCGTTTAAGTTGTAGTTTACTGTTAAGGGTACAAATGGTAGTGAAATAAGTAGGAGTGAAGTCAGATACAAGCTTATTTTGCTAGAAGACTTGGATTTTTCCAGTTTTTGTTGAATTGCCTCGATTAGATACTTTATTCCGTAAGCCATCCAAATAAGGGAGGTGATGTATGCAGGGATGAAATAAACTTCAACCTCGCCAACATAATATAAATCAAAGTGTGTTGTGTAAACAATATCCAAAATGAAAATTAAACTGAGAAAAATAAAAAATTGTTTGTCTTTCTTAAATATTTTTAATGCACCCAAGGGTATAAGCCACCAGAGGTAAATTGAAAATTCTTTGAGCAATAGAGAGAGAAAACCAACTGCATTTTTCAACGCAAACTCGAAAGAAATCCTAAATAATTCATTGTGGTATCTTTCGCCCGTCACATATTTTATCAATTCACCAACAGTATCCGGTTTACCTGAATAAAATAATGGGTTGCCCTTAGCCCTTATTGGAAGATACAAGTAGATTGATAAACCCAGTAAAAACAAGACTATCATCACAGAAATTTGTTTCTTTTTTATGGAATCTCGATTATTTGTCCAGAAGAAATAGATGAATGCGGGGATGAATATTCCCAGCATTAGATGGTTGGTAAGTCCTAATCCGTATGTGAGGGCGAAAAGATATGGTAGCTTATCCCACCTTTTCTCCCGCCATAGTAGCGTTATTAAGATGAGTATTGCCAGGAAAAATACACCTAATGCGTATACTTCGGCTATCAGGGCCTGCGACCAAAGTGTACGTGAGAAGGCTAAAATCAGTGAGCTTGTGAATGCAATTATGTTTGACCTTAAAATAAGTTTTATCATGAAGTAGGTAGCTACTACAGCTAATGCTGCGAAGAATGCAGACATAATATTTACTCGAAAGGCTATGCTTCCGTATGGGATGAGGACAGTGAATAATTTACCTAAAATTACGTACAGGGGGTAACCGCTTGGGTGAGGTATGCCGAGCACGTAAGCGTCAGTTATAAACTCCCCACTGTCACCAACAAACACGGTCGGTGCTAAAGTTTTCAAATACACAACAAATGAGATTAAAAATACTAGAGCACCCCCTAACGCTCCCCATCTAAGAAAGGCATTTCCACCCTTTTTCCCCATCAATTAACGATTTAAAGTATAACTAATTATAACCTCAGCTAACTAATGAAAAAACGGATAAAACTCATAAAACTGAATGAAAGTAGATAAAAGAGTAAAAAGTATTCCCCTAACAAAGGAGAATATTAATGGTGCAGTGAGAGTTCACTTCAATAATCTTCAAGAAGGATTAATCTTTGAGTTGGGGGAAGCGCTAGCAACACATTTTTATCAAGAGATCGTTCGTGATTCCGACAGTTGGGGTTATCTGGCAGTTGTAGGCCATTCAGAAGTGGGAATTGTTGTATGCACATTGAACGTTAAAAAAGTCAGCACACTTCTTTATCGTAAAAACCTCATTCAAGTCGTGAAAGGTGTTTTACCGAGATTACTTCAACCTACCTTATTGAAACACATACTGGAGGCTTTAACAATAAAAAAAGGGGGGATTCCAACACTTTTATTTTTAGTTATGGGTGAAAATCAAAGAGGAAAAGGCATTGGAAGCGTTCTAATAGACACAATTATAAAAGATTTCCAACTCAGAGGAGTTAGGAAATTTATCGTCGAATTAAATGAAGGAAATCCTGCGGAAGAATTCTATAAGAAGAAAGGGTTTACATTCAAATCATGTTATAAGGTATTTGGAAAGAATCGGAGAGTATTAGAATACGAATATCAGTAATAAATTCAATTACTTTTTGTGAAATAATTCGGCGGCACCGACCCCTAAAAGGGGTCGGCTTCCTCGCTCACGGCCGAACCTTTGGTTCGGGTGTGTGTTGCGACTTTAGTCGCACACATCGCTCGGCCGCCGAATTTTTTACACGCAGGTAAACCGTCCAAATCCGTCACTTAAAAGTGACGGTTTACCTAGCGTATCAAAAAGATGTTAAGAGCTTTACAACCTCGGCAATAGTCACTGTTTTCTGACTGTTTTTTTCCATGTCTCTTAAAGTGATCTTTTCCTCCTTTTCCTCCTTCTCCCCGACGATGACGACCCACCCTAACCCCGTGTTTGAAGCCTGCTCTAAAGTCTTTTTAAGTTTCCTGCCGGAAACATCAAGGTCGACAATAAATTTACTTTCACTCAGATTTCGGACTAATTCACCAGCAACCTTCAAGGCATAGCCGTTCGACTTCCCGCTCACTGAAGCCACTACCACGACCTTTTTTTCAGGTGGTTTAAGTTTGCTTTGAAGGATTAAGGCCTCGCACACCCTGTCGAAGCCGAATGCAAAACCCACGGCAGGGGTTTTCGGCCCTCCGAAAACTTCGATCAGATTATCGTATCTGCCCCCCCCACAAATCTGGTTTTGAGCTCCAAGACCGGAAACCCTAATTTCAAAGACTGTTCCAGTGTAATAGTCCAACCCCCTGACGATGCCGAAATCGATTGTGTAGGCTATTGCTGCAGAGTCGAGAAGGATTGCAAGATCCCTTAATTCCGAAAGGGCTGCTAGTGCTTTGTCAAAACCCTTCAGGACTTTCTCAGCCTCGCCTAAAGATTTCTTACCCCCCTGAAATCTTGATTAATCTTCCGAAAATCTCATCATCCAAAACCTCTTTTACGCCATCGCGCTTGCCCTCGTCAAGGAGTGTGATCAACTTCCCCGAAACCTTATCGTCGACACCAAGCTCTTCAAGCAAGCCTCGGACTACTCCAAGGGAATTAATCTGTAATTCAAAATCAAGCCCTAAACGCTTAAGACACTCGCAGGCCGCGTAAATTGCAAGCGCGTCGGAAAAAACGCCGGAAACGCCTAAAAGCTCGACTCCCAACTGGTAAAACTCCCTATACCTCCCCTTCTGAGGCTCCTCATACCTGAACATGGGCCCGAAGTAGAAGAGCCTCAACGGCTTGGGCAGATTCCTAAGCTCGTTTGAAAACATCCTTGCCACGGACGCGGTAAGCTCGGGCCTTAGACAAAGCTTCCTCCCCCCCTTGTCGTCGAAAGTGTACATCCTGTTTTTAATGTCTTCACCGGACTTGAGTTCAAAAAGCTCGGAGTATTCGAATATCGGGGTTGAAATTTTTTCGAAGTTGAAGCCTTCCAAAACATTTGACATCGTCTTCTCGACGTATTCCCTATCCCTCATGACGGTGGGTGTGAAATCCCTTGTGCCCTTCGGGTTTTCAATCTTCATTCCTGGTTATTTTTATATTCTTTGAATACTTATACCTATAGTCTAGGAAACATGGCTTCAAAAACTAAGGGTAAGGGAAAAACAAATACTAAAAAGACTACTTCAAAGTCTAAGACGGCAAAGACGATTGAATTGAGTCAAACCGCATTCATAATACTGATTGTGCTCGCTGCCGGTGGATTGTATATGGTTTACACTCTGTCCAAAGGTTCCGTTGAATCCGGCCGAGGACTCGGGAAAAACGCAGTGGCAGTAAACGACGTCGTAGTACTAAACTTTGTGAGCCGCCTTTCAAACGGGTCCATCGTGGACACGACCATCGAGCAAGTCGCAATAGACGAGAACATTTACAGCATGGATTATGAATATTCGCCGATTATTTTCACTGTCGGGAAAAACCAGATTATTGCGGGTATTGATTCAGGGGTTATTGGATTGCGCGAGGGAGAGACGAAGAAGATTACGGTGCCTCCTGAAGCCGGTTTCGGCGAATACAACGAGCAGCTAATTCAGCCCGCGCTAAAAATATATCCCATTGACAGGTATTCTGAAATGCCTTTAATCCAATTTCAATCTGTTGTTTCAGATCCGCCTCAAGCCGGGGAAACGATAGTTGACGTGAATGTTCCTTGGCCTATGGAAATCGTAAACGTCACAGACGAGTTGGTCTCATTCCTCTACACACCCGGGGAAGGAGCGTTCTTCGAAACCAGTGTTGGTCTTGCGATCGTTGTGAATGTTTCTGAAGATAAGATTTGGATTATGGAAAACCCTGTTGACGGGTCTGTCGTGAGCACTCAGTTGGGTTCGGCAATTGTTAAAACCCACAATGAGACGATGTTCCTGCTCGACTACAATCATCCTTTAGCTGGAAAAACCCTCCACTATGAAGTCACTGTGGAGGGGGTAGTCAAGCTTGCGGGGGAATAATATTTTCAAGCTCCTGGAGGAGGTCCTCGGTCTTGACTCATGTCAACCGTTCAGGCCGCTTTGGATGGCCGGTAGGCTGATCGTGCAACAAGTGGTTCTTGTGGTATAAAATAGGATTTTTTCCAGCTATCATATTCCTCCTGAAAGAATCCTCCCACTTAAAATCTTATAATCATCCCAACTTAAAGATCCATTCTGGTTCTTTTTAATCAACTCGTCGATTCTAAGATACTGTCTCTCAGGTATTATCCTCTGCTGGTATGTCGTGTAAAACAATGAGCTTATCTTTGTTGCGAGTCTGGAATGGCAGGTCAACTCTGTGAACAATTGTTTTTCATAATCGTATTTGAATGTGGTTGCTGAGATAATGTTTTTCTGACCGTTACTCTCCCACCAAGTAAATCCGGTAAACTCGATTAACCCTTCCTTTCGAGGGTTAACCCAAATCTCGCTTGAATATCCCTCTTTTCCCTCAACTACGTAGTGGGCTCTCGAATCTATCGGCCATTTTACGAGGGGTTCGCTGACAATAAGCATTAATCCAAAAGGATTATCCTTATTTAGTGCTGATGGAATAGTCGGTTGAGCTGTTTGGGACTGCTTCTCATATACTGCTTCCTCAATGAACCCCACTCTTTTGTCTGACGGTATAAAGTATCTCTCAAAGTAGAAATATTTTATTTCTCCGCCAGGTTGGTCGTAACTCCCCACAAACTGTTCAACACTCTCTTTCGGCTTCCAAAAAACTATCGTATTCACTACCGTGTCCCCGGCAATTACGTGGACTGGCCAGTATTCGGATCTCAAGCAATCCAATACATACGTCAAATCAACTTGCATGTCGATTAATTCCTGGATAGTCCTCAGTTCAACGGAGACTAAACTGGGCTTTCGTTTCAAGGAATTCAGGATTGTCTGGTTTATCGTCGCTCTATTAGCATACAGGAAGTGGTATGTCGGGTCAATGAAGTCCAAGTCCAAACTCCTGTTCGCATCCAAGGCAATCCTTGTACCCCCAACTTCCTGGAGTAGGAGAATAGACTCCCCCTCATTGGAATTTCTGATTACGTAATCGATTGAATCACTCAAACCCTTAGAATGGCGTGGACTGTATTGAGTGATTATGCTGGCACTCGAAACATTAATCAGGTAGTAGGTTAAGGCAATGATGACTGCCAGCACAATAATCTTATTCTTTGAAAAAAGTATTCTCTTAAAACCCAACCCCCCCAAGATAGCCAGGTAGGGGAATACTTTTTACTCTTTTATCTACTTTCATTCAGTTTTATGAGTTTTATCCGTTTTTTCATTAGTTAGC
>AQSC01000055.1 GCA_000402775.1 Euryarchaeota archaeon SCGC AAA252-I15 | reverse complement strand
AGCTTCGTTGCAATCCTTGCGTGAGCAAGGATTTTATGGTGTTGATGTATCGGTCTATGTTGTGTGTTATTGCGGTGAGGAGTGTTTCTCTTACTTGTGTCCAGTATGTTTTGGTGGTTAGTGTGTCTCCGTATTTGCGTTTGACTGTGCTGTTGTTGGTTTCGTTCATAGAGCGTTGGTTGTAGTCTTCGGGTTTTATTCGTTTGTTGTGTGCTTTATCCAGGCTCGTGAACTCACGGTGTTTGATGAGCGGGCGGATTCCCCGCCCACGGAGCGTGTCCCTAACGTGTTTGCTGTCGTAGCCTTTGTCTGCCGCCAACACTTTCACGGGAAAATGTTTCAACACTTCCTCGACGAGTGGTAGGATTATTTGACTGTCGTGTTTCCGGGTTACGGTGGTGTGGACTCCGAGGAACATGAGCGATTCCGTGTCCACGGCGTACGTGGTCTTCATGCTCGACAACGTCATCTTACAGCGTTTAACGTAGTGTTTGCTTGCGTGCCGGCGGTCGAAGCCGGTGGCGTCGACCGCCACCTTCCCGCTTGCAGGTAATAGGCTGCCAGTCAAGACGAGAAGTAATGTGAAGACGACTGGTTTAAGCCGTTTTAACGCCCTGCACATGGTGGTGTGGTCGGGCACTCGATCGAGTTCTAAAGCCTCACACAGGCGAGGCGACAACACCAACAACTCCTCTAGTTCATGAAACCTGCAACCCGTTTTCGCCTTCAACAACAAGACCGCGAGATGCTGGTGCAGGGTATACGTTTTCTTCGAAAACCTACTGCTGTAAGCGGGAACCACCCGCTTACTCAGCCCGTACACGTGACACGCAAACTTAAAAAGCCTTGTTTCACAATACTTTACGCACATTGGGGGAGACCTCCGCTAATTTAGATAACCACCCCCAAGTGGTTACAAATTAGCACTCCCCCAAAAAAAACTAGAGGATTGCAACAGAGCTAATATTTTCTAATGAAGGAGTGCATATACAAGGATTCCGAGCCCCTTGGCTTCATAGGACCAAAGATCTGATATCAATACTCGATAAAAACAAATTCATATGGGATTCATCTTTCCCAGATTCAAATCCCACAATGATGGGATATGCAGGCTCAGGGTGTTCTACAGTTTACCCCTTCCACCCTCTCATTAAAGAAGATGATAAATACGTACACTCCTCAATTGTTGAACTTCCAGTAACCATACCCCAAGATTGGATGTGCATCCACCCCCTAGGTATGTCTCCAAAAGAACTCTACGATTTATGGAAGAAAAAAGTCGATTACATACAGTCTCTCGGAGGACTGGCCTTGTTTATAACGCATCCGGCAAGATATGACCTGGGGGATAAGCGATACCTCCCAGTCTATGAGAAAATAATCAAATACGTTTTAGAAAAAAAGCCTTATATAAGTACGTGCACGGAAATATGTGAAACGTTTATAAAAAATGAGTAAAAAGAAAAATTTCCTAATACGTTTTGCAGAACGTCAAGTTGCAATGGACGGAATGTTAATTGAGGGAGAGGACACATCTTTAGGGCTACTTAAAGGAATATTTGGTAGAACTCTTCAATGCATTGCGCATACGAGATTGCCCGTAGGTTCAAAATTCAGGATTTTCCTTCAAAAACGTCGAGGAGTTAAAATTGGAAAAAATGTTTTTTTCGGAGGTGGCTGTATACTCGATTATGTGCGACCTGACCTCATCACTCTCGAGGATGAAATATCTTTAGCTGGTGAAGTCCTTATTCTAACGCATTCCAATGCGATGGGTGAGTTGATTGAGGTTTTAGGTGACAAATGGAAGACTATAGCTCCTGTCACTATCAAAAGAAATGCCTGGATTGGGATGAGGTCGATAATCCTCCCAGGTGTTACAGTAGGGGAATGCGCCATCGTCGCCGCCGGCTCAGTGGTGACAAAAGACGTCCCCCCATACACACTAGTTGGGGGAGCGCCCGCAAAAGAAATTCGAAAACTAAAATAGACTTAACCTAAAAAATGGACTTCTCTATAAATCAGAGTTCCACTATTAAGCGGTATAGATTAAACAATTTTTTTTATTAACTCACCTAAATAATTAGCTTTGTTTTTACGAGAATATTTTTTTTATTACTGGCCAGCTCATTAATGGCCAGTCCTTCCATATCCTCATTTTACTGTCGTTTTCTCCGCCGTAGATGGCGTGTATCGGAATTTCTTTCACCTTGAAGCTCTTCTCTGATAAGACGTCGAGGAGGAACTCGACTTCCATCCTGTAGTCGTCGCTGTATTTCCCCAATTCTAGTTTATCGAACAATTTGGGAGTGAACGCCCGGTAGCCGCACGAGGCATCGGAAACGGATTTACCGGCCGCAATCTTTACGAACGCAGTGAAAATCCGGTTTCCGATGTATCTGGCTAATGGCATACTCTTTACGTCACCCTTAAACCGCGACGCTATCACGAAGTCGTATTCACCCTCTTTTACCGGCTTGATAAGCGAGTTCGCGTACCTTGCGTCGAGTTGACCGTCTCCGGCAGTTACGAGAATAACATCCGCTTTTAATTCAATCGCCTTTCTTATCCCTGTTTTTAATGCCCCGCCGACACCACAGTTCTTCTCGTGGGAGACTACAGTAGCGCCGGCTTTTTCAGCCTCCCGTCCGGTATTGTCTTGTGAGCCGTCGTCTACGACAATAATCTCGTCCACAAGTTTTTCCAATCCCTTAACAACTGAGCCAATAGCTTTCTCTTCGTTCAGTGCTGGTATCACTGCAGTCGTCTTCATCATACGATGCTTTGCTCAAACCAGTCAATAGTCTCCTGTAATCCCTGTTTAAGGGTGTAGTTCGGAGTCCATTTAAGCTTCCGCCTGATTTTCTCGATATTGAGCACCCTGCGCCTTATATTGTCTATGTCTCGTTTGTCTATGTGGCGGGGCTTTAAGTCCTTTCCATATATGTCGATGATATCTTCAGCAAGCGTGTTCACGTTCGTCTCGATGCCAGTCCCTACGTTAAAGACTTCGCCCACTGCCGAGTGTTCGTATCCTGCCAGCATCGTGGCTTCCACAACGTCCTTTACATACGAGAAGTCACGAGTCTGCTGCCCGTCTCCATGTATCATGGGGGGTTTATTTTCCCTAACATTCTCGATAAATTTTGCTACTACACCACAGTATGGGTTTTTTGGGTCCTGCCTTGGTCCATACACGTTGGAGTATCTCAGAGCAGTTGTTGGAACGCCATACGACTCATAGAATGCCATGCAATAATTTTCACCAGCGTATTTACTAACAGCGTATGGAGACAACAGGTTTGTCCCGTCATCCTCGTTTATAGGGAGGTATCTTGGGTTTCCATACACTGAAGCCGATGAAATGTACACTACTCTCTTGATATCACAATCTCGTGCAACAAGTAGAACATTCAGCGTCCCTCCGATATTAACTTCATAGTCCTCACGGGGGTTTTTTGTAGATACTATGATGTTTCTCGCTGCTTCATGGAAGACCACGTCAACGTTTTCCATAAGTTTCTTGAGTAGTGTGCAATCCCTAACGTCTCCTTTCACCAGATTTATCGAATCGAGATTCTCTTTTAGATTATCTCTATGGCCGGTGAAGAAATCATCTAAGACGGTTACTTCCGCTTCTTTTTCAACCAGTTTGTCAACAAGATTCGACCCTGCAAAACCAGAACCACCGGTGACTAAAACCTTTTTCCCCTTGTACCTCATTGTATCGAATATATTTGGTCTATCCTATATAAATCCCTCGATTCTCCATTGGTTGTATGAACCAAATCATATATACGGTGTCAAGGCTAAACCAATGAGGCAGAACAAAAGGGTTATACAGTACAACAGTAGAACCGCCTTCAACTCGGTGAGCCTAAAATACTGGGTCACCAGGAATTTCAGTGACACATACTTCATGGTTGGTGGGGAGTTTACTGTCCCGTCTTCTCGTATGGCCCCGAATTTTTCGAGGGGGATTTTCCTTATTTTAAGGGTCCACGTGTCTATTATGAAGTTGAATACGTGTGGTATTAAGATTATGACTCCGAACAATTCTTGGTTGCTAAGGATTAGGAATCCTCCGAGTGCGCCGCCGAGCAGGTAGGTGCCGATGTTTCCGAGGAGGACGCGGGATGGGTATTCGTTGTAATACATGAATGCCGCTAGCGAGCCGATGACAGGTATAATAAGCGGTATGTAAGTTAATTCATCCTGTAAATAGGATCCGATGGCTGCTGTAATTAAAAGTATCATTGATAGTCCGCCGGATAGTCCGTTGAATCCAGCATGTACGTTTATGAGATTAGCCACTACCATGACGTATATGGGCGCGAACAGGAAGGCGTAAAATACACCCAATTCCAGGTTTGTAAATATTAGGTTTAAATCCGTATCATTTGTCAATATCGCGATGGGCAGGGCTAGGAAGAAGAGTATGAGTATCTTGTCGTAGCGTTTTTTAAAGGCGAAAAGGTCGTCTGTGAGGCCGTATAATCCAAAAACTAGAACAATAAAATAGTAGACGAAATAAGGTGTCAGGTTTATGTATGGTGGTATAAGATTGTATAGTAGTTGGGTTATCACAAGGGATACCATGATTCCTCCGAGTATGGCAAGCCCCCCCATAGTCGGGATTTTAGGCCTTCCTTTCTTGTATTTGTCTTCGACGAAAAACTTTTTTTTCGTCGCCCCCCTGATAAATGAGGAAGTTAAGATAAATGTCGAAGTGAATGCAACAGCGAAAATCAATATCATCCGGATTTTAAGAGAAAGTAAAACCATACTAACCTATAATACTTAAATTAACATAAAATATAAGTTGGTGTAAAAAACGAGGCTTAAGGTTGGTGTGATTGGTGCGGGACGATGGGGGAAAAACCATTTGCGAGTGTATTCCGAGGTAGAGTGCAATCTCGCGGGTCTTGCCGACATTAATCCTGACTGCAAGAAACTTGCAGACGAGTTTGGAGTGAAATTCTATTCAGACTACAAGCAAATGCTTGGTAAAGTTGATGCAGTATCTGTTGTAGTTCCGACTGATCTGCACTTTGAGGTTGTGAAGACGTGTCTTGAAGCGGGTAAGCACGTGTTCGTTGAAAAACCGATTACAATGAATTCCGGGGAGACTGAGGAGTTAGTTGAGCTTGCCAAACATAAAGGCCTAGTGCTTATGGCGGGTTACCTCTTCCGTTTTAACGCAGCCACCCTTAAATTAAAGGAGCTCCTTGAAAACGCAGGTGACATACACTACATCACAGCCAGATACGTGCACTCGACTAAACCCCCTCGAAAAGACTCGGGAGTAATATTCAACTTTGGGGTTCATTTGATTGACATCTTAAGCTTTATCCTAGAGCGCCCTCCTGAAAGTGTTTTCTGCAAGAAACATAATTATCTTTCTGAAGATCGTGAGGATTCAGCCTTGATTCTTCTTGATTACGGAAATCTTATCGCAAATCTTGAGGTAGGTTGGTTCCACCCGCTTAAGAAGAGGGACATGTGGATTATCGCCGCGAAAGAGAAGATTTACGTCGATTTTCTAGAGCAGATGATCGTAAGGTATCCAATCCGCGTAACCTATGACGAGGTTTCGGCGGAAAAGGAGGTTATCGAAGAGTTTCCGAAGAACGAGCCTTTGAAGGAGGAGTTAAAGTATTTTGTCGAATGCGTTCGGGACGGGAGGAAGCCGGAAATCGACTCGGAAGAATACCTTACGACAAGAATCTGCGAGATCTGCCTGAAATCAGCGAAGGTTGGCGCGGAAATCCCCGTTTCAGACTGACTTGTACCACTCGGCGAATCGGGGAATACCTTCCTCTATTAGGACCTTTGGTTTGTAACCCAGTTTTCTCCTCGACTTCGAAATGTCTGCGAAAGTGACTGGGACGTCTCCAGGTTGCTCGGGCAGGTGTCTTTTTTTTGCGGTTTTCTCCAGAGCATTCTCTATCAGAGATATCAGCTGGTTCAATTCCACGGTGTTTGAGTCTCCGAGGTTGAGTATCTCGTAATCGAATTTCTTCTTCCATGCCGCTACGACTCCTTCTACGATGTCGGATACGTACGTGTAGTCCCGCTTGGATGTTCCGCCACCATAGACTTGTATGGGCTTTCCTTCGTCAATCAGTTTCGTGAACTTGTAGACTGCCATGTCAGGCCGTCCTCGGGGGCCGTATACCGTGAACAACCGCAGAATCGAGGTCTTAATACCGTATAGGTGATGGTATGCGTGGCATAGTGCTTCGCCTGCGATCTTTGTTGCGGCGTAGGGGGAAATGGGCCCGGAAAGCCTGTCGTCTTCACTGAAAGGAATTTTTTTATTGACTCCGTAAACGCTTGAAGAGGAGCCGAACACGAGGCAATCCACCTCATTTTCCCGGCATAGTTCAAGCAGGTTCAGCGTTCCCTTAACGTTCACGTCCTCATATAACAGGGGGTTTTCAATTGAAGGCCTGATGCCTGCGCGCGCGGCGAGATGAATCACCGATTCAACACCTTTGAAGGCTTCCTCCAAAACCCCATAATCCCTGATGTCTGCCTTTATGAAAGTGAAGTTTTCCCCTTCAATAGCCTTAAGATTTTTCTTTTTTGTTTCAGGGCTGTAAAAATCGTTTAGATCGTCAACGCATACGACGTCGCAACCCTCGCTCAGAAGCTTCTCACAGACGTGGCTTCCGATGAATCCCGCGCCGCCGGTAACCAGAACAGACATAGGTAAACATACGAGCAATTCAAAATAAAACTAATCAAAAACAGACTCAAGGGCGTTGCACACCTTGTTTAACTGTTCCTCAGTAAGCTTAAGCCCGCTAGGGAGGTAGAACCCCTGATGTGAAATACGCTCAGTGACTGGATAGCTTTCACCCTTGAACAAACCGATTCCCTTCAATGCAGGCTGCTCATGCAATCCCAAGAAGAAGGGGCGGGTGCCAATACCTTCATCTTTCAGCCGATTCATAACCTCCTCTGCCGTAACATCCAACTCATCCTCCAACTCGATGGCATACATCCAGTAGACGTTCTTAGCCCACTTCTTTTCCATGGGCGTTTTAAGCCCTGGAATCTTTCCCAGTCTTTTCGTATACTCTACTGCATTACTCCTCTTTATCTCAACGAACTTGTCGATGCATTCGAGCTGTGCTAAGCCTACTGCGGCTTGAAGGTTGGTCATGCGGAAGTTGTATCCTAATTGGGTGTGGTAAAATCGCCTGCCGGGCTGAAAACACAGGTTGCGATACGACCGCGCTTTTTCCGCCGCTTTTTCATCGCTTGTCACGACCATCCCGCCTTCCCCGGTCGTTATTATCTTGTTGGCGTAAAAGCTGAATGCCGCTGCGTCACCAAGTGAACCGCATTTTCTACCCTTGTACTCCGCCCCGTGGACTTCCGCGGCATCCTCCACAACCTTCAGGTCGTGGTCTTGTGCAATTCGCAATATAGGGTCCATGTCGACCGGGTGGCCGTACATGTGAACGGGCATAACAACTTTGGTTTTGTCGGTAATCTTGTCTTCAACCTGGGATGCGTCCATGCACCAAGTATCGGGTTCGCAATCAACAAGAACCGGCTTCGCCCCAAGCCGCAGCGCTGCCAGAGCGCATGAAATGATTGTAAAGGAAGGCATGATGACTTCATCACCCTCACCCAACCCGACGGCAGCAAGCGCCACCTCAAGGGCTGCAGTCCCATTACAAACGGCGACACCCTGTTCGCAACCAACATATGAGCTGAATCCTTCCTCAAATCGGCAAACAAACGGTCCCTCTGATGAAATCCACCCGGAGTCAATACACTCCATCAGATACTTCTTCTCGTTACCGCAAAACAAAGGCTCATTCACCGGTATCATCTAATAGACTCCCTCAAATCGCTCTTTATCATCAGTTTCAGAATAAGGTCCCTGCTTCACCTCAATCAACTCGGTATCCTCAAGAAACTCGAATCCATGGCCGCCCGAAACAAGCAGAATAACGTCCCCTTCAGTAAGGATCCTGTCACAAATAAAAATCTTGTTCTTATCGAATAAATTGACCTTGACCTTCCCCTTCCGCACGACCAATACCTCCTGGGTGTACGTGACTATCCTCTCGTTGGGTTTGTGAGTGTGCTCCTTAATACCTGTACCCGCCTTCTTTCGAATAAAGGCAAGTTGCTGTGAAAAATCGGGGGGAGTGAAAAAACGAGTATCCTCGGCAGAATAATCTGTTGGAATCACAATCGCAATCAAATCACCACCCTTACTTATCTCATCAACCTTCGCAGACACGTAAAAAAAATTAACATTTGAACTTAAATAACATCATAGTTTAATTCATATGAAATGGGATACAAAATCTATCCGAACGTGGAGTTGGGTGTTAACGCCAAGATTGGGGAGTATGTGGTTTTAGGTGTTACGCCTTTCAAATCAGTGAAGTCTTCGGGGACCGTTATCGGCGAAAACGCCGTCATAAGATCTCATACCGTGATTTATTGCGGTAATAAGATCGGGAAGAATTTCCAGACGGGCCATCACACACTAATCCGGGAGAACAATGTCATCGGAGATAACGTGAGCATTGGATCAAGCTCTGACGTCGCCTTTGAGGTTAGCATTGGGGATAACGTCAGAATCCACTCTAATGTCTTCATCCCAGAGTACTCGACTTTGGAAGAAGGCTGTTGGATAGGTCCGAACTCGGTTCTCACTAATGCACTGCACCCCATATGTCCTGAAGTTAAAAAATGCATTAAGGGCCCGACGATTAAGACGGGCGCTAAAGTCGGAGCTAACTCAACAATTCTTCCTGGAGTAGTAGTGGGTAAAAACTGTCTTATAGGGGCGGGAACCGTAGTCACGCGGGATGTTCCAGACAATAAAGTGGTTGTTGGAAACCCAGGGCGAGTCGTAAAAGACATTTCCGAGATAGATTGCAAGTTCGGCTACATAGACAAACCTTACAAATAATAAAATGAACGTCCCATTCGTTGATCTGAACAGGCAATACGCTTCAATCAAACCGGAAATAGATGACGCAATACAGCGAATCCTAGAAAATACGAGTTTCATAGGGGGGGAAGAAGTAACAACGTTTGAAGAAGATTTCGCTTCATATTGCAAGACAAAATTCGCTGTTGGAGTAAGCTCGGGCACGAGCGCGCTGCAACTCGCACTGCTCGCTCATGAAGTGGGCCCGGGGGATGAAGTGATCACTGTACCAAACACTTTCACCGCGACTGCAGAGGCCATAGTAAATGTGGGGGCGAAGCCTGTTTTCGTTGACGTTGACGGGAAAAACGCCAACATTGACACCGAAAAAATTGCGGGAGCTCTAACAAAAAAAACGAAGGCTATACTCCCAGTACACTTGTACGGTCAGCCCGCAGACTTGGATCCTATTGCAGACATCGCCTTGGACAAGAGTCTTACCATTATAGAGGACGCAGCCCAAGCTCACGGAGCGGAATACAAGAAAAAGAGGATTGGCTCTTTTTCGACGACCTGCTTCAGCTTCTACCCGGGGAAAAGCCTGGGCGCATACGGAGACGCTGGAGCAGTAACGACAGGCGACGAATCTATCGCGGAAAAAATTCGCATGCTCCGCGACCACGGGCGCACCAAGAAATACGAGCATGACATGGTCGGATTAAACGAGAGGCTTGACGCCCTTCAGGCCGCGGTACTCAAGGTCAAGCTAAAGCATATTGACAATTGGACTGAGGAGCGAAGGAATAATGCAAAGGAATACAATAATCTTCTTGAGGATTCCAAAGTTGAGACGCCGTTCGAAGCCGATTTCGCACGGCACGTCTACCACCTTTATGTGATAAAAACTGAAAATCGGGACGCACTCCTTAAAAACCTCAGAGAGAAAGATGTTTCAACTGGAATCCACTATCCCCTACCCCTGCATTTACAGCCTTGTTATTCAAGTCTAGGCTATTCGAAAGGTGATTTCCCGGTGACTGAGAAACTAGCAGACAGTATACTCTCTCTTCCAATGTTTCCTGAACTTACAAGTGATGAGATAAAGTACGTCTGCCAGAAGATTGTGGAGTATGATCCTTAAAATCTTCCCACACCCCTGTATGTTATTCCAATAGCATCAAATTTTTCCTTGTCCAGAAAATTCCTGCCGTCTACAAAAACCGTGACTCCAACCGACTTAAGCTTTTCAAGGTCTAGTTTTTCATACTCCTTGTGAGCTGTCACGAGTATCACGCCGTCAAGCTTAGGAAGACAATCCAGCTCGACAGGCTCACCATACTTTCGAAGTTCTTCTGCATCAAACATGGGGTCGTGTATGAAAAATATTGCTTTATTTTCATTCAATCTGGCAGAAACGTCGATTGAGGGGCTGAATTGCACTTCCTTAACACCCCCACGGTAGGCGAGGCCCAACACAAGGATTCTCCTGTCAGACAAACCACCAAGCTCCTCCTCAAGCAAGCCCACGGCGTATCCGGGCATCCTGTCGTTTATCTTGCGGGCATCTTTTGGAAGTATTAGGTCAACGCTAAAATCATTTGCATTCTTTAAAAGAAAGTAAGGGTAGACTGGGGCGCAGTGTCCGCCGACCCCTATGCCGGGGTGGAGGATGTGGGAGTGGGGGTTCGTGTTGGATGCGTTTATCGCGTCGAGTGCGTCAATCCCCCTTGCTTGCGCGAACTTTGCGAACTCGTTTGCAAGCGCGATGTTAACGTCCCTGTAAGTCATGCCGAAAAGTTTGACAGCCTCGGCAGTCTCGCAATCGCTTACTGGAATAACCTCGCAGTCGAGGACTTTTTCGTAGAACTCAACCGCCTTTTTCGTGGACTTTTCATTTACGCCGCCAACGATCTTGGGAATCTCCTTCAAATCCTTGAAGATCCTCCCTGAAGACACCCTCTCCGGGCTGAATGCGAGAAAAAAACCATCTCCCGCCTTAAGCCCCGATGCCTCAAGAATCGGAGCAATCCTCCCGCGAGTATCACCCACGGGAAGAGTCGTCTCATAAACTACGAGCGTTTTTCCTTTCAATCCCCTAGCAACATCCTTTGTCGCAGAATCGACAATTGTGTAGTCGATGTTTTTCTTGTCGTCGACTATCAAGGGCACAGCAACGACAACCACCTCCGAAGTTGAAACGGCCTTAGACGTCTCGGTCGAAGCAGACAAAAAACCCGCCTCCACAGCATCCTTCACCCTCTCTCCAAGACTCGGCTCACCCTCAACATGAGAAACACCCCCGTTCACAGACTCGACAACAGAAGGGTTCACATCACAGCCCACGACAAGAAAACCCTTGCTCGCATACTGGGCTGCCAAAGGAAGCCCAATCTTGCCCAACCCGACAACACAAACCCTCATACGTAAACCACCTTATTCTCCATGGAAGACTCGATAAGACACTCCGCAAGCTTCAAAGCAGAAAGCCCGTCCTCCCCAGACACAAGCGGGTCACCACCACTACGAACACAATCCACAAAAGAAGAAAGCTCTGCCTTAAGCGGCTCAGTCTTTTTAATTCTAATATCTATGACGTTACCTTCAGTAACCCCCATCAGAATATCCGAGTAATCATAATCCCTGATTTTTGCCTCAGCATTCTCATAGAAAAACAATTCCTGGCTCAAATACTTAACAACAAACATGCCTTTCTCACCCACAATAGAGAGTTCCCTGATTTTCTCTGGCGTGAGCCAGTTGATGTCTAATATACCAACAACATTATTTTCAAATTTAAGAACAGCATCTAGTAAATCCTCATGAGTCGTGTGTATCTTCCGCTCGGATTCAGCGTAAACGCGTGTTACTTCAGACGACACAAGATAACGCATTATGTCCAAATCATGAGTTGCCAAGTCAATAACGACTCCGACGTCTCGAATACGCTTCGGAAAAGGACCCACTCGATGAACACTCACCTTAAAAACACGCCCCAACCCACCAGATAAAAGTCTTTTTTTAAGTTCGATGACAGCCGGATTAAAACGTTCAACGTGTCCGACGGTAAGCACTAAATTCTCTTTTTTGGCGGCATCAATCATCTTTCTTCCATTTTCCACGTTGTCTGCTATCGGCTTCTCAATCAGCAGATTCACGTTGTTTTTTATGCAATCCATCCCGACTTTAGTGTGTAAGTTCGTTGGCACGGCAATAGAGACGGCGTCGACATCCTCTTTCTTAAGCATCTTATTATGGTCTGAGTAATACGAGCACTTGTATTTTTCCGCCACTTTTTTGCTGTTTGATCGGTCAGTGTCTGAGACGGCAACAAGCTCTACATTCTCCAGTTCCGAGTATACTCTCGCATGGTTTTTCCCCATTGCGCCGACTCCTATAACGGCTGTTGATATTGTTTTCATTGTATAGCACTTAGTGTCTTATGGATAAAATCGAAGTCTTTTTCCCCGACTCCCGGGTGTATTGGAAGAGACAACACTTTGTTTGAGCATTCCTCTGTTTTTTCTAAGCATTGGTTGTAGCCTAGGTCAGTGTATAGTTTTTGCAGGTGGATTGGTATGGGGTAGTATACTTCAGCTTTAATGCCGTTTTCCCTCAGGGTGGAAAGAATATCCTCCCTTTCTTTCCCCCCAACCTTTATCGTGTACTGGTGGAAAACGTGTTTGCAATCCTCTTTTATTGAGGGTGTTTTCACCCACTCTAAACCCCCCAATTTTTTGGTTAAATAATTTGCGTTTTGAATTCTTTTATTGTTGAATTCATCGAGTTTTTTTAGTTGGCATAATCCTATGCTAGCAGCCAAGTCCGTCATCCTGTAGTTGAATCCGAGGACGTGGTGGTGATACCTCTGCTCCATTCCGTGCTGCCGAAGAACCCTGGCTTTTTCCGCAACCTGTTCATTGTCCGTGGTTATGATCCCACCCTCCCCTGTCGTCATGTTTTTTGTGGGGTAGAAACTGAAACAACCCGCATCTCCGATGGATCCTGCTTTCACCGAGCGATATTCTGCTCCATGGGCTTGGCATGCGTCTTCTATCACAAATAGCTTGTTTTTCTTTGCGATACTCATTATCTTCTTCATCTCCGCGGGGTGTCCGTACAAGTGAACCGGCATTATGGCCTTGGTCTTGTCTGTTATCGCCGATTCGATTTTTTCAGGGTCGATGTTGTATGTTTCATCTTCAATATCGACGAAAACCGGTTTTGCACGGCAGTATAAGACGGAATTCGCCGTTGCTATGAATGAGAATGACGGAATGATTACTTCGTCTTCTTCTTGTATTCCCGCGGCAAGAAGCGCGATGTGCAAGGCGGCAGTGCCTGAAGAGACTGCGATTCCAAATTCTGTTCCAATGTATCTAGAGAATTCTTTCTCGAATTCCGCAACCTTAGGCCCTTCGGCAATTATCCCGGATTCAATCACCTCCCCTACCGCTTTTTTTTCCTCGTCTCCAAGAGATGGTTTGGCAATTGGAATCATCTTTCACCTAATTCATATTTTCTATTGCATAATGAACAAGTATGCACTTTCTTTTCCTTTTCCAGTTTTTTCCCGCATTCACAAATGTATCCTCTGTTTTTAGCTGGATTCCCATAGACGAGTGCGTGTGGCGGCACGTTGTGGGTTACGACGGAACCTGCGCCGACCATCGCGTGGTCGCCAACCGTAAGTCCTGGTAGTATGGTCGCGTTCGCGCCGATGGACGCCCCCTTCTTTATCCTTGTTTCAGGGATTTTCTCCGGATCCCAGATTTTAGCCCTGGGATGCAAGTCGTTCGTAATTACGGCTCCAGGTCCTATGAATACGTCGTCTTCTATGACTGCTCCCCTGTATATTGACGCATAATTTTGGATTTTAACGTCGTCTCCCACCTTAACTCCAGTGTCAATGTAAACGCCTTTTCCCAGAATACAATTACTCCCAATTGATGAATTCTCCCGCACCTGGGCTTCATGCCAAATGCGCGTTCCATCCCCCACTATGGCCTTTTCCGAGACGTCTGAAGTCTTATGAGCGTGAAAACCCTTTTCCATATCTGTTAATATAAGAAACAAAATGTATATAGCTTTATATGCTCCTTCACGGTCTGATAGGATTCGCATCCATTATGGGCGCATCCGCCTTATCCTATGTATACCACTTCGTTTCCGTGCGACTGCTATCAAATGAAATCTATGGCAGCTTAAGCGTGATCATAGGTTTCTACACGATTTTCGTAACTCCCACACTAAGTATTCAGCGAGTGGTCGCACGAGATATCGCCAAACTATCCCACGAGAAAAAAGAGGAGGAAATCAGATTCGTATTCAGAAAAAACTTAAGATTAGTCTCATTCGCGGGATTAATAATCGGTTTACTATTCTTTCTCCTAGCATACTTCATATCAAACCTTTATCAGGATAGCGAACTCCTACTACCTCTCAAGATTTTAGCGCTTCTAATCCCATTCTGGTACGTCTCCTCAGTAGTCAAAGGATACATCCAAGCCAAGGAAAGAATAATCCTTCTAGGAATTGTAGTAATCCTAGAGCAAGTCTCCAAGATGGTTTTGGGTGTGTCCTTCATGCTCTTAGGCTACGGCCTTCTTGGCGCGGCCGCTCCAGTAGGTTCGGGAGCGTTGCTCGTAATCCCTCTTGTATTCTACTTTTACTGTCGCGAGCTTTCAGGCTCTTCAACTCCTCATGATTCCCATTTCAACAGGTCTGTCACAAAAATTTTTTTAACTGATGTTGTTCTCATGGCGTTCATTTTTCTTGATCTTTTTTTCGTCAAGTATTTTTTAGGGTCGGTTGAGGCTGGTTTTTATAATGTTGCTGCATTGACTACTAAAGTTTTGATGTATTCTATGTTCGGTGTTATGTATGCTTTTTTGCCTCGGGCTTCCAAGCTTGACTTAAGAAAAGACTGGGTTAAGGTCAAGTCCTTAATCGTAAAATCGGTGGTTATTCTCATCCCCCTTTTTCTAGTTCTATCAATCTTTACGACACCCATCGTCAAGGTTTCTTATACTGAAAAATATTTGGATGCGGTTCCAGCACTCCGAATTTTGTTGGTCGGCATGTTATTCTACTCGATTTTCAACATTCCTTTAAACCTTTTTTGGAGTCAAAACGAAGAAGATTTTCCCCTTAAACTTTCAGTTGTGATTCTCGCCTTTGACGGTATTCTGCTTTATTTTCTCGTTCCGGCATACGGGCTTATCGGTGCGGCGTACTCGACCACGATATCCTCGCTAGTTCTTTTAGTATCATCCTTTTTGAAGGTGAACGAGATGCGCAAATTTTAATTGTCATTCAAATAGTTTTAGGATATGTATAATCTGATTAGGTTGCTGAGGCCCCACCAGTGGTACAAGTCGACTGTCATCTTCCTAGCGTTGTTTTTCACAAACAACCTGTTTAACCTTCCACTACTAATCAATACGGTTTTCGGGTTCGTAAGCTTTTGCATGGTATCTTCTGCATACTACATCATAAACGACATACACGATGCGGAAGAAGACAGAAACCACCCTGAAAAACGTAAAAGACCCATAGCATCGGGTGAAATAACCGCGAATAAGGCGTTAATCCTAAGCTTCGGCTTGTTCCTCGCATCGCTTACGCTCGCATACGCTCTTAAACCATTCTTCGCGTTATTCCCGGTCATACTCTACGTATTGAACATACTCTATACTTACTATTTTAGGAACATTCCGTTAGTCGATATTCACGTAATCTCTTTGAATTTCATCCTCAAGGCGGTCGCCGGGGCGATCTTAATCGAGGTTCCTGCGAGTGTCTGGCTGATTGTGGCCATCTACTTTATCGCATTGTTTTTGGCGGTTTCCAAGAGGTACGGGGAGCTTCTCCTCCTTGGTGATCGGGCTATAGAATTTAAGGGGGTTTATGAAGTCTACTCTGAGACGCTTTTGAAAAACATGATTCTTGTCGTGATCTCTGTTTTATTGTTCACATACATCATGTACACTTTCACAGCCCATGAGAGTCCTTATTTGATGTTGACGATTCCTTTCGCGACTTTCATGGTCTTCAGGTTCATGTACTTTATTTCAATAAGCCATAAAGCTGTGAGGAAAGTGCAGTACATCTTCACTGACGGTCAAATGCTTGTCTGCTTCACTCTTTGGATTATTTCGAGTTTCCTCATCCTAAAGTATTTGCTATGAAAAAGGACATGCACGTTCACTCGAAGTATTCGAGTGACTGTGAAATGAGTGTTAAAGACATCCTCGTGACCGCGAAAAAGGCCGGTTTAGACGGTGTTGCGATAACAGACCACAATACGATACAGGGCGGACTTGAAGGCTTGAGATTATCGAAAGACTATGATATTGAAGTGACTGTCGGAACGGAAATCTCCACAAATTTCGGGGAAGTTATTGGATACCACCTTACTAGAGAGGTTGAGAGCAGGGAGTTTGAAGACGTGGTAGATGAGATTAAAAGGCAGGGTGGAGTGATTTCAATCCCCCATCCCTTCGACTTTCTAAGATTGGATTCGATAGACTCCAAGAAAATTTTAATGAAATACAGGGATAATATCGATTACATTGAGATTAACGCAAGAACACTCCCCATCTTCAATGAAAAAGCCCGGAAGTTTGCATTGCAAGAGGGATTCCCCTTAATAGGCGGATCCAACGCTCATTACCCCTGGGAGATTGGCAGGTGCCACACCATCTGGGATGAAGGCACGACAGTAGTCGGCAACGGATCGCTCAAATCCCTTTACCCTGTTTTACGAACGCAATTATATAAGACACTTAGAATCTAGTATTTTTGGAATAGTTTCCCCCACTCAGTCTGTTTGAATTCTTTAATCCTTTTTTTACCTTCAGTGGGATACCATACGTAGTCGTGGAATATTTCGGAAGCCCAAATACAGAAGAAGAATAAGGGTGTGTGGAAGATAAGTGGCTCGAGGAAGCGAAGTGCCCCCCTTCTGAAGAGTTGGTCTCCTGATATTACAATACTTTTTTTTGTTTTGAATTTATAATTTACTCTTGAGATGTCTTCCCCCACCAAGTCTAACTGGTCTACGTCTCCGACACCCAGTCCGCGGTCGTGGGCGATTTTAATGAACGGTATATCCAACGGCTCGAAACCCATCATCTTGGCGGACACTGCGTCAACAGCCACCTGATCCTCGGATGCGAGTATGAAATTTTCAACTTTAGGGTGCATGGCTCGCGGGCCAGCCCCGTCTCCGGCAACAGTCCCGTCCACGGCGGCGAAAATCCCCGGGTGAATCTCTTTTTGAATCATAAGAAGATCAACTAGGATTTCGTGAATCATCTTATGGCAGTGATGTCTCCTCGAAGTGATAAGGCCTCCAAACGCGTTTTTCAACGCTCCCGTAATCGTCGTGTGGCCGTGAGTTTTCTGAGTGGGAAGGTGAACAACATTCTTGTCCAAAAACATCTTAGGTATGGTATACGTGTCTCCGAATATCTTATCCAAGGCTAAAAGCTCCCCACGAGGCTTGTATGAAACCCACTCGACGTCGGTTAAAGGCTTAAAATCCAACCCAAAATTTGAAAGGATTGGCTCCCACCTGTTTAGTCTAGCACCCTTCCGAGGATTAGTCACCACAGTCCTATTCTCTACGGCATGGATGTTCCTGTAGCCGGCGTCCACAAGCTTTGATAAAACACCTTCAAGCTGCCAAGGTTCTGTCGAGCAAGCTGGAAAGTAAAGGCTCCACGACAGATTAAGTTTAATAATAGTCTCCTTCGTCTTGGGAAGAGTATTCTCAAACTCTGAAAGCTCCATGAGCCTTCCATAGTCTTCCACAACCGTTTCAGGCTTCGTCTTCAAAACCGCTACCTTACTCATTTTGTCTTCTCGTAGTACTCCACCATCTCGGCAAGACCCTCCTTAAGGGGCGTGTCTGGCACCCAGCCCCCAGATACTGCCTTAAGTTTCGTTGTGTCTGCCGCCCTTCTGGGATAGCCGTCGGGCTTTGACGTGTCATAAACGATTTCGGGATTTCTCCCTGATAATTCGGAAATTAAGTCGACAAGCTCTCGAATCGTGACTTCTTTGTCGTGTCCAATATTTACTGGATCCGATTTCGCGTATTTTTCCGTTAAGAGCATCATGCCTTTTGCGATGTCTTTCGCGTGTACGAAAACCCTCGACTGGTTTCCACTACCCCATACTACGAGGGGGTCTTCGCCGTCGCAAATCCGCTTTATTAACGCCGGTATGACGTGGGATGTTCCAACATCGAAATGGTCTCGAAGCCCGTAGGCGTTGAATGGGCGGGCTATGGCGATTTCCATGTCTGATTCCTGCGCGTAATACTTTCCAAGCTTTTCACTCATCCGCTTTGCCCACCCGTACCCTGAATTAGTAGGTTCCGGTTCGTCTCTTTCACCCTCGCTTTCGGGTGTGGGCACTACTGCGTCGTGCGGGTAGACACAGGCAGTACTAACTAATAAAAACCTTTTCACACCGCATTCGACTGCAGCCTTCAACATGTTTTGTGCGAGCGTCATGTTGTTTATGAATGTTTCCGCATTGTGGGTTCGATTGTATTCTATTCCCGTTACTTGGGCTGCAAGGTTCATGACTACATCCTGTTTTTCACACGCCTTCAGGCAGTTTGAATAATCAAGGAGGTCAAGTTTTCTCAATTCAACGTCATCTTTAATTGACTTGATCCTGTCTAAACTCCCACGAGATAAGGAATCCGAAATGGTAGTGTCTGCTTTCTCTGAGACAAGAAGCTCACTTAAATATGATCCTATTAATCCACACCCGCCTGTAACTAAAACCCTCTTGTTTTTGTAGAAAGACATAGTATTCTATTGAAGGTCTTTAAAATAATTAACTGTTTCGGATAATCCCTCATCAAGGTCGTATTTTGGAGCCCAACCCAAGCTTGATCTAGCCAGTGAATTGTCCAAACAAATCCTTCTAACCTCCCCCTTAACTTCAGGCCCGTAAGTCGCGTCAACATTTGAGCCGGTTATTCCCTTAAGCCTTCCGTAAATCTGGTTTACGGAAGTCTCGACTCCAATACCGACGTTTAATACTTTTTCGCCAGACTTCTTAGTCAAAGCTAGAAAGTTCGCTTGCACGACGTCTTCCACGAAAACGAAATCCCTGGTCTGCTCCCCGTCGCCGAATATCTGCGGGGCCTTTCCTGAAAGAAGCTTTTTTGTGAAAATCGCAACCACTCCAGCCTCCCCAAATGGGTCCTGCCTTGGGCCGTAGACGTTTGCGTATCTAAGGGAAGCGTAATCCAAACCGTAATTTACTCTGTACAGGTGCAGGTAATTCTCTACCGCATGCTTTGAAGCGCCGTAAGGGCAAAGCGGGACTACAGGATGTTTCTCATCGACTGGGAGATACTGTGGCTCGCCATAGACGGCTCCTCCACTTGATGCGTAAACGATTTTCTTAACGTCTGTTTTGCGGCAGCACTCAATCAAATTTACTGAACCGATTACATTGACTCTAGCGTCAAACAAAGGGTCTTCAATCGACTTTCTAACGTTTATTTGAGCTGCTTGGTGGACGACATACTCTGGTTTAATTTCCTCGAAAAATCGGGGAAGCTTTGGATCTGTAATGCTAATGTTTTTGAATTCCGCCTTTTTGTTCAGGTTCTCCTTGCTCCCGCTTGAAAGATCATCTACAACTGTAACGTCACAGCCTTCTGAAATCAGCCTGTCAGTGATGTGGGATCCGATGAATCCTGCACCACCCGTGACTATTACTTTCATTTCAAGGTTTCCCTGAAGTATTCAATAGTCTTGGACAAGCCTTCTTCAAGCGTCACTTTCGGCTCCCAATCCAAGATTTTTTTAGCCTTTGTTATGTCTGGTTGGCGGACTTTCGGATCATCTTCTGGAAGTGGTTTAAAGACAATCTCCGAGCTGGAATCAGTCAGCTCAACAATCTTTTCAGCGAGCTGGTTTATAGTCATCTCGTGGGGGTTTCCGAGGTTGACTGGCTCGTGTTCCCCAGAATTCATGAGACTGATTATTCCTTCAATAAGGTCGTCTATATAGCAGAAGGAGCGTGTCTGGGAGCCGTCTCCGAAGACTGTTATTGGCTCGCCCTTTAAAGCCTGGCTTATGAATTCTGGTATCGCCCTTCCGTCGTGAACGCGCATTTTAGGCCCGTAAGTATTGAAAATTCTTACGATTCTCGAATCCACTCCGTGAACCCTGTGGTAAGCCATGGTCATGGCTTCTGCAAAACGCTTGGCTTCGTCGTACACTCCTCGAGGACCTATTGGATTGACATTACCCCAATAGCTTTCAGGCTGTGGGTGAATCTTAGGGTCCCCGTAAACCTCGGAAGTCGAAGCCAAAAGAAATCCCGATTTTTTCGCAACAGCAAGACCCAAACTGTTATGAGTTCCTAAAGACCCGACCTTCAAAGTCTGGATGGGAAGCTCGAGATAATCGATAGGGCTTGCAGGGGATGCGAAATGCAATATAAAATCGATTTCACCGTCGACGCTGATATACTTGGACACGTCATGCTCGACAAACTCGATTTTATCATTTCCTTTAAGATGCTCGATGTTTCGATTGTTCCCGGTAATATAGTTGTCCATGCAAATGACCTGGTAACCGTCATTAACCAACCTCTCGCACAAATGCGACCCTAAAAAACCAGCACCTCCAGTAACAAGAATCCTACTCATTTTCCGATGGATTTAATGTATTCCCTGAAGGGTTTGCTTAAATCATCCCGCATGAGCGCGTATTCAACGCTTGCTTTCAGGTAATCCAGTTTATTCCCGAGATCGTATCTAGTGCCTTCGAAATCGCAGGCGAACATCTTCTGGTCCTGGTTTAAAAGCCGGAGTGCGTCGGTAAGTTGTATCTCGCCTCCAATTCCCCTCTTTGTCTTTCGGATGAACTTGAATATCTCCGGCGGGAGGACGTATCTCCCGATAATCCCGAGATTTGAAGGCGCGTCTTTCGGCTCGGGCTTTTCAATCAAGTCTTTGATCAGGTAAATCGATTTTTCCACTTCGCTCCCGTCAATGATTCCGTAAGATTGGACCATGTGTTCCGGAACCTCTTCGACCGCGATCACTGGCGAATCATATTTCTCGTACCAGTCTATTATCTGCTTTGTGCAAGGAACCTTTGAGTGGACTATGTCATCTCCTAAAAGCACCACGAAAGGTTCATCATTCACGTGTTTTTCAGCGCAAGCGATAGCATGACCCAGACCCTTCGCCTCCTTCTGACGTATAAAGTGAATGTCAGCTAAACCAGCGATGCCCTCAATCTCGGCTAAAAGCTCCATCTCGCCCTTAGACCTTAAAAGCATTTCAAGCTCTACCGACCGGTCGAAATGGTCTTCAATCGCGCGCTTACCCCGGCCCGTAATGATGAGTATGTCGTCTATCCCAGAAGCTACAGCCTCCTCTACAACAAACTGTATCGCAGGCTTGTCTACCAGAGGAAGCATCTCCTTGGGCTGCGCCTTGGTAGCCGGCAGGAATCTCGTCCCGTGTCCGGCGGCGGGAATTACCGCTTTCATGGTGATTTAAATGGAAAACGATCTTATTAAATCTATTAAAAAAAGTTATCGCCCACCACCCTTAAGATAAGGTTTGATGGCGCTCTCATTTAAAACGTTATTTAAATCTTTGAACACTTGTGGAATTCCTTCCCTGCCGCCTCGTTTGGATCTTACGATGGCATAGCCGTCACGGCCCGTCGTCTTAAGGGAATCAATATCGCACCAGCTGGGAATATCAGGCGTTATGAAACATCCTCTCCTCCCAGAAAGATTGTTAAAAAGTTCGTATGACCCAGTCACCCCATGCAGTATCAATTGGGCGGCGCCATAGTGTATCCTGCTTCCCTGAGTGCCTCCGGTAGCATGAATCTTCGTGTATTGCCAGCCTCTTTCGCCGACCACATCCGGGTAAGTCGGAATGCCCACCCCGCCGGGTGTTTCCCCCCTATCAATCAACTTGTATTCATCCCTAATCTTCGGTGGAATGGAAACATTAAGATCACAGTCTACACCGGCCTCCCGCATGGCGGAAACAACAACGTCGGCTGTTATCTGCATTATTCCGTCCAAATCCAAAAACTCCCCCCCAACCTTAACATTTTCGGATGGTTGGGTGATGCTTAATGTACTATCATCCAACACAACTCCCCCGCGACAGAAATGCTTACTGGACCGATGCTCGATACCGTGTTCGACTAACATTTCGTCATGTCCTTTTTGCATGTTGTCGACCAGGAGGTGGCGTGTTACGGGGTTCACGCAGAACGAGAATCCTGGCTCATCAGTTTGGCAGAGTTGCGATATCATCTGAACGGGAGATTGAAATCTACCCTCCAATACGGCTTTTTCATCTTGAAAAAGTAATTTCAAATCCTCAAAATGTCTTCTCGTGAGATCCTCTATCACACCCAACCGGTCATTGGGGGTACTTCCGATGAGTTTTATTAGCTGTTCTGAAAAGCCCTTCCACTCCGACCCCGTTTTAGCATTCCTGAGGAGGCTTTCTCTCAGTTTAATCTTTTTTTGCATGGTCTCCACCCAGTTTTTATAGTATACTCTAGCACAACTTCTTGAATAGTCTTGTTTTTATGCATTGCCACTTGGAATGTTAATTATTTTTAGTTAATGCATCTTCTTAAGTGAGTTTTCCACGAAGATTTCTGGCAAGTTGCTTATATACTTCATCGTATACGTCACCTGTTGTTTGTATTTGAAGTGCTTCGTCAGCCCAAGCACCGCATTCGGCAGCTGACACCCTACAGACTGTATCGCGGGATTGCGGTATCATCCTCGCGGGAAGGGCTATCCGGGTGGATTGATTCCCCGCTTTATGAGATAGACCTAAGATAAGACTAGTCAACTCTGGTGAGCTGTCTCCCCCGCAAAAAATACACTCCTTACCTTCTCTACGAGCGTTTGTCAGGGCGGTGAGCACGTGTTGCGCGACTTGGGGGTGGAATTCAAGGTGCTGGCGGGCTCCTCTCGGAAGACCGGAGGAAAGCGAGGCCAAGTCGTTTATTCCAACACCAAAACCATCAATTAAATTCGCCATTGATGGCATGAGATAAATCGCGGCTGGGCATTCAATCTGCGCATATCTTTGCACATGCTTTCCGGGAGGGTATTCTTTTGCGATTGCTTCAAACATCTCACAGCACTGGGCAACGTTTTCCACAGACCTAACATTCGGCATCATGAATCCAACAGGCTGTTTAGCATCTCTTGCTGCAATACAAAGGCCCGCCTGCTGGGGAAGCAGTATGTCAGGGTGTGCGATTAGAAGGCCAAGGCCCGACAATTCCTGTGATTCTAATTCATCCGCGCTGATCCTGCTTTTATACACGCCTGGACATTTATTCCTGCTCAAATCTGTATATCGCACTATTGCGGGCTCATCCTGATAACCTTCATGAGCATTCTCGTATATCGCGTGAAAGATTCTCCCGAACATCGTTGCGAAGTATTTTGTTAAATCTTTCAGAGGATGCGGGTTGTCTTCTCTCATTAAAGCCAGAAATTCCTCGACAGACCGTATTGGTTCAAAACCTTCAAGGCTAACGTTTGGGGGATGATGGATCATTGGAATCTCGAGTCTGAAAAGGCCCATACCCTCCACTCCATATCCTCCAAAGCGTCCAAGCTGGTCTGGATGATCCCCGTTTAACACTCCCATAAGATGCGCTCTGTGGTTGTCTGTAGTCGTAGCGTCCCTAATCTCGGATATTTCAGGTTCGATAGGTATTACTTGGCCAAGGCTTGTGCAACCAATGAATCCTAAGGTTCCTGGAATAGGCTTGTTAACGAGCGTTGCAGGCCTATTGTCTGCAGTATCTATTAAGAGTAGCGGATCACCCGGTCTTATTGTCCGGAGGAAATCCCTTCCAACTCCGAGTACTGCCGGCATCCGCCTGCTTCCAGCGTACGTTGCGGAATGGTCTGTGCTAGTTCCAACTGGTGTAACATACCCAATATAACCCCACCCTGCCAGATCCCTTATATCCTCTGGAAGTGGTATCCTACCTAAAACCGCAATTTCTCCTTCGTGAGTTGGCCGGCTCTCCCTCCGAATCTCACCCGACATCTGTAATAGCTCACCAGCCTCGGAAGTAACCCCCCTCAAATGCTCGATGCTCTCAGCGCTTATATCCTCCTGGTCAAAGTTGTCAGCCCAAATAACACCCTGAAAAGAGCCGTCCTCTGAGAAAACTGGGATCATGACAAACTGCTGGCCTTCCATATACCCCTTGTTCACTCGCGGATCACCCCTTCCATTAGAAAAAATTTCTTCATCCCTCACCCCCTCTTCAAGTGCTCTTCTTGCAATATACGCGACTCCAACACCCTGCGCATTAAGCGGTATCCTCGTCTGGGGGCCGCATTCCCGCAAGCCGTCCTGCTTCCACTCACAGAAAGCCTGAAGGTGTCTACCCTCCTCGTCTTCTACTAGATGGAATAACCCGGCCCTTTTGAAATGACCCCCGCCTGCTTCGGGATCTACCAGCCTGTGTAGAATATACGCAATCGTGTCGCTAACAGTCAAACCCTGGGCCAGACTCCTCATCATCCTAGCCTTCAAATGCTCCTGCTCGGGACGAATCCTTAAGAGTTCAATAGCCAATTCGGCATTAGGGTGGCATCGGTCTTCAGAAACGGAAAGCTGAACCCCAGAATCATCCAACCTTTGTTGAGAAACACCCCCACTTACAGTCTGCTTAGCACGAGAAATAATATCTTTGAACCATGCGGTCTCGCCTCTAACCATATCCGAGAGGGACCGGGCCCCCGAAGTTTCATCATCTAAAACTTCCATCATGTAAGGCCTCCCCTCAGCTAGTGCCTTCCTAAGCGCGGCAAGTCTCCTCCCCTCGAAGCTAACCTGTTCGAGACGGACAAGTGCGAATTGTCGAGTGTAATCGTGATGGAGGACTAATGAAGCCAATCCGTATGCAGCCATTCCAGAGAGTGTTCCAGGTCCTGTCGCAACCAGATCCACGCTGCTGACTACCATTGGGTGGCTTGCGACATCCGCAGTCAACGGAAGATCAGTGAACTTTACTGGAGCCTCCTCTGCGGGTGGCAAACCCGACCGTTGAAGACATTCATCATACCATGGGGGGTGGGGGTCTGCCACGGCTGCCTGAAAATAAACTTCGTGCTTTCTCTCTGAACCCTCCACAACTTTCACACCACCTGAGGCACGGTCTCTGCCAACATCATCATGGAATAATACATGAAGGACTTCTTGCATTAATTGAGTATCAGGCCCCTCCACTCGGAAAGCCATAGTACTCCCTCGCTCAATGTGAAGGTTAGTAATTCTTGTTATGCTCAAATCCTGCCACCCGGAACTGGGATCGGCGTTCCCTTCCTCATCAGTTGAGTTTGGTATTTGGATTCTGTTTTGACTGTCTCTATCCTGAAACCCCTTACATATTTGATACAATGTGTAGGCGGGTGCCATATGCAAATTGACAGTAGCCGGAAAAGTTGAATAATCCTGCCTTACTTGAGCATCCTCACCCCTCCCCTGCACATTTTTCAGAGTCATCTTAATTTACTATAGGCAATAAAAGAAAAAGGATTATTTTTTCCCTTGAAACCCCTCAAAACTAATATCCTATTGTGCCAACAACTAGAATTAGGCAGAAACAATTCGAAAATAATATTCAAGCAGTTAAAAACATTAACTAAAACAAAATAATCCAGAATGCATAAAAAAGGTATTTTCGACACCGCGGTCTTGCGGCTTCCACACGACGCAACCTTAACAGTCCCTGAAGAAGTCTTTGAAAAGCTTAAGTATACCGCCCTCGTAAGGAATCTTGCGCACAACGTCTATTCGACCGGCTTGAACGAACTCTGGCTTCACCTGACGCGTGAGGAAATCGAATTGTTTTTCTCGTCGGTTTTAGACCAGGCGGGAATGGTGGAAATAGACATAGTAAACGAGCGCGTAGGATACCGGAAACCGGATTTCATGAACTAGTATCCTACCAGCTTAATCCCTCATACTCCACGTCGTCTGGAAGAAGGTCGGTTTTCACGATTTTTCTCGTGTCAAAAACCCGCTTCTCTTTCATTACTGAATAATCAATATTCTTGAACTCCTCCCAATCAGTAAGGATTAAGGCGAGGGAAGAATCCTTCAAGGCCTTTTCAGCGGAAGATGCAAATTCAATCGAATCACCGAAAATCTTTTTCGCATTTTCAATGGCTTGCGGATCATAAGCCATGATCTTAGCTCCCGATGAAACTAATGAATTGATTATACTTATTGCGGGACTATACCTCATATCGTCTGTACCCGGCTTGAATGCAAGACCTAAAACAGAAATCTGGACTCCCTCAAGAGGCCCATACTTCTCCTTGACCAATTCAAAGACCCTTAAAGGTTGCATGGAATTGACCTTTAAAACACTCTCAAGAAGTATCGGCTTAATACCTATCTTATTGGCCTTATACACGAGAGCGGAAACATCCTTAGGAAAACAAGACCCTCCAAATCCGGGACCTGCTCTAAGAAAGCTCGGGGAAATCCGGTGGTCCATGCCAACACCTTTAGCAACGTCGTACACGTCGATTCCCATCTCCTTGCACATGTTGCCTATCTCGTTTATGAAACTGATCTTGGTTGCAAGGAGCGAGTTGGCGGTGTACTTGATCATCTCGGCAGTCTTAACATTAGTTCGGAGGACTGGGGCGGTGAAATCAAAGTAGATTTGTTCTACCATATCCCCTGATTTTTGGTCTAAGGCTCCAATCACTATCCTATCCGGATTTGCGAAATCCTCCACAGCCGCGCCTTCCCTTAAAAACTCGGGATTCATTGCTACTCCGAAGTCGGAACTCGCCTTCTTTTTTGAGTTTTTTTCGACGAGAGGGATCACAACATCCTCTGTCGAACCCGGTATAACAGTGCTTTTCACAACAATCACGTGGTAAGAATCCTTTTTAGACAAGATTTTACCCAAGTCAGCGGAAACACCTCTAATATACCTTAAATCCACAACACCATCATCTCCAGAGGGAGTGCCCACGCAAATAAAAGTCACTTCAGTGGAATTAACAGCCGACTCAAGATCTGTCGTAGCCTTAAGGTTTCTATCACAGACGACAGAGAGGATTTCCCCCAAACCCTCCTCGTATATGGGAGACTTTTTATTGTTTATCAATTCTACTTTATCCTCGTCAACGTCAACACAAACGACATTATGCCCTTTCTCGGCAAATCCTGCAGCGGAAACAAGGCCGACATACCCCGTCCCGACAATTGAGATATCCATCATTAAAGTGATTTAACATATACAAAAGAATTAATTAAATATGAGGTTCGTAGACATCAAGGTTATTGACAAACCCTGGGGGCGTGAAATAATACTTGCTGTTGAAGACGAGTACGCTGGTAAAATACTGGAAGTTAAAAAAGGTTGCAGGCTAAGCTACCAGTACCACGAGAAAAAGAAGGAGACCATGCATGTATATGAAGGCGAGATGAAATTAATTCACGAGGAAGGGGAAATAATCCTTAAACCAGGTGACTCGATAACAATACACCCGAAAGACAAACACAGGATAGAAGCCTTAACCGACGTGAAGATAATAGAAGTAAGCACACCCCACCTCGACGACGTAGTTCGAATCCGAGACGACTTCGGACGCGCACCTAATCCAAAGGAATAAAGATTGGAGGGCAAGAAAGCTTGTGAGCATTCAATTTTATTCGTTCTTTGATTGATTCGACTTTCTCCTTATCCACTCCCGTTATCTCAATTACTTCAGATAAAGTTTTCCCATGGTCTACGAGATTATGCAATACGTTATCCAACTCTTCGTACGATAAACCTAATTCCCCCTCATCAGTCTGACCTTTCCAAAGCCCTGCTGAAGGAGTCTTGGAAATGATGGCGTCTGGAATATCCAAAAATTTTGCCAGCTGCTTTACCTGAGTCTTATAAAGGCCGCCAATAGGCAGGGCATCCACTCCCCCGTCGCCGTATTTAGTAAAGTAGCCGACTAAAAGTTCGGTCCTGTTTCCAGTCCCCAAGACAACATAATTTTTAAGATTGGCTGTGGCGTAGTTTAAAATCATCCTCACGCGGGGCATGATATTGGCTTGAGTGGTTTTAACTATTTCGCCAGAATATTTTCCCCAAGGATAAAGACTTCTGAAGGATTCAACCACTTGATTAATCTCTATTACTTCATAGGGAACTTCCAATTTCTTGGCCAGTAGTATCGCATCCTCACGGTCTTGAGGATTGTTCACTCCAACGTTTGGCATAACCAATCCGTAAATGTCTACACCTGAATTCTTGGCAAGAACGAGTACGACCGAGGAGTCTAACCCTCCGCTTAACGCTATTACCGCCCCTTCAGCTTTTGCTTTTCCAACGAACTTTTTTATGTCCTCTGATATTTTTAAGGTGCAAGACCCCAGTTTTTCAGTTGGTACATTCAGGCTCATTTTTCCTCTAGTATGTACTTTAAGTCTGTTGGATTTATTACTGGTTTTTTAAAGTAGTCTTCAGCGATTCTGGGGCATGCAGTATTCACCCACGCATCCACATCAAATCCTAAAACCCTGCCGGGATTTACTTCTTCCCCGGCGAAAATGAATGCCGCCCTCCCAGATTCTCCAATTCTCTTTTTAATTTTCAATGCGTCTTTCAAGTCCATTTGACCCGTCTTAGTGGAGACGAGTAATCCGAAAGTTGACGCATCAAGGGCTCGGGAAACGTTTCCTTTCCGTTTTTTCCGGATTTTCCCCACCTCATCATCCTCTATGAAAGAAAGGTTTTGTAATTCAGGATCTAGCTTAAACACTCTTTTGCCTGTTTCCAGGGCGATTGCAGTGGGGTGGAACATTCCGGAGCCGACATATAAGTAGCAGTCAACTTTCTCTTTGCTTTCCTGTGCAACGCTTACATCACAGCCGAGGACTTGACCGCATTCAACAGCCTTAAAGCCTTCCGACGAAAGCATTAAAGAGAGGCTTTTAAGGTATGGTAAGTATTGTACTGTGGAACATATGCCAATTCTTTTGAATCCTTTAAGATCTCCAATATTTTTTTCAAGGATGGGAAGCGGGTCTAATTTACTGTAGCATGGAACATAAACTATTTTCATGTCTTTTCCGCTTTTGCAGACGGGTTCTTCCAAACCTCAGTGTACGATACTTCAGAAGTATTCAGGAATTTGAAGAGTTCGGCTGAAAGTGATGCTTTTCTAACGAGGGCGGCTCTATCTTTCGCCGCTTTCTCGGGGATTGTTACCTCCACTTTCTTTCCGGTGACTTTAACGTTGAATCCTTCGGTTTCGTCGAAATTTTTTTCGGCGAGAAACAATACCTTGTCCTTCTCGGTCGTGGCTTCCGACACGACTTTTACGTCGTATATTAATGTTTTTCCGGCGAGATCATGGTTGAAGTCTACTCGAACGCGCCCTCCCGCCACAGTCTGGATTCTTGCAGGCCGCCCGTCCAGTTCAACCGGCATACCCGGAACGGGATTAATCTTATCTTTTTTGAAGACTTTCAGAGGAACAATCCGAAGCAGGCTCGGCTCTCTTGGCCCATACCCTTTTTCGGGGGTAATCTCAATTTTCTTAGAATCTGAAACCTTAAGCTTTTCCAGTGCTTCGTCAAGTCCCGCAATCACCTGCCCCTCCCCAACAACAATGGGTAGTGGGGCGTATATTCTTTTTTCATTGAATATGCCGGCTTCTTCAGCCTTCTTCTTGTCTGTAGTGTCAAATACCACACCGTCTTCTACTTGTGCCGTATAATCGATTTTAAGAAATTTCATGAAGTATAAAATGGGTTATTATTAAATAAATATGTTGCGTAAGTATATTGACACAACATGGCCAAGAAAAACCGGAAAAATAAGGCTGTTAAAGACGGGAAGAAAAACCAGAAGTTCATGATATACCTGGTTTCGGCCATAATGCTTTTATCGGCCTTCTTCTGGATGACTCGCTCTGTTGAGATTCAACCGCCTGCCCCGCTTTTATCTGAAAACAATTCGAATGTGATTCAATACCAGGTCGTTCCAGTCGGCAACGCTTCCGCAATTATGGAGGTTGAAAGGCCTTTGATGGAGGTTGCTGCAATACCTTTGCGGCCTGAATACGTGCGTGCGGAAGGTGTGTTGGAAGTTTTGAACACTTCCTTTGAAGGGATTTCTGAAACCATGGTTGAGCTTTCCAACGCCTACGTGTTGTTTAGGTTCCTCGCTGATGATGTTTCCACAGCCTTTGATAGTGTGCGTCAGGGTTTGGGATCAATTGTGGGTGAAGTGAATGTTTACCGGGCGTACGAGTGCGCGGTCGGCGGCGGCGAGATTTACTTGTTGTCTCCCGACGAGCTTGTTCCCGGGGATAAGGTGCGAGGTATTCTGCTTGAGAGGCAGGATAATTTCCAGACTATTGGAATTCAGACTGAGAGGGTGGTTACCGAGCCGGTTGTATTAGAAAATATGTCTGTTGAAAACATTACGGTTTCAGACGACACTTAACTCTTTTTCGAAGAATACCAGTTGATGAATTTTTTCACGGCCTTGCTACGGTGTGAAACCTTCTTCTTGGTCTCTTGGTCTTCGGCAAAGGTTTTTCCGCACCCGTTCGGAATGAAAAGGGGGTCGTATCCGAACCCATTTTCTCCAGCCGGCTTTTCAGTGATATCTCCCTTAACTGATCCGACAAACGATTTTAAGGTTTTCCCGTCGTAGAATGCAATGCAGGATCGAAACTCCGCAGTCCTATTCGAAGTATCGTCCATAAGCTTGAGTATCCCGTAATTTCCGATTTTACTGAAGACGAAGGCGGAATACGTGCCGGGGAAGTCGTCCAAAGCTTGAATGAACAATCCAGAATCCTCCACGACCACGGGCTTTCCAATCTTTGCGTAAACGAATTTCACCCCCTCCTCCGCAACCACTGAAATAGAATCACTTCTAAGCTCGGGGTAAGGACACTCCACCTGCTTGAAGACGACCCCGAACTCCCCCCCAATATCATTCACCTCCAAAACCTTGTGATTATTACCCGTTGCGAAAAGAACTTTCATCTTAGGATTATTTTTTTGTCTTGATAAATATAGTTCAGGGTGGTGATTGTGGACAGCCAGATAATTTCCAGTTAACAGAATCTAAACAAAATGCTGTGTTGCTATATTTGCAACAAGCATAAGAGATCATATCGTCACAGCATACGGCGACCGAACCATCATATGAGACACAGCATCCGTCGGCTTTTGCAAATGGTGGGCCTGGCCAATACCCATCCTTTTCACATTTTATCAATCCCGTATTATAGCTACAACAGTCATTGGGTTCCAAGCAAGCTGACACCTTCTTGTCCTTTGAAAAACAGCAATTTTCAGCACCATCGCACAACTTCATTTCTTCGCCGCCGAGACAACACTGGTCGTCCCGGTCGTAACATACTGCATCCGTTAAATCCGGATTCACACAACACTCAGAATCAACGCAACGGGTTGCTTTGTCGTCCTTAAGCTCACAGCAGTCATCTTCATCCTCATCAATACAACCGCCTATAGTTTTAAAATAGTTTCCGCAGCATTCCTCGCCTTCGTCACAAATTAAAGGATTTCCTTTGGAATCCGGTAGATTGCAACAAGTGTAGGGTCCAGCCCAACCAATTGGATCTTCATTATAACATACCGCCTGCTGGCCATAACCGTCCCCACAGCATTTCTCGCCGTCCTTGCAGACTAACGGTTCTCCATATTCGTCTCGACCCTTACAACACGTCCCCTCTTTCGGGTCATAGCATGTGGCGTCGCCATCCGGAGTTTTACAGCATACTTGGCCGGTGGGACAAAACATTTGGGATACCCTGGTTTCTTCACTCTCACAGCATGCGGCACCGGACATTTTACAGCTTGCTGCTAGTGGGTAGCTAATCTCACCGATTTCTTGTCTCTTCTTTGATTGGCAGCATTGAACACCCCAGACACATCCTTCCGCGGTAGTATATGTTCTGCAACAGGTTCCTGCCGGCGGCACGCAGGCGTGGCTTAAGAAGTCACCAGAGTAGCAGCATTTCTCTCCTCGCGCACACTTTCCTGTATTCCTTGCCTTCTCCTCACAACAGACTTCGTCGTAGGCGATGATTTCGATTGGCTGGAAATCGGAGTCACCCTTAGCTATACAACATTTAGAAGTTTCGGGGTTGTATCCCAAAGCTCGATGCTTAGATGAACAGCACGAATCCCCTTCCATGGTGCAAGAACCAGCATTCTTATCTTCTGATTCACAACAATACTGTCCTTCAGGACAAGGACTTGCAGTTGTAATGCCTGATGGACACGGTTCCCCGCCATATCCGTAAGGTGAAGGAGCAGTGGCAATGTATTTTCCAGTAGGCTGTTCTAAAAAATACGGTTTGAAGATTAGGAGTCCGAAAAGAGAAGCAAACAATATAATGATAACATATTTATTATCAGTGATTTTCATTACACTTATCCTTAGGTTTTACATGAATTTATAAGAAGATTATAGCGTTTTATAAGCATATTATTATTCTTACCTCGTTTACGTTGGTTCCTGTTTCCCCTGTTTTTATTGTGTCGCCCAGTTTTTCGAAGAATGTGTGGGAGTCGTTTTCCAGTAAAAACCTTTTAATATCAAGGCCTTTATCTTCCGCACGAGTGATAGTGTCCCCGTCCGCTATCGTCCCTGCAGCGTCGCTTAAACCGTCTACTCCGTCAGTGTCGATTGCGGCGGCAACAACATTCTTTCCGGAAATACCCTCGGCAATCGAGAGCATGAATTGCTGGCTCCGGCCTCCGCAGCCTTTACCGCATACTTTGACGGAGGACTCTCCTCCCGTAATGAGGCAAGCAGGTTTTCCGATGGAAGGGTTGGACTGTATCTCATCGATTAAAACCAGATGCTCTTTTGCGACTTCGGAAACATCGCCTGTAAACAAGTCGGAAGGGACAACCGTCGTAAAACCCAGTTCTCGCGCCTTGTCTTTAACGGCGTTTATCGCAGTCCAGTTGTCTGCCAGGATAATGTTTTTTGTTTTCGAGAAAATGTCTTCACCTTTCTTCGGGGTTTCGGGGATAGTGCATTTTACCCCGCATTCCAAGTGCTCTCTCACAGAGTCTGGGACCTTATCCCAAATACCGTATTTTTCCAAAACCGAAACTGCTTCCTGGAAAGTCGAGTCGTCAGGGACTAGCGGGCCGGATGCTATGACATCCAACCGGTTCCCTGACACATCGGAAATTATGAGGGATAATATTGTTGCCGGGAATACTTTTTTCATGAGGTATCCCCCCTTAACCTGGGAGATGTGTTTTCTAACAGTGTTCACTTCACTTATGTCTGCCCCGGAATTCAACAATAGTTCCGAGGTTTGAGTTAATTCACCCAGATTCACGCTTTCTGCCGGGCATGAAAGTAGGGCTGACCCACCCCCCGAGACCAAGCAGATAACCAAATCATTTTCACCAGCTTTTTCAAGAAACCTTAAAACTTTTTCCGAAGCTTCAACACTTTTCCCATCAGGAATAGGGTGAGATCCGCAAACGACCTTGATGTTTCGCAAACCCACTATCATGTCTTTTACGACAACAACACCGTCGTCAACCTCATCACCCAACATCTCTTCAAGAGACAAGGCCATAAAACCCGAAGCCTTCCCGAAACCTACAACATAAACATTTCCGAATTTTCCCAGATCATAAGATAAATCCGCGACTTTGAGCACACCACCCTTAAAAGATATATTTTCCTTGAAAAGATTCCCCGGCTTTACAGCCTCCAATCCAACTTCCAGAAAATCTAAGAGAGACGTTCTCCCACTTTCGAAAGCACCTTTTAAAAGTTCCCCCCGATTATGAATCATTGCCGGGCCTTTCTGTATAACTCAACTAACAGCTCCTTGTTCTCCTCAAAAATCAGGGATTGTTCTTCAATCAAGTGCTCTGCCTCACGATCATTTAAGTCCTTAGACTCAATTGTGAAGTAGGCAACCCTCCCCATCCACATGTGCCTCACAATATCAAGGATATCCTCCTTCTTCTCTGCCGGAGTGCTAAAGTAGGCGGGAATGAGGTGGTAAATCACATTAGTCCACAATTCCGAGTCAAAAATAAATTCTTCAGCCATTGTGGGAATGGAGGCAATATCCCTGTACAAATCCTTCGGAAGAACCGACTTTAAAGTGTTCATGTGCTCTGCCCTACCACCCAAAAAAGAATTAATCATGCTGTTTGTATCAACGTCAAAAGGTTCGGGAGAAGAGAATCTAATACTGCCCCTATGCCTGTGTAAAGCATCACTCCCGGAAATCTCCGTCCACACATCATCATAACACTCAATGATGTTTAGAATGCTTCCCATAACCTGCCTGAACATGGGCGCAAGATGCTTTGAAGGATCCTTGACGTCATGCACTTTAACCCCCAACACAGCCTCAGACACGTTAAGCTGCTCACCCAAAGCAAATCCCGTTAAAAAAAAGTCTATGCCAAACTGGGCGGTCTCAGGCCTATCCCAAAGCTTATGGGCTAAAGCCTTCCCACAAAAATCCCCTGAAAAACCCACTTCTCCGCCAATAGGCTGCCTAAGCCTTTTCCCGAAGAGTGACCTTACCATTGGGTATCCAATGAAATTGGTTATAGTTCCATCATACTTGTATCTGTGGTAGTATGGGGAGATGAATTCAGAATGACCCTCTAAAATGGGGCCTAAAAGAAGTTTAATCCACTCGGGATTAATACTTCGAAGGTCAGAGTCTACTAAGGCAACAGCCTTAGCACCAAGCTTTGACGCAATCATCATTCCCGTGCGGACTCCAGCCCCCTTACCTCCAATGCCATTGCATAATTCATCTCTTACAACGATTTTTTTTACAGGAAGCCTTATCACTCGAGTAACGTTTGCACATCCGTCACGTGAACACCCGTCGACATTGATTATAACGCTCTTTTTATCAGGGAAAAATGTTCTAAGCCCCTGCGCCACCTGATAAATTACGAATCCTATTGTAGAGGCGTTATTGAGACTAGAAACGATTACTGCAATATCCACCTTTCCAACCCTTTTAATTTTCTCGTCAGTAGAAAGCATTGTAAAAACCCGTGTTTATGAATTAAATTGATTTTATATTAAATCGGTTTTTTCTGATAGAATGCCAAGTATCCTCTCGTTCCACCCAATCGGGCCAACGCCCTCTGTTTCCAAGACGCCCTTAACCCCAAAATCCTCAATGCTTCCGTCAGGCCTTCTCACGGAAATGGGCAAGTCCACGGAAGCTAACATTTCAAGATCATTTAAACTATCACCCAATCCCACAGTCAAAACTTCATCATACACCATCCTAAACAATGAAGAAAGCGCGTTCACGGAAACACCCTTATCATGCGCTCCCATAACATGATGGTATCTCGCACCACGAGTATAGATTAAACCCTCACCCCTGAAAGCCTCCGTTAAAATAGAGTCCTCGCACTCAGCCTTGAAAATCACGCTATACTCCCGATCTTTCGCCAACGCCGCCTCCATAAGAGACAAACCAGAATCAAGTGAAAGCTCCGACACGCTCATACCCTTAAAAGTCTCGTATTCAATTCCCAGACCAATCAAAATCTTCTCGACCCTCCTAAACAAACTCTCGTAATCCAATCCAAACTCTAAAACACTAAACCCCTCAACTGATTGAGCTCCCGGAATCGGGAAATCAAAGTAACCTTTAGGGATATAAACAGCAGCGCCGTTTTCAGCAATAAACGGGTCTGAAAAACCCATTTTTTCACGATAAAAAAGTATTTCCCCCCTCGTCTTTGAAGAGCAGAAAATAAGGGGAAAACCACGATTCTTTAAAGTTTCGAGAGCCTGGGAGGCCGCCTTAAAAGAGTACTTTTCATCTATGAGCGTCCCGTCAAGGTCTGTGTATACGACGTAAAACATCATTTAATGTGCTCGTCTATTATGCTGCGGGTTCGGTCGATATGCACGTGAATCTTAGTCAAAATCGTATCTGAAGTAAACTTGTTAACCCTCTTTTGGAGTGTGTTTTTAAAATTCATGTAAGAGTATCCTACCGTGCTATCCGTCTTTTCCTTGATCTCGGACCAAGGTTTTAAGAGTTTGGGTTCCCAGCCGGAAGATTTTTTATAACCCTTAAGGATTATTTTTTTGTATCTTTTGATTCGCCTTAAATCCTCGTTTCGTTGTTCTTTACCGTAAATAATCTTTCCTGGATGTCTCGTAGCCCTTACTTCATACCAGTCGAGCGTCGACTTTGCGGTTTTCTCGTAGTCGTCTAAGAGTTTTTCAATGTTGCCGAGATTCTTTTTAAGGCCGTATTTTCTTATCCAGTAGAAAAGGGCTTTCGTGATTTCATCGAGCATGTCGTCTGTGTGGTCTTCGGTTCCGGGCAGGTGCTGGAAGAATCCCAGGTCAACCAACTCCATGTTTTCCACTGAATACTTCTTCCAAAGCTGGCATAACACTGAAGTCTCGATGTCGTATCCGTTGGAAAACTGTATGTTGTTGAGTGTTTCCCTGGTGAAGGCGCATTCCCCGCTGAAGGGGTATGTGACTCCGTCGAGGCCCTCTAAAATGTTTCTTTCCGAGAGAACCTTGAAAAGCGGTATTGCGGCCAGCCTAGAAAGCCTGCCACCGATTTTATATTTCCCCAGCTTCATCTTGTGTCTTCGAGTGTAAGTGGCTTTTGAAAAAAGTTTCGGGTTTTCCTCACCCCAACTTGAAAGGAGTGGGTAGCACAAACCTTTGATGTAGTTCTCGTTGAATGAAACGATGTCCGAATCCACGAAACAAAGAATGTCTCCGTATGTCACCGGAATCGAAAACCAAAGGTTTCCCCCCTTACCCTGCTTTAGAAACTCTATCTCGTCTTCTGTCAGCAGTTTGTGTTTCAAAAAGATTTTGTGGAGTTCAGGATCTATCTGGTTCAGTATCCGGACACAAAAATCGAATCTCCCTTCAAGAGCTTTTTTCCTGCCTTCAGGAAGTTGATTGATAAACGCCACCTCAGACTTGAACGTCTTACAGTATTTGAAGCAGACTGCGAGAATAAATTCTATGAAGTCAAAGTCTGGCGAACCGTCCTCCATTCTCGAGCCTTCAGCAATAACAATCTCGTCTAAAATACCCTTGTCCACCAGATTACAACAGTCCATGAGAACTCTCATGAGCGCTTTATTGTATTTAGGGTCGTTTTTGTTGAAAGTGGGTATTACGGCGGAAATCATGACTGGCCGAGATCCAACCTCATCCCAAACAGTCTTCCGAAGCTTTAGCTTCTCAATGTCGCGCGAATGAATCTTTACGACCTGATCATAAGGTAAAGTATCCAAAATAAATCACCCAATAACTAGAATAACCAACGATACCGGGTTTAAATATTAACTGACGCTTAAAATATAGTTAGTCATGGCATTAGACTTCAGGGAACTTAAAAGCCGGATGAAACCGGAGTTCCACAAAAACTACGGAAAATACTATCCCGTGGAAAGCCTCACATCCATAGGCTTCTCTCGAAACATCTGTTCGAAGTGCGGTCGAGGCTTCTGGAGCCAATCTGAGCGAGACTTTTGCGACGAACCCGCATGTTCGGGAGGCTACCGGTTTATCGGTGAAAAGCTTGCTCGAAAGGAGTTTTCCTACAAGCAGGCGTGGGACGAGTACGTGAAAGTTTTCAAACAGTGGGATTACGTCCCCATCAAGCGTTACCCAGTCGTCTGCCGATGGTACGATGAACTATACTTTGTAAACGCGGGGGTCAACGACTTTCAACCTTACGTCGTTTCAGGGGAAGTCCCACCTCCCGCCGACGCCGTCCTCGAACCCCAGTTTTGCCTTCGCTTTTCAGACATAGACAGCGTTGGAATAACAGGCCGACACTACACCGGCTTTATCATGGCCGGCCAACACACGTTCAACACGCCCGAAAAACACGTCTACTTCAAGGACGAGGGGATACTTCAGATGCACGAGTTTTTGACAAAAGGTTTGGGTATCAAACCTGCAGAAATCTTTTACCATGAAGACGTGTGGGCTGGCGGCGGCAATTTCGGGCCCAGCATGGAATTCTTCTCCAGGGGACTTGAGCTTGGAAACCAGGTTTACATGCAGTATGAAGTCTTACCTGACGGAAGCCACATGGAGCTTAAAACAAAAGTCATCGACATGGGCGCGGGTCTTGAGCGGTGGAGTTGGTTCAGTCAGGGAGTTCCAATGAGCTACGACACGGTCTTCCCGAAAGTTATGGAATACCTTTACAAGGAGACTGCCGTCAAGCCCGATAAAAAAATCTGGAATAAGTTCGCCCGCTACGCCAGCCTTCTCGCCTTCGACGAAATAGAGAATGCAGGAGTTGTCTGGCAGGATGTGGCGAAAGAGGTTGGAGTAGACCTTGAAACCCTGAAGTGGGAGGTCTACCGCATGCGCGCTTTGTACGCGATAGGAGACCACACGCGAACACTCCTCGTCGCAATACACGACGGCGCTCTACCCTCAAACGTGGGAGGCGGCTACAACCTTAGAAACATACTTCGAAGATGCTGGACGCTTATGGACGAATTCGATTTCACTTTCGATCTGAACAAAGTGTTTGAAATCCACATCAAGGAGTTCGGGAAATGGTATACAGAGCTTTCGGAAGTCGGAAGCCTCTGGGACATAATCGAGACCGAGAAAGGGCGATTTACCGATGGGAAAAAGAAGGCTCGCGCAGTCGTATCCCGGATGGTCGGGGGTGGCGAAACCTTTACCGCCGGAAAGCTTGCCGAACTCTACGACAGCCAAGGAATCCACCCGCAAACCATAAAAGAAGTAAAACCCGAAGTCACAATACCCGACGACTTTTACCTACAAGTTGAGAAACGGCAGGAGCGCTCAAAATCCGATGTTGCACGGGCGGAGAGTATTCTTTCGTCTTGTCCGTCAGACACTGAAACATTATTCTACGATGACATGACTGCGACGGAATTTAAGGCGAAAGTTTTGTGCGTGGAAAAAGATTTCGTAGTCTTAGATAAGACTTTATTTTACCCTGAAGGCGGGGGGCAGCAGGCAGACCTTGGAACCTTAAACGGCGTTGAAGTCGAAGACGTCGTAAAGGAGGGAAAAACCATCCTTCACAAGGTTTCAGACCCTTCGAAGTTCAAGGAAGGTGACTCAGTCGAAGGGGTAGTTGACAACGAACGCCGACTCCAACTTACCCAGCACCACACCGCAACCCACATAATAAACGCCGCAGCCAACAAGGTGTTGGGCCCGCACATCTGGCAGGCCGGCGCCCACAAATCCGTTGACATGGCACGGCTTGACGTCACCCACTACAAGGCGGTTTCAGACGGTGAGCTGCGGGAAATCGAACAGGAGGCGAACAGAATTGTGGCTGCAGCTCTTCCAGTGAAAAAGCTCGTCCTCCCCCGGGAGGAGGCTGAGAAGCGCTACGGTTTTAGGATTTACCAGGGTGGTGCAGTCCCAGGCCTTGAACTTCGGATAATCGACATCGCTGGTGTTGACGCCGAAGCATGCGGCGGAACCCACCTCGACAACACGACGGAAATCGAAGATATCATTATCACAGGAGCTACTAGGATACAAGATGGTGTAGTCCGCCTGGAATTCAAGGCAGGAAATGCTGCTAAAATTGAAAGAAGAAATAGAGTAGTTCACACTTACGATACAATAGATTCGTTGAAGCCTATGATTGAATGGCAGAAGCAGATGGAGCCTATGATACAAATGCGAAAGCAGTTAGAGGCTTCGTTGAAGCCTATGATACAAATGCGAGAACAGATGGAGGCTTCGTTGAAGCCTATGATTGAATGGCAGAAGCAGATGGAAAGATTATCCAGTAGTCTCTCTGTAACTAATGAAAAGCTTCCAGAAACAATTAAGAGGTTTGTTGATGAGATCAATCGAATGGAGAGAAGTATACTCACGTTGGGAGACGCACATATATTGACTAATAAAATTGTCAAAGATAATTTTGATTCTATCGAGATATTTGGAAATCATATCTTCGAGAGATGGAAAGAGGATCGAAAAATACTTGAGAAACTTCAGAGTGAAAAAGGTATTGATCTAGAAGGTATATTAAAAAATAAATTTGAAAAATCGTCCACAGTTAAGTACATGACACAAAATTTGGATATAAAAACACTCATGAAGATGGCTTCCGAGGCAATTGAGAAAGAGGGCCGCTTACTAGTCCTTCTCAACATAACGGGAGAGAAGTGCAACCTCATTGTCGCATCCTCGAACCCGAAAATAGATGCGGGAGAGCTCGCCGGAAAGCTTTCGAAGAAGCTTGGCGGCGGCGGCCGAGGCGACGCGAAACTCGGCGTTGGCGGCGGTAAAGCGGAGGGGGCGGAAGAAATCCTTGAGGAACTGGAAATTTAGCCTTTTTTATCGTTATATTCTGTATAATTATACAAGATGATACTTATTGATGCAACGATACGTAAGTGGGGAAACTCCTTCGGCATAACAATACCCAAGGACGTGGCGGCGAAAGAGCATATAAAGGAAAAACAACGGGTGAAGGTTCTCATCCTAAAAGACGGTAAAAACATGCGGGAAAGCTTCGGCACGGCAAAAAAAATACTCTCAAAAACAGCGCAAGAACTGAAAGACGAGGCAAGAAAAGAGCTGTACGATGAGTGAAGCATACCTCTTCGACTCATACGCGATAATCGAAGTACTCCGCGGAAACCAAAACTACTCTAAATACTCTAAAGCAAACATAATAACAACCCAACTAAATCTTTTCGAAGTCTACTACACCCTTATACGGGAGGGGAAGGCACACGCCCAAGAATTCATAAGAAAATACGAAAAATACGCAGTACCATACAACTCAAACACAATCTGCATCGCCGCAGCCTTAAAACTCGCTCACAAAGAAAGAAAACTATCAATGAGCGATTGCATAGGATACTCTCTAGCACTCGAATACGGCATCAAATTCCTAACCGGAGACCAAGAATTCAAGGATATGAAAAACGTTGAGTATGTTAAGTAACGCGAAACTCGGCGTCGGTGGCAGACTAAGCTAGAACGTGGAAAAATCTTGAAGTATTCGAAATATATACTCTACTAATTCCAAACGAATTTACTAATCGGATTTACCAAGATGAGTTCACATTAACCATTATTTAGATTTACGGAGAATTTTTAACCACCATGAAACCTAACGTTTTCAGGGGCTCTATCCCACTGGTTTTGATTCTTACAACGTATATTCTCTTAAATTACTCTTCAACTCATTTAGACAAACCCCTATCCGATAGCTGGATTTACATGAACTCGGCGAAGGCTATTTTAGGGGGTTACATCCCCTACAGAGATTTCTTTTACGCGCATCAGCCGTTGTTCATATACCTTCTGGCGTTATTCTACCAACTATTCGGTGTTTCCGTGGCTTCCACGAAAATATATGCTATCGTTATGGGTGTAATGACATTGTATGTCACCTACCTTCTTGGAGAACACATAAAGAAGTACGTCGGTTTGGTTGCATTAATCCTGCTCACAGCAAACTATGTTTTCACTGGATTATCCACTGAAGTTACTGGGACATTACAGGCTCTAGCATTTGGTTTAACGTCTATTTACCTGTACTTTAAGGGGAACAAATTTTGGTCTGGTTTCTCTATGGGACTTTCACTGCTTACGAGAACAGATGCCATCCTTTTGTTGGCTGTTATGGTATTTGCCTGCCTTCGGGACGGGAGGAAGAGTTTAAGTTTCTTTAAGGGTCTCGCAGTTACAGGGTTTGTGTTTCTGTCTCTAACAGCTTTTATGCCGAATTACACCAGCAATACGATAATGTATCACATCAAAAAGCTCCCTACATACTACCTAAAAGAAAAGTCGCTTGCCTTGTCTAAGCTCACAGGTTACAGCAGTCCGCTGATTGTTCTCTCCCTGGCAGGCATCTTGTATGTCGCGTATAAATACCGCAAGGATGTAATCACACTTAAGGTTACTCTCCTTACTGTATCCTTGCTTGCAGTGCTTGTGAACCTAGCATATTTTCTGGTTTCTGATATATTCTTCATCCACTACTTCATGTACGGAATACCTTTCCTGGCGTTGATTGGAGGCTACTTTTTACTGGACGTGTTAAAACCTGAATCCGTGGAAAAAGAGTCGTTTAGACGATGGTTTTTGGTGGCCTTAATACTACTCGTTTATGTATCCCACTCTTATGACATTGGGCTTAAGAAATTATCTACCCCCTTTAAACCCAACCCTCTTACACCGGTAATTGACATAATAAAAAGCGAATCAAAGGCGGGGGACATGATATTTGATTTTGAGTCAAGTTCCTTCGTCCTCTATCTTTCCTTTATCACAGACAGGAGCATGCCACCCAAGTTTATAGACACGACTATTCATAGAGCGCGTTTGATCGACCCCCTAGAGTACGAGAGTGCGTTAAAAGATAAGAGAATCAAGATTGTGCTGTGGAATCTCAAGTCATCTCCCTACAGGAGTCTTCCCAACTTTAATGATCTCTCAGGGTATGTTAAAGACAGTTTTTATGTAAGACATGTCCTCCAATATGACGACAACTTCTTCTTCCTCGGGGAAAGAGAGTTTAATCCCTCACAAAAAATTGTTTTACGGGAACCCGATGAAGGCGAGAAAATATTGTACCGAACGGGAACCTATTCTGAAGGAAAATTCATTCCATCACAAGAAGCCAGAGTTGTGGGTGTAAACTCGTCGGTAGTAAAGTATCTCATGGATACCAGAAAAAGACTTCTAGCGGAAGATCACCCACTACTTAAGCGGCCTCTTTCGATGCCATCCCATTGGACTACAGAAAGAAACGGTGTTATTTCAGACAGCTGGGTTACCGGGTTATCCGTGAGACACGCTGAAGTCTTAACAGTCACCTACGACACTGATTCACGGGAATACACCTCCTTTATCCAACTGCTTTACGACAGTCAAAGTGGGGGGTGGACTAAACTATATGTCTTCGAGCTTGTTGACTCAAGGTATCTTTTACGGTATTTAGAAGAACTATCCTAGATTAAAAAACACTTAAATACCATTGTCTCCATGTATTTTATTCTTTAAAGATGACGGTTAAGCAGGCTGGAGATTATAATCCTCGGGATTTGGAGGAGCGAGTCCTCGCGTATTGGAAGAAGGAGGGTATTGCCGAGAAGACTCTTGAGCCCAGGTCCGGGGCGAAGCGTTTCAGCTTTCTTGAGGGCCCGCCGACTGCGAACGCGCCTCCCGCACTCCATCACGTCGAAGTCCGCGTGTTCAAGGACCTTGTGAACAGGTTCAAATTCATGCAAGGCTTTTACGTCCCTAGAAAAGCTGGCTGGGACTGCCACGGCCTCCCCGTGGAAGTGCAAATCGAAAAGGAATTAGGCCTGAAAAACAAAAAAGAGGTTCAAGAATTCGGGCTCGACAAGTTCGTGGAAAAATGCAGGAAAAGCGTATTCTCCCACATAAAAGAGTGGGACAAGCTCACCGAACGTATGGCATACTGGATTGACCTCTCTGACCCGTATGTCACAATGGACAACGACTACATCGAAAGCGTCTGGTGGAGCTTAAAACAGATCTGGGACAAGGGCCTGCTCTATGAAGGCTACAAGGTCGTGCCGTATTGCGCCCGCTGTGGAACGCCTCTTTCAAGTCACGAGGTGGCGTTAGGATATAAAACCTTGACGGAGGAGACAGTCATCGTAAGCTTTCCGGTTAAAGACTGGGACTTCTCACTTCTCGCCTGGACGACCACACCCTGGACGCTTATTTCAAACCTTGCACTTGCAGTGCACCCGAAAATCAAGTACGCGAAGATAAAGTATAAAGGCGAACACTTTGTTCTTGCGAAAAACCTGGCTGAAAAAAGATTCCCTGAAGCAAGTATAGTCGAGGAAATCCCTGGCAAAGACTTGGTAGGCCTTGAATACACGCCCCTTTTCAACCACTTCATCGGAAAACTCGAAAAACCTGCATGGCGGGTTATTTCGGGAGAATTCGTGACCACTGAAGAAGGAACTGGAATAGTTCACATAGCCCCCGCCTTCGGAGAAGACGACTACAATGTCGGAAAAGAAAACAATCTGCCCCTGGTAAACCCGATAAATGAGGACGGCACCTTCAGCGAGCAAGTGCCCGAACTTGCCGGCATGTTCGCAAAAGACGCCGACCCGAAGATAATCGAAATACTTTCCGAGCGGGGCTCGATTGTCGTAAAGTATCCTTACGAGCACGAGTACCCGTTCTGCTGGAGGTGTGATAAACCATTACTTTATTATGCGATGAAGTCTTGGTTCATCGAAATGACGAAGGTGAAAGATAGTCTTCTAGCCAACAACGATGAAATAAACTGGTTTCCAGGATACATTAAAGACGGCCGGTTCGGCGACTGGCTGGTAAACGTGAAGGACTGGAGTTTGTCCAGAAACCGTTTCTGGGGTACTCCGCTTCCCATCTGGACGTGCGAGTGCGGGGAGCAGACTGTGGTGGGCTCTCGGAGCGAGCTTAATGAAAAATCTGTGGGAGGCGTGCCCGACGACCTTGACTTGCACCGCCCCTACGTCGACGACGTAAAGCTTAAATGCAGTTGCGGAAAGGAAATGACTCGCGTCGAATACGTAATCGACTGCTGGTATGACTCAGGCTCGGCAACTCTCAGCCAATACCACTACCCATTCGAAAACAAGGAGCTTTTCGCCGAAAGCTTCCCCTACGACTTCATATGCGAGGCCACCGACCAAACAAGGGGCTGGTTTTACACCCTCCTTGCAATCTCAACGCTCTTGTTTGACGAACCCGCCTACAAAAACTGCGTCGTGGGAGGACTCCTACTAGACGACAACGGGGAGAAAATGAGCAAATCCCAAAACAACATCATCGATCCCTGGGAGCTTTTCAACACCGTCGGCGCCGACGCAGTACGGCTTCAGATGTGCGCTCAAGCACCTTGGAATGCAAGACGCTTTGGAATGGAAAGTTTGAACGAAAGTGTATTACCCTTCCTTAGAACCCTTTGGAACTGTTATGAATTCACTACACGGTACATGAGTTTGGACGGATATGATCCTCAAAGTAAAACTGATGTTAAGCTGGATCTCGCTCTTGAAGACGAATGGATTCTCTCCGAAGTCAACACTCTCGTTTCAAATGTCACACATGAATTAACCCAAAACAACTATCACATAGCAGTTTCCCAGTTAAACCAGTTCGTCGTCGAAAAGCTTTCACGCTGGTACATAAAACTCGTTCGCGACAGGCTTTGGCTTGAAGACGAGAATGGAAAGATGAATCCATCAAAGCTTGCGGCCTATTCGACCTTAAGTCAAGTCTTCAATAAAGTCTCCCTCTTACTCGCACCACTCGCACCCTACATCTCAGAAGAGATTTACCTCAATCTAGGCGGAAGCGGGAAGTCAATACACTTAACCCCCTGGCCCGAAGTCGGAAAGTCAGATACAGAACTTGAAGAATCGATGGACATCGTCAGAAAAATATTCGAAGCCGGAAGCTACGTCCGGCAGAAAGCACAGATTAAACTCCGCCATCCAATAGCATCAGTCACGATAGTGGGGGATGAGAAAGTTGAGAGCGCATGTGAAAAACTCTCCCAAGTCATCGCAAAACAACTAAATGCCAAGAAAGTGGAATACACAACAGAAGTCGAAGGAACAGAATACGCCCCCATACCAAACTTCAAAATACTAGGGCCAAAATACGGCAAAGACGCTCAAAAAGTGGCCGACGCAATAAAAAAAGCGGGAAAAGAATTGAAAGAAACTGTAGACTCTGGAAAAACCCTAAAAGTATCCGGATTTGAGATCACCCCCGAAATGATCTCGGAAGTAAAACTAAAAGTCCCTGAAAAATACGTTGCAGCAGAATTCACCCAAGCAAACTCTTCAGGAGTCGTATACATAGACACTGAAAGAGATGAAACACTCATAAACGAAGCACTTGCAAGAGACGTCATAAGAAACATCCAAGAACTTAGAAAACAAAAAAACCTTGCAGAATTAGACCGGATAAAAGTAAAAATAACAGAAAGTAGTGCAGTTAAATCCATGCTCAAAGACTTTGAAAAAGAGGTTCTACAGGAAGTCCGAGGCGACGCGATCACTCTCAATAAGGATGTGTCGGGTAAAACATTCACCTTCCAAGAAGAGGAAATAACAGTTAAAATCGGAAAATAGCCTTTTTATTCTAATATTGTTAAGTATTAAATTCGAAATGGGGTGAGGGGGGAAATAATCGATTTTTCAATCAATTTCTGAACCAACCATAAAATGAAAGGCTCTAAAGGATACAGGAGAAGGACGAGAAACCTCAAGACAAAGCTTAGGGACAAGGGCAAGCTTAAGATTAGAAAGTACTTACAGGAGTTCAAGGAAAACGACCTAGTTTCCATTGTAATCAACCCAAGCTACCAGTCGATCCCGCACCCGCGTTTTCAAGGCAGAACCGGGCGCGTAGTAGACAAACAGGGGCGAGCCTACTACCTTGAGATTAAGGACGGCGGAAAGAAAAAGAATATTCTTGTGACACCGGAGCATCTAACGAAGATTGAGGAATCGAAATGAATCTTGTTTCTGAGGAGCCAGTTTCACTGGCTGAGGTATTGAATATCTTAAAGAAAAAGGAAAAGCAGTATAAGGAAGAGGATAAGGAGCTTTATTACGAGCAAAAGAGGGCTTTGGATCATGCGAAAAACTTTAATACTCTCGGAAAAAAGGATTCAGTTTCCCTTTCAAAGCAGTTGGTTGATTTGGATCTTAATCTGAATCCCGGGTGGATTGCTAAGATTGTTGATTTGGTTCCTGAGACTGTGGATGATGTTCGGGCGATTTTCGCTAAAGAGCGTTTTAAGTACGAGGAAGCGGACATTAAAAAGATCATTGGCGTGGTTGATCAATTTAGGTGAGGGGTGGTTCAATTGCAGAAAGACGATTACATCTATGTGTTAGATTATCTTCCGAAAGGTAAATCTGAGGTTCCCTCTCACAAGAGAAAACCGCTTGCCCAAGCTATTGGGATCACTTATTTTTCTTTGCTTGAGGTTACTCCTCGCGAGGGTAAATCCTTTGAGCCTGGCGATAAAGTGTATATCGGAGAAGGTGTGAGGGAGAAGGTTGATCACATTGAGCGGAGGATAAAATATGAGTGGCTTACCCCTACAGCCAAGTCGGAGCTTTCTCACGTTCTTTTACAGATTGTTTTGTCTGATGAGCCCAAGTTTGTGGAATTCTTCAATACAACAGGGATTATTAGTACTAGACAGCATAAACTTGAGATTCTCCCGAAGATTGGGAAGAGACACAGGGATGAGATTCTTGAGGAGAGGCGGAGTAAGCCGTTTGAGAGTTTTGATGATATGACGGCAAGGCTTAAGAACCTGCCGGATCCGGGTAAAGTTATTGTTGGTAGGATTATTGAAGAGCTTAAGGGGGAGAGCAAGTACCGGCTTTTTGTTCCGATTTCACAGGACAGCCGGCAGGGTAGGTGATTTTTTCCAACTAACTCTTTTTTAGTGAATTATTGAGGTGATTTGTATGGCGGATGCAGAAAACATTGAGGAAGTGGCTTCCGAAAATATCGAGGAAGTTGCTGCCGAAGAAGTCGGGGAAGTGGCTTCCGAAAA
>AQSC01000054.1 GCA_000402775.1 Euryarchaeota archaeon SCGC AAA252-I15 | reverse complement strand
GATACGGTCATACTGCTCTGAAAAATCTTTTTGCTGCTCAAAAAGCCTTTTTTCCAACTCCCGATTCTTTTCCTGCTCCTGCACGTAAAGCCTTCTAACCCTGTCTAATTCCTTCTTAACCAAATCATATGTCAAGTCGTCGGATTCCATGATATTATTTCTTCCTTAAATCAACAACATCGGAAACGTCCGGTCCCGTGGAAATGAGAGTTAAGGGGACTTCCATTTGGTCCTCAAGGTTGTTTAAAAAAGATTTAGCATCTTTAGACAAACCATCATAGCTTTTCACTCCAAGACATTCGGGAAACATCTTGTCCACACAAGTCAAGACTATCTGGGTTGCGCCGTTGACCATAATAGAGTATTTCGCAAGGTCAAAGTCGAATGCCGCGATCTTTCTGGGACGGCCCGTAACAGTCCCCTTCTCCCCGAAAAGGTGCGCGATCTTCTCGTTAGCATTTTCCCCGGGCATGCCGGCATCGTCGGCGCGGGCTAAAACACTCTTCCACAGGGGGTCTTTTCCCACGTCCTCATCACTTAAGTAGTGGATGTAAGGGTCTTCCCCGACACGGCTCATGTAAGCCTTGAATATCACGTAGACGTCGTCCACATTGGTCGGGCCTAACCCCACGTCCGCGCAAGCCGTCGACGCTGAAGTATCCTTGGAAGTGACATAAGGGTAGTTGCCGTAGTAGAGGGACAAGCCGAAACCCTGACTAGCCTCAATCAACACTTCCTCGCCTTTACGAGCAGCATCATTAACCATCTGCGGGACATCAGCCAAGTATTCGGAAAGCTCGGGAGCATCCTTTGCCAGTCTTGCGATCCTGTTCACTCTCGCGGCATTTCCGGGACCGCAACCAGAAGCCGTAGTCCCGATCTTCTTCGAATTCTCAGACTTGTCAAGCTCCTTATGCTCCTCCTCGATGATCGAGCACCGCTTGTCAACGAAAATCCTGCCGCCCGTCTTAGTAATCTCCACTTCATCGAGAAACTGTTTGATGTCGACTAATACTCCCGCACCGATAGCAAGCTGCGACTTCTCATTTACGAATCCGCAAGTAAGCATTCGAAGCCCGTACTTCACCCCATCCTTGTATACTGTGTGCCCCGCATTCGGGCCTACTCCAGCCCGCGCGATAACCTTAGGATCATCCTCCATCGCAAGATAAGACACAACCTTCCCCTTCCCCTCGTCGCCGTAATGACCGCCCACAACTACCGAAACCATTCTCGCAAAAACTATTAGATTAAAAGCTTAAAACAATATCACCAATCCCACCCTTCTTCACCCTAAAAAAAATTCAAACACCAAAAAAAAGAGCAAAAACACGAAAACTTGGTTTAACACCACCCAAAAAAGCACAAAAAATTGAAAAAAAGGTGAGATAACTGTTGTTAAATCCAATCGCGGAGGGATAATATAGTCAGTTATTATTTAATTCTTTTATTTTCCATATTTGTAATGATGACTCATAAAGTTCAACCACCTAAAGATCCTTACTATAACAAGATAGAACATGAAAGGTATCGGCATACAGTAATTAGGACTATTGCATCATGTCATCAAGCTGAAACGGGCAGTCCAATTCCAGAATATGTTATGATGTTGGGTAAGGATTGGATGTATCTTGCACATGTGAGTAACTTTGGCGGGCCTGCAGATCATCCTAGAATTGGAGAAGCTATCAAAACAGAAAGAATTAAATTGTATGGTATCTCAGACAGAGTTACTACCTCTAAAGCACTAACGGACCTATATTCTAAGATAAAAGAGATTACTTTGATTCCTGAGGGTGAAGAAAGAATGCAGGAAGCACGGGATTTAGGTGAGATTTTAGAGGAGCAAGAACATTTTTTTAGAGTTAAACGAGGCGACCAAGAGATATTAGTTTGTAGGATGAGGGATGCAAGATATATTGTCGATGAAAAAATTAGAACACAAGATGGAAAACAAATTGGAATAACAGAAGTAAAACCCCCTAAAAAATAACTTACACCTCCACGACTCCTCGCCTAACGGCTCGGTCTTCGCTTTCGCTCAGAGGATTTAACAGCGACTAAACGGCTCCGGCTTACGCCTCCGCCCAAACTGCTCACTCCGTTCTCAGCTTCGTTTACTCGCTTTTGTTATATTCAATCGCTCGGGGGTATTTTTATAGATGTACTACCTGTTTTAATATTAAAATGTATTGTAGGTGAATATTATGGAAGTTGCATTGACTAAAATTTCCCCCAATGGCCAGATTGTAATACCTGTAGAAGTTAGGAGGGATGCAAGGATAAAACCCCACTCTAAATTCCTTGTTTTCAACAAAGGCGGAAACATTTTGCTGAAGCCAGTGGACACAACAACATTATCAAATGAAATGGACTTATTAGTGAAAATTGGAAAAAGTGAAGAACAAATAAAAACAGGTTCTTTTATCAAAGCAGATACTAAGATGAGCCTTGAGGAAATAGATGACCTATTGACTTCTTAAAATGGAAATTTTATTCTCCAAGGAATTCAAAACAGAATACAAGAAAATAAAAAACAAAAGGACCAGATTAAAGATTTTAAAACAGATTAAGAAACTTGAAGGCTTTACGTGCAGGAGCAGGAAAAGAATCGGGAGTTGGAAAAAAGGCTTTTTGAGCAGCAAAAAGATTTTTCAGAGCAGTATGACCGTATCACTGAGATGGAGAAGACCCCGCCTTCGGAGGGTGGCTCGGTAGAATCCTTAGACCAAGAGAAGATTAAGGTCATGTCAAGGCATCTTGCAAGGGAGCATAAGATGCGATTTGATGCGATAGATGGCTTAGACAAGGTTAAGAAGGAGAGTGAGCTAAGGCTTGCCGATGAGAGGACTGAAAGGGAGGTGTTTTTAGCCGACAAGGACAGGGAGATAGAATCTCTTAAAGATGAGCTGGCTCAAAAAGACGAACTAATCCGCGAGGAGAGGGAGAAATCAAACGTGTATGAGGAGAGGGAGCTCAATACTCTTTTGGATGTTATGGTTTCCCCTCAGAAAGAGCTTATCGGCGGCGAGGAGACTACTTGGGTTACTGAGACTCAGGATTTAATCAAGGTTTTGCATAGGTGGGGTAGTATAAAGTTGGATGAAGCCTCCCAGACCATGGACTTGGATGGCGAGACAGTCAGATCATATGCGAAAATCCTGCTGGACAAGGGATTGATTAAATCCGACGACTTTGATTCATCCAACCCCACTTTAAGGGCGACCCGGGATCTTGTAGGCAAGCTCAATGACTTAACTATAAAGAAGAGGCGCCGAGGGCGTTTCCAGTAAGTTTAACATGGCTTCTATCGTGGTCGGGGCGGGCCCTTCCGGTTGTATTGCAGCGAAAACTTTAGTGGATCAAGATGAGGTTTTCCTTTTCGAGGAGCACAAGGAACAGCCCGTCCAGTGTGCTGGACTCATTAGTGTTTCAGGCCTTAAGACGTTGGGTGTAAAACCTGGGGACTCCCTTTTAAACAATATTTCTGGAGCGCGCTTCGTCTCTCCTTCCGGAAAGTCTTGTGAAGTAAATCCCGGGAAGAAGATGGCTTGCGTGGTTGACCGCAGGCGGTTTGATGAACGGCTTTTATCTGCGGCCAAGCGCAAGGGCGTGAACGTCGTAAACGAGCGGGTTGTTGACGTAGCCAAAGGAAAAGTGAAGACTAAGTCCGGCTCCTACCCTTGCGACAAAATTGTTTTAGCGTCAGGAGTCAACTATTCCTTCCACAGAAAGCTCGGATTGGATCATCCAAAAAATTTTCTTGTGGGTGCTCAAGTTGATTTGAAGATGGATTTCGACCCTGATTTGGTTGAAGTCCACTTTAATGTTCCCGGCTTTTTCTCGTGGGTGATTCCCGCTGGAGATTATGCTAGGGTGGGTTTATGTGCCCGAGGAAACCCCACACCGTTTCTCAACTCGTTTTTAAAGGAACTTGAAAGTGACGGTAGATTGAAAAAGAGCAAGCCTGCAAACCCTGTTTACGGCATAATACCCGTTTTTAATCCAAAGATTAGAACTGATTACGGTTGGGTGAGGACTGTCGGGGATGCCGCGGGGCAGGTTAAGGCCACAACAGGAGGGGGCGTTGTCTTGGGGGGTATTGCAGCATCATGTGTGGGTGAGAAAAATTATGAAGCAGTTTGGAGGGATAAAATCGGAAGAGAGCTTAAACTCCATCTTTTAATCAGAAGGCTTGTCGATAAAATTTGTGAGAAGGACGTTGACTTGCTCGTCGATTTAATTGAGTCTGGTTCATCATCTTTAAACCGTGGGGGTGACATGGATATCGCATCCAAGACTGTTAAGGGATTATTTACCAATCCGATTTTTTTGAAAGATCTTCTTTTAAATACTCCCCGACTTATATTAACTCTCTTGTAATTATTTTAGATTAAATGAACACGGAAGGTATCATCTTGGGTTCGGTAATGATTGCAGCCATTGTATTCATTCCAGGCTATGCTCTAGTTAGGGGATTATTTGATTCTAAAAAGCTGGGATTCATCTGGATGTTAACACTCAGTTTTTTCTTGGGTTTAACTCCCCCACTTCTAATCTACGCCTTAAACAAGAATCTGAGCATCCCGCTGACAACTCAAACAGCGCTTTTATCAGCAGGTTTCATAACTATCGCGGGAATAGTCTTGTGGTTTGGAAAAAAGGGGAAGTAACCCTACTAAACCTTAGGCAAATTAATTTCTATTGGACTGCCATAAGCCCAAACATCCATGACTATCTCACTCTCCCTCGAAATCTCACCAGAGGCGAGGCTCATCTTCATTATAAATCTCCTGGGCAGGTAATCCTGTTTGCCCACCCAAAGAGTGAGGGAATAATCCTTAACCATCTCGGATAAATCAGCAAGCTGACTCTCAGAAATCTCAAGTGGCGCACCACCCACACTCGACTGCTCTGCAATGTATTTTACGAGGTCGGTTTTTTCAGGGTAAAGCGTTAGGATGGACGTTTGTATTCCATGTATTGATTCTTCGCCAGTGACCTTGAATTCCGACTTTGAAAATATTTCCGCGAGCTGTTTCAACTGTGTTCGCTCCCTCCAGATTAATTCAGAGTCATTGATTTGTTGTTCGACAATGGTCTCGTTGGACGTAAAGTATACTTTGTCGCCTATGAAGTAGACTTGAGAATTCTGTGTTTTACTGAGTGCCTGATTATTTCCGCCTGACCTGATTGTCACGTCCAAGAGCATGCGTTTGTTTGGAACGTCAACTGCGCCGTTTCCTGAGATGACGTCTTTCGTGTTTACTGTAAAACCTTGGATGGTTCCGTCAGTCTTTATTGTGATTGAAGTGTTGAAGAGGTAGGTTTTGGATGCCAGCATTTCCGCTATTGTCTTCTCCTTGAAATCATCTGCTTTATTACCTTCTAGACTACCATAAAGAAAGTATCCTATGGAAAAAGCCAGTATACAAGCAATTAAAACAATGATTACCCTATTTTTTTCCATGTAAGTTATTCAATTAGTTATAAAATAAGAATGAAGGCCGTAAAAATAATCCGGGATCCCATCCACGGAAACATAAGGCTCAACCAGCTTGAGTTGGATCTTCTTGACACGCCTCAAATGCAAAGGCTTCGAAGGATAAAGCAAAATGGCTTATGCCACATTGTATACCCCGCCATGCATTCTTCCCGTTTTGAGCATTCCCTCGGAGTTCTTCACCTGGCTTCAGTCATGTCTGACCATCTAAGCCTTCGGGAGGGTGAGAGTCTTCCGCTTAGGGTGGCAGCGCTTTTACATGATGTCGGGCATTGCGCGTTTTCTCACACAACGGACGAGCTTTTGTCTGAGATGGGACACACCCACGAAAAAATTTCGTGTGATGTTATACGGAACTCCGAGGTTACCCATATTTTGGAAAAATATGATGTTCGTCCATCCCTTGTCGCGGATTTTGTCTCAGGTAAAAGGGAGCTAGGCAAAATTATTTCATCTGAAATAGACTTGGATAGGATGGACTACCTTGTCAGGGACTCTTATTATGCGGGTGTTGCATACGGTGTGATTGACGTTGAGAGGATAATCTCTGGAATGAGGATTAAAAACCGAAGGCTTGTCGTTGATTACAGCTCTCTTGAGGCTGTCGAACTTTTGCTCATAAGCCGGAACATGATGTATGAGACTGTTTACCGCCACCATACGAAAAGAATCGCCGAGTTTATGTTAAGGCATGCCCTAGCTTATGCTTATGAATCCGGGGAATTATTGTTTGAGAAGTTTCGTTACATGGATGATGTTGACGTGATTTCTCTTTTAAGGTGTTTTGGAGGCTATCCAACCGACATCATAAGTCGGCTTGACGAGCGAAGGCTTTTCAAGACTTTCTCCTCGGTGAAGGCTTCTGACCTTGGAAGCCGGGTTATCCGCAAGCTTAGGAAGGATCACTTGAAAATTGAGGGTGAAATCGGAACTGACTTCAACATTGAGAAAGGCTACGTTCTCCTGGATTATCCTGAAGAGAAGTCTTCTGAATTCAAGATTAAAATAGATGTTGACGGGGAATTAAAGTCGATTAAAGAGGTTTCCTACCTTGCGCGTTCTCTAGAGCGGTCGGAGAAAGAGAAGATTATGGTTTCACTGCATGCGCCGCAGGAGATGGGCAAGAAACTCAAGGAAGTCAAGCTTAAAGATCACATAAATTAAGGTATTCGGGTGAGTCATGAACGTAGCCGCGAGAAAGAATAATCTACTCTTTTTTCTTAAATATGCGATTCTTTTCATCATCGTCTTCTACTTATTTTACTTGCTTAATTCATTTGAGGGATACCAGCATAGATGGGGCAGATGCCTGCTCTATTTTAAACACGGATTGCTCTACCAGAAGCAGCCATTCTGTTTTGAAGGGCCCGTAACTTACGTGCTTGTTTATACTCTCACCTTGTTCACTGGAGTTGCGCACCTTCAGAACACCGCCATAGCATTAAATCTCGTATTAAACACTGTACTCCTCTTTCTCATGTACGGCATACTCAAACACGAAAAAGCATTACACCAGTTCACACTACTCCTCCTCTTATACATCATCTGGCTTTTTCCAAAAACAGTTGACATGCTCGAAAGCACGATAGCAATGGTATTCGTCTTACTGTCATTCTACACGCTTTTCTACAAAAGAAGTTCACTCCACATAATGCTCTCGGCCGTTTTCGCCTCTATGGCATTTTATTCGAAATACACGAGTATCGTGCCACTGGGGCTCTCGGTCATCTACACTGTTTTAAATCCCCGTCCGCTGGATGCTGCGAACAGGACCAGACGTCACGCCGTACCCTATTTTTTAGCGACTTTCACAATCATTTCGCTGCTATTCCTTGTGAATCCAAACATCCTATTCAATATGTCGACATTATGGGGTTCTGGAGAAAGGACCTGGAACCTTGGAGACCTAACACTAGTTCTTCTCGGGTTAGGGGAGGGAAATCTCATGATACCCGTGGTCTTTCTACTCGTCATAATCTCACTTTATTCCCACCTGAAAGATCGGGACGTCTATTCGTTTGTCACGTGTCTGGGGTTGACCTTGACGGTAGCCTACTTCGTATTAAGCAACCAGCACATGTATCCTCACACCTATCACTACCTCCCTGTATTCCCCTTCACCCTCCTCTTTTTAATTTTATTGAATGCTAGGTATGGTTCAACGCAGAAATGGTCCTTTATTATTATAACCCTCTTCTTGATGATGATATACGTTGATTATAGCCGAATTCCGCTTGAAATGCAGGTTGTTGAAGTCCGTCGCGAGGTTGAAGGAGCCTTATCATTGATTCCCAAAACCTCTAAAAACATTCTAATCGAAGGTCAGGTAATGAAGCACCACATCACCCGATTCCTTGAAGGTGAGCCGTCATTCGAGGTGATAGAGTTCGGCTCCCAATTGGATCGCGGTTTCAATGATAAGAAATACAAGGGATTAGTCGATGCCAGCAAGATTGAGAGTCTTCCGGAATACTCGGTTTACAAAGAAAAAATCGTTCAAGGAGATTTCGATGTGATGATCTACGGACCCCCGAGCTGGGAGACACTATTAAACATTATTTATACTACCTACTCTACAGAGGATAATCTCTTTTACTGCGTATTCACACTACCTAATCTGGCTTATGTTGCACAAGATGGCGTGCATGAGACCACGGTAATGTTTCCCGACTATGACGTATGTAACGCTTTCTCAAAGGACCTTTCAAACTACTATCAAATCCACTTCCAAAATATATGCAAAATCGACGAAACCGTAGCCAATAATATTGTACGTAATGTCCTCGGTGCAAATTACATTTACCTAGATATCGAATGCGTGAACGGGGGGTCGTTCATAAGCTACTACTCAAAGCACAGAAACAACTTCACCTTCGGTGACCTTGCCAGGTTCGGCTTGATTGTCTTGATAGCCTTTACATACCTGGAATACAAACGAAAAAACAAAAGAATATGGCTTCTCATCACACTCACCCTAACCTTACTACTACTATACTCCTCGCTCAGAGGATACACCTCAATAGAATCGAGCCCCTGGTACAGTCATTACACGGTAATAAAAAAAATCACGATAAAATTCATCTCAGAAAGCGAGCTACTTCAGACTTGATGTCCGCAAACACCTTGTCAATGGGGGGTTTAGCGTCAATGATGACCATCTCACCCGAAAGCTTCATGTACTCAACCCTCACCTTCATCAAGAATTCCGCGTTCTCGAATATCTCAGCCTGCTCGGAGCGTGTTGCCCCGGTCTTCGGTTCAAGGTCTAGGAGGAAGGCTACGTCCGGTTTTCGGGCGAAGCCATTCAACCGAAATAACCAATCCCTGTCAACACCTTGAGCTGCCTGATAGGCTATTGTCGAGTGGTAGTATCGCTCTGAAATCACTATTTTACCGTCTGCGAGAGCTGGTTCAACCTCTTTTTTCAAGTGCTCGTTTCTGTCTGCTGCGAAAAGAAGTGCGAGAGTCAAAGGATCTACTTTTTCTTCTCCAGACAGGATTTGACGTATGAATACTCCTGTTTTCCCGCAAGTCGGCTCTGTGGTCATGTAGGCGATTTTCCCGTTGGATCTCAGCCATTGCGCCAGTTTCATAGCTTGCGTGGTTTTCCCGCAGCCGTCTATCCCCTCAAGCACTATGAAAACCATTTTTCGTATATTTATTTCCGTCAATCAATTTAAACATACTATGGATGATAAGGAACTTGAGTGTTACAGGAAGGCGGGTAAAATCGCAAGTAAAATACGGAATGAGGGTAAAACCCTTATTAAACCGGGTGTGAAACTACTGGACGTGGCAGAGAAGGTGGAGTCCCGGATTCTGGGTGTGGGTGCAAAAATCGCGTTTCCAGTGAACATTTGCATCAACGACGTTGCAGCACACTATGCACCAAAGATTAATGATGAGCTTGTTTTTTCAAGCAAGGATGTTGTCTCCCTTGATGTTGGTGTCCACATTGACGGCTTTATAGCGGATACTGCTTGTACTGTGGACTTGTCGGGTGAATTCGGAAAGCTTCTTGACGTGAATGAAAAGTCTCTTGAAGAAGCGATTGCAGCTATCAAACCCGGTGCCTCAGTCTCCCTCATCGGGGAGATAGTGCAGGATACAATCCAATCGGCTGGCTTTAAACCGATTGAAAACCTCACCGGCCATGAAGTGAAACAATACGATCTTCACGCCGGACTTTCAATACCAAATATTAAGGTACCCTACGACTGGAGGATTGAGGAGGGTATGGTATTGGCCATTGAACCTTTCGCAACAGACGGCTATGGGAGGGTTGTGGAATCCAAGAAGCCTGAAATATACTCCATGATTGATAGAAAACCCACTAGAATGCGTGAAGCCCGCATTATCATGAAAGAGATGGAGGATCGTGAAAGCCTACCTTTCGCTGAACGGTGGCTATCTAAAAAAGTATCCCCACTTAAAATCCCCCTCGCAGTAAATGAACTGCTTTCGAAAAACATAATCACAGGCTATCCCCCGCTGCACGAGATGAAAAAAGGGATTGTAAGCCAGTTCGAACATACTGTAATCGTTTTGGAGGATGGTTGTGAGGTTACAACGCTTTGAAAGAACAATACTCTAAAGTAAAAGCCACACTCATCCTCGTCTTAGTGTTGAATCTAATAGTAACCATCGCAAAACTCATATTCGGTATTCTAGCCAACTCTCTAGCAATGATTGCAGACGGCATTCACTCACTTTTCGACTCAACCTCAAATCTGATCGGCTTGGTTGCGATATCCCACGCCAGCAAACCCGCAGACATTGACCACCCTTACGGACACAGAAAGTATGAGGTTTTCGCAACAACACTTATAGCCTTACTCCTCCTAGTAACCGGCTTCGAGATCCTTGAAGGAGTCTACGACCGAGTGAAAAATCCGAAAATCCCAGACATAACGACAATAACCATTCTCGTAATGGTCGGCACCGTGATAATAAATTACTTTGTCTCCCGCTTTGAACATAGGAAGGGCATCCACCTTCACTCCCCCATACTGATCGCGGACTCTAAACACACGAAAAGCGACGTTTACGTGTCACTCTCCGTATTAGCAGGTTTTGCCGCGATAAAAATAGGATACTTTGTAGTCGATCCTACCATCGCCATACTAATAGCCTTTCTGATTTTCAAGATGGGATACGAGATCATAAAGTCAAGCTCGAAAATACTCTGCGACACATCCCCCCTAGACCCCTTAAAAATCCGAAAAATAACCTTAAACGTTAAAGGAGTCAAAGGATCCCACAAAATCCGATCCCACGGACTTGAAGACGAAGTCTTCGTCGACCTCCACATAACATTGAACTCCAAAACCCCCTTGGGTGAAGCACATGAAATAAGCAATCAAGTCGAGGAAGCCATCAAAGAAGAATTCGGAAACGTGAGAGACGTACTAGTTCACCTAGAACCAGAAGACTGATTTTTCTCGTAGATGCTCACGTACAAGTCTTCGTATACAATGTTTAGTCCTCCAACCCCTTTTTTATGGGCTGCTTTTGAAAGTATTGTGTTTTCAGACGCCTCCTCGTATTCTCCTGAAATCGCGTATGCGATTGCCCCCGACTTTTCAACGTCTGACGTGTGAACGAGAAGATATTGTGCCCCGTATTTATCCATAACTTCAAGCGTCTTACCGGGGTCCTCTGTTAAAAGTGCGTCTCCCACATCCCTTATTTTTTCCTGGCTTGAGAATTCCCCTTGAACGCTTGGATCCCAATTCTTGTTTGCCAGAGTTTTAAGAATAGAACTTGAAGGGGCGTACACTACGACCTGTCTTTTAGCATACCCTCGGATCATGTGACCGTAATCCCACCATGACAGGAAGACCACATCTTGTGGCGTATTTTCGATTATCCAGTTCAGCCCATCATTTAAGCTTTCATCGAAGACATTCGAATATGTCCTACCTTCCCCCACATAACTCAGCCTTTTAACTGTATACTGGTCTCCTTCGAACTTTCCCTGGACCGTAACGATTTGTACGCCCTCCATAGGGTATTCCACATTAAGAATCCTTTCGGCGCTTTTAGGCAGTTTGTCCTTAAGGTTTACCCCCCGCAAACCAATTACCAGAATAGAAATTAAAAGAAACGCCAGAATTAAATCCACCCTACGCTTTGATATCATAATTGCTTTAATTCCCCGCGACCTTCTCGGCGACTGCGTCGCCCATTTCAGAACAAGTGTTTTGGCCGCCTAAATCCTTAGTCTTGACTTTCCCTTCCGAGAGGATTTCTTGGATGGCGTTGACCGCGGCTTCACCGGCTTTCTCTTCCCCGAGTTCGTCAAGCATCATCGCTCCAGCCCAAATTGTTGCAAGCGGGTTCGCGCGGTCCAATCCCTTGTATTTTGGGGCGCTACCGTGTATTGGCTCGAACATTGAGACTCCATCCGGGTTGATGTTTCCGCCCGGGGCAAGACCTAAGCCTCCCTGGATCATGGCGCCCAAATCAGTTATAATGTCGCCGAACATGTTTGGCGTTACCACGACTTGATACCACTCCGGGTTTTTAATAAACCACATGGTTATGGCGTCCACGTAGTTGAATTCGTGTTCAATTCCCGGATAATCCTTCGACACGTCCTCGACAATAGTCCTCCAGAAGTTGTAGACATGGGACAATACATTAGCCTTGTCTACTGCAGTCACCCTGTCCTTACCCTTATTTTTCGCAAGATCAAAAGCGTATCTGATGACCCGCTCCGAACCCTTCTGGGAGAGCACGCCTATCTGGTAGGCGATTTCCGAGCGGTCTGCTTCTATGTCTAAGCCGAATTTCACAGAGTACAGGCTTCGAATCACTTCAAGTTCCTGGTGAGTCTTCCCCTGCTTAACGTGGTTTCCTATGCCGACGTAAAAGTCTTCGGTGTTCTCCCTAACTACTGTGAAGTCTATGTCTTTCGGGCCCTTATCCTTTAGCGGGCACCACACTCCTTCAAGCAGTTTTATGGGTCTAAGGTTTATGTACTGGTCGAAGTGGAATCGGAGCGCTAGCAGAATCCCCTTTTCAAGGACTCCCGGCTCGCACCTGGGGTCGCCGAGCGCTCCCAAGTAGATTGAGTCAGCCTTCCCGAGGGCGGCGAGCGTGTCTTCGCTTACTAGTTCTCCTGTTTCCAGGTAATGGTCTGCGCCATTTGGGTATTCCGTCCAATCTATGTTGAAGTTGAATTTGTCTGCGACTGCATCTAGTACTTTCACTCCTTCAGCGATTATTTCAGGTCCTATACCGTCTCCCCCGATGACGGCGACTTTGTGTGAACTCATCTTCAAAATTTAGTGTGGTATCAATTTATGGTTTTGGTATTTAAAGCCCGCATGACCTTGAAAACGCAAGTCCAGATCCATAAAACCTGCAACTGAAATTGATGGTTCAAACATTACTTGTTTAAAAGTTCTTTCGCCCGGTCTACTCGAATCGCCTTCTCCTCGACCATCTTGAAAGCTATCCTGCTCACATCATCTCCTTTCGCACCTGCTAAAACCGCGATGTTTCTAGCGTGCAACTCCATGTGCCCTCGCTGGATACCCTCAGTCGACAAAGCTTTAAGGGCTGCGAGATTCTGTGCCAGTCCTACTGCCGCCAAAACCTCGGAGAGTTCGCTCGCCGACTCGACACCCAGAATCTTTACCGCGGTTCTCGCAGTTGGATGAGTCTTCGTAGCACCTCCGACCAGGCCGACTGCTACGGGAAGCTCTATCTCACACTCCAAGTCCTCGTCCGCATTCTTCCTGTAAATCGAAAGCGGCTTGTAAACTCCCGAACGCGATGCATAAGAGTGTGCTCCAGCCTCAACAGCCCTCGTATCATTTCCCGTAGCCAGAACGACCGCGGTAATCCCGTTCATAATGCCCTTATTGTGGGTTGCGGCACGATAGACGTCGGCGTCGGCTAGGGCATAGCATGCTATTATCCCGTCCACGACTTCCTCGCCACCCAAAACATCTTTTGAAACGACGGCTTTCGCGCGCGCAAGCCGTTCAATGGCGTAATTTGAAATAATCCTCAAATACACTTTTCCTCCCGTAATCTCCTCAAGACGAGGGGCCAGAGCCTCGCACATCGTGTTCACGGCGTTCGCCCCCATGGCATCCCGAACATCCACGTGCAAGTGTACGACTAATAGTTTTCCTATGATGGAGTCTAGAATCCTGACTTTAACATCCCTTAAGCCGCCCCCGAATTTCACGAGCACCGGGTCAAGCTCGTTAGCCTTTCGGATTAAATCGTTTTTCTCGGCTAAAATGAGTTCTCTTGCATTTTCATGGTTACCTATTGCCGTCAACTGTATCTGACCGATCATTATCGGAAACGTGCTCTTAGTTGAAAAGCCCCCGCATTCTCGAACAATCTTTGCGGCGTTGGAGGCGGCAGCAATTACTGACGGCTCTTCTGTCGCCATCGGAACGATGTAGTCTTTACCGTTTATAAGAAAGTTTAGTGCCACTCCAAAAGGCTGGTTGTATGTTCCAATCACGTTTTCGGTCATCTGGTCTGCCTGTTCGATTGAAAGGCCGGTGGATAAGGTCTTCGCATCCTCCGATGTTAAGCCTGCAAGCTCAACAATCTTTCCAACCCTCTCTTTCACACCCTGCTTGTAGAAACCTGAAATCCTTGACGATTTAACCATCTTTTATTTATGATACTGTATCTTATTTAAGATGCCAGACCAAAAACTCGAGAAACTCGAAAAACTAATAAAAGACCGGGAGAGTGCTGTAATCGCGTTTTCTGGCGGAGTAGACTCGAGTGTTTTAGCTGCAGTAGCATTTAAGGTGTTGAAAGATAAGGCTTTGGCAGTAACCTTAGACTCTCCCACACTTCCAAGAAACGAGCTTGAGTGCGCGGAAGAGATTGCCGGGTCAATAGGAATAAAGCACGTTGTAGTAGCTCATAACGAACTAGGAAACCCTGATTTCACGATGAATCCCGAAGACAGGTGTTATCTTTGTAAGGGTGAGCTTTCGAAAGTACTGCTTGCGGAGGCTGTGAACCGCGGGTTTAAGGTTGTGTTTGAGGGTACTAACGCCTCTGAGCTTTGCGGTCACCGTCTGGGGGCTCGCGCTCTTTACGAGGCAGGTGTTTTAAGTCCTTTAGCCGAGGTGGGATTTAGCAAAGAGGAGGTTAGAACTCTTGCCGGAACACTCGGCCTTCCGAATGCAAGCAAGCCTTCGAGTGCCTGCCTCTCATCCCGAATACCTTACGGAGACGAGATTACTCGCAAGAAGCTCGGCATCGTCGAGGAGGCTGAGGATTTCCTTATAAATCTCGGTCTTTCCCAGCTTCGGGTTAGACTTCACGGGGATTTAGCCCGCATTGAAGTTGACCCCCCCGAATTTAGATTGTTGTTTGAAAACCGGGTTAAGATTTCAGATTTCTTCAAGTCAATAGGCTTTAAATACGTGACCTGCGACCTTTTGGGTTATAGAACCGGCAGCATGAACGAGTAATCGATTAATCATAGCTTTCATATTCCCCGTAGTCGTCGATCCCGTAGTTGTCTCCGCGGAAGTCGTCGAAGGCGTAGGAAGTTGACGTATCCAAAACCATCTGGGGGCTCACCTTGTTTTTCTTGGCTCGGGTGTATGTGCACTTACCCTTCATATAGTAGTCGCAGTATTCACAGCACTCACCCCTGTCATCACAGTTTTTGTAGTCTTGGCAGTGTATACAGCATTTTTTAGCAGCCTTAAACTTCTTTTTCGAGACTTTTTTTGCTTTTTTAGCTGTTTTCCCTGCCATTTTCATTTTGGAAAAAGTTGATATTCCTTATGTCATTCGGATATAAAAATCACACATGTTTTTTTGCTTTAAGATAAAGAATTATCATGGAATTTATCATTTCATTTTTCAAGTACTCACTTGTTCTTGCCTACATCGTGATTCTGGTGAGTGTCCCAATAATAGTTCGAAGAATTATTCTGGCAAGTAGGAAGGATAAGTTCAAATGCATTCAATGCGGCAATTGCTGTCGTTTCGCAATCATCTCTCTAACTGATGAAGACATTGACCGGATTGGTTCGGAAGGACACAAAGATTTCGTCGAAAAAACGAGGTTGGGTGAAAAAAAGCTTAAACGAGTTAACGGGAGATGCGTTTTCTCCGTGGATGATAAGTGTTCGATCTATGAAATCCGGCCTAAAGTTTGCAGGGAATTCCCATTCCAAAAATTAGTAAGTTTCATACCCTACATCCACGAATGGAGTTGTTGCCCTGGTATTGAAGAGTTAAAGAAAAGTGGACGTAATCGAAAAACACGTTAAATCCATCGAGTGGATCAGGGAGGAGCTCCTTTCCATGGACGAGTTGGCAAATCCAGTCATGGGTATCTCCGACTGGGATGACGCAGTCTGCGTGGATTTCGGGGGTAAAAAGCTGGTTGTGTCTTCAGACGGGCCGTATGCGAAAAGACTAGTATTAAAGTCTGCTCTAATCCACGCTTCAACTGATGTCGTAGTCAAGGGGGCGAGGCCAATATTTGCTTTAGACACACTGATCGGATCTAAAAAAGAGGTTTCTGGGATGCTTGAAAGTCTGAAGGCTCAGGCATTGGCGTTGAGGATCCCGCTTCTTGGAGGAAATACTCTTATTGAGGTGGCAGATCCTCGTTGCAGTCTCACAGTTGTGGGGGAACTTTCACTACATGACCCTATTCGTGATTCCGGGTCGAAGTCGGGCGACGTCATAGCCTTGGTTGGTGACCCCATCTGGGGAGGTCAAAAAGAGAGGATTGAGGTTGCTAAGACTTTGTTTGACTGCTGGTTCGAAATCCTAAATCGGAGCGTGAAAATTAACGCGGCTAAAGACGTTACTAAGGGGGGCTTGGTTTCAGTGGTCTATGAGATGGAGGGGAAAAGCGGGAGGAAATTCAAGTTAAAGGAGAAAATTCCTTATCCTGTGACTAGAAACCTCGACAACTTTCTGGTGACTGTAAAAGAATCTGAGATGGAAAAAATAGAGGAAATCTGCAAAAAGAAAAAATGTTCTGTTGAGGTAATTGGGTCTGTAGAGTAACTTGTTTCCTCTTCTATTTCATCGTCAAAGCGTTTTCCGCAGCCTTTACAATGTGTCTTGAAGTTAGCTCGTAGGCTTCTAAAAGCTCTGGAGCGGGCCCTGAAATACCAAACTGGTCTTTCACTCCAATCCGCTTTAAGGGTGTGGGATGTTGCTCAGACAATACTTCGGCGACGGCGCTTCCAAGTCCGCCGAGGATTGAGTGGTCTTCAGCCGTCACAATTGCTCCCGTCTCCTTAGCGTCTCTTACAACCGCCTTATTGTCTAACGGCTTTATCGTGTGCATGTCCACCACTCGGGCTGAAATACCGTTCTCTTTAAGCTCTAGACCGGCTTTGATGGCGTTGGCTAGCATGAATCCGTTGGAATAGATGGTGACGTCATCCCCTTCAATGAGTGTGTTTGGTGTTGATAAATCGAATTCAAACCCTTCCTCGTAAATGTCTGGGGTTTTCTCCCTACAAAGCCGCATATATAATGGCCCCTCCATTAAGGCTACTGCCCTGATCATCTCGCGAGTCTCCTCAAAGTCTGCAGGAATCATAATGCGCATCCCAGGAATCGCGCGCATAAGAGATAAATCCTCAATAATCTGGTGGCTTGCGCCATCCGGTCCAACCGTCAATCCAGCGTGAGTCAAAACAATCTTAACATTCAAGGCGTCATGGGCAATACTGTTTCGAATCTGCTCCCAACCTCGTCCGGCACCAAACATTGCGAAACAACTGGCAAACACAAGCCTTCCTTCAACCGCAAAGCCAGCAGCCATACCCATCAGATTCTGCTCCTGACACCCGACATTAAAGAATCTGTCGGGATATTTTTCACTAAACTTTACAGTCTTTGTAGAGCATGATAAGTCGGCGTCCAAAACGACCATGTCCGGGAACTCCCCTCCAAGCTCTGCAAGGGTTTGCCCGTAGGCGCTTCTCATATGCCTTTTTTTACTCAAATCAAATTCCATGTTCATTCAAGCTCCTTCATCGCGCACACCATCTCGTCCGGGGTTAATGAGCGGCCATGGAACTCTTTAACATTTTCCATGAACGACACTCCCTTACCCTTCACGGTCTTGGCAATGATGATTTTTGGTTTACCTGTTATCTTGTCTGCCCTCTTCAAGGCTTCATGAACTTCCTCGGTGTTGTGGCCGTCACAGGTTACAACCTCCCATCCAAAACTCAACCACTTGTCGACTATTGGTTCAATTCCCATGACCGACTCCGTCGGCCCGTCAATCTGAAGGCAGTTCCTATCAAGAATCGCGATAATATTGTCCAGTTTGTAGTGGCTTGCAGCCATAGCAGCCTCCCAGACCTGGCCTTCCTGCACTTCCCCGTCACCCATAATCGCAAATATTCTGTGTGAATTGTTTGAAATCTTCGCCGAAGCCGCCATACCGCATGCAATCGACAGCCCCTGCCCTAATGAACCAGTCGAAACATCCACTCCGGGAACACTCCTCCTGCAAGGATGGCCTTCAAGCATACTATCTAACTTGCGAAGGCCACTAAGCTCTGAAACAGGAAAATATCCCACCTCAGCCAACACGCTATATAGTGCGGGTGCGGCATGTCCCTTGCACAAAACAACCCTATCCCGACCCTCCCAATCAGGGTCATCAGGCTTGTGATCCATAAAGCGAAAATACAATACCGTGAGAATCTCAATAACGCTCATTGAACCTCCCGGATGGCCTGATTCGGCTTGAGAGATCATCTCTAATATGTGTCTTCTAATAACCTTGCCTTTCTCATTCAAATCGATTTCTTCAGATTTCACTGTTTTTTCTCGTTTTCCCCGACCAACTTTAGAAAAATTGTTTTAGATATGTGGTTGAAAGTATTAAATGGTTTTGATTGGTGCTACGATTTCAGGCAATCCTGAATAAGTATCAGATTTCAGTTTTTGCAACAGGTGTTTCAATAAAGAATAATGCTTGTTTCACCTAGTTTTTAAATAGAGGTTAAATGACGGTCTTTGAATCAATTATTGTGTGGGGTTTAATTTTTTCCGCGATTTGGATCATTTTAGACTTCAAATCGAAGAAAATTGTTATTTTAAATAATTAATTGAATAATTTTGAGGTGAATTTGAATATGGAGCGTGAAATCATCGAGCATGGTGGTCGTGAAATGAGGAATTCGGTTTTTTTTGGGCGGGAGCCTTTATTAGGGTTTATCCCCCCGTTTATGGTCTGGAATCTGGTCATTGTGGTCCTCGTAGGATTGATCTTTTACTGGCTTCTTAAAAGTTCTCAAAGGTCTTCTGATACTCCCTTGGACGTTTTGAAGAAGCGGTATGTTTCCGGTGAAATCGACAGGGAAGCTTTTGAGCAAATGAAAAAGGATATTTCGGATTGATTATGGAGGTTTCGGAGTCTCGTCTTGCGGTAGCGATCATTTCAGTGTTTGGTTTAGGGATACTGCTTTCGATTTTGAATGGATACTATATTGAGGATACTGGTTCATCTCTCCCTTTGATGACGTACGGAGTTACAGCGGTTTCGATGTTTGTCGGGGCTTTGATTATTCTTCTTTTCCAGTGGAAGATAAACCAGAAGCAGCTTTACAAGATCCTTAAAGTCCTTCCCCAAGATGAGCGGATTCTCCTTGAAATAATCTTGAAGGAAAAACGTATTGACCAGACTTATCTGGTGGCCGAGAGCGGTCTTTCAAAGGTTAGGGTTTCAAGAACGCTTGCCAGGCTGGCACAGAGGAATGTGGTCGAGAAAAAGCCTTTGGGAAATACTAACTTGATCAAACTTAAAATTTGACGTCACCTGGTTTTTACTGCGACGCCGCGCGTGAAATCCTTTATTTCAAGGGGGGATAATGCGAGCGTTCCCGTTCTTATCAAATTGTCTTTACCGTCTACTATTAAACATTCGTCTCCCGCGCGAAGGAAAGGATCAACGTCAACTACGAATTTTGCGAACACGCTTTTACCTTCACGGACGCAAGAAGTCACGTCCTCGTCTTCTTTAAGTACTACTCTAAGTCTTGGAGGGGGGAATAATTCAAGCAGTTTCTCGGCTAATCCAATTTTCGGTATTATGAAGTGGTCGCTAGCGCGCACTGATGCAATAAGATTCTTTCCCTGGTATACTGCGCGAATCCTCCCAGTTTTCCTCGAACGCTTTACCCTCAAGTCTTTTGGAAGGGCTTTGTCTGCGCCTGAACCGAACTGGTATTCCATTTGCGCTTTTATCTTGTCGACATCCCTGGCCTGAGTGACGGTTTCCTCAGACCCTCTTTTAATAAAAATCGACTGTCCAAAAGGATAGACGTCTAACACTTCAACCGGCACCTTCCCAAAAACCGGGAGCTTTACGAATAATTTCGAGGAAACCCTCCTAATCCTTTCCCTGGCGTTTACGACCTCGCTTCTAAAAGAGGACTCCCTACCAGTCTCAAAGAACGCACTCTTCTTCGTCACGGGATCAAGCTTTGCAAGCCAACGCTTATGCCTTGAAAGCGCGTTCAAACCCTCAAGCAGCTGGGGGTGGCTTCTAGCACGCTCGCAAACATGCTCCCAAAGATCACCCTCCCAAATCCTTTGTTTAACAAGCCTAAGTTCGGCCTGGCAGACGAACAAATTATGTCGTGCAAGCACGCAAGCACGCTCCTCACTTGGCAGGTTTCTGATATCCTCCCCATATTTCGCGCAAACCGGGCAAGTGCATGAAATATATTCTAGTTCCTCGATTTTTTTGGTCCCGGAATTTGTCATATACCTTCCTTCCTGAGCGTACAGCACGTAAGATGCACTGTCGAAGAGGTCGCATCCAAGCGCTACTGCGAGTCCGAAAACCATGGGGTGGCCGAGTCCGAAGGCGTGGACTGGACGGTTTAAGGGGATGTTTTTTTTCGCAGTTGCGATGACGTCTACAAGCTGTGAAAACCTGTATGTGCTAAGAAACGGCACTATCCCCCCGACGGCGATCAACTCGAAGTCTCTTCCAAGGATTTTCGCAGACTTTTTCCTAAGGTCGAGAAACCTTCCCCCTTGAACTCCAGCATTCACGACGAATCCAGCGTCCTTCGCCTCCACAGCTCGTTCAAGAGTAGTCTTAAGTTGTTCTTCCGCCCTACCCTTGAATGCGTCGGGCAGTGTTGGGATATCCAGGAAAGAGCCTATGTCAGTTCCAATATCCTCCTGAAACTTTATTATCTCGGCATTTGTAGTCTGAACTGCACCGTAGACCATAAGCTGGTATGATCCGGAGTCAGTGGCGACAAGAGCGTCTTTCACCCCTAAAAACTTGTGAACTCCCTTCTTTAAGACAGAATCCTTTAGTTCATCGTTTTTCAAAAAAATGTAGGCGTTGGTCATAAGGACTTTCGCATCGAAGTCTTTGACGAGCTCTTTCACCGGGATTAAGGGGTTGTTCGGGTTTACGACGGGCATGAGAGCCGGGGTTTCAATAGTCTTCCCGTTAATCGTAAGCTTTCCGATGCGCCCTGCAATATCCTTTGATTTGAGTTCGAAGTCGAGTTTTCCCATTAGAAGATACTATACTCCTCAAACGGTATTTAAATACGTTCTTACATGTTTTAATGAATTAAAATGGACGAAGAGAAGGAGCTTTCTGTTGGGGATGCGATGACGCGGGGTGTTATCTGCGTGGATATCGGGGATAATGTGAAGTCTGTGGCCGAGGTGATGACTAAAAACGATATTTCATCCGTCATAGTTACCGGGAAGGGTGGCGGTATCGGTATTGTTACTGAAAGAGACATTACCACCAAGGTCGTAGCTGGCGGGGCGGACCCTAAGATGGTGTCTGTCGCAGAGATTATGACACAACCCTTGATAACCGTCAAACCCGACACGAGCATTGACGATGCTGCGAGGATTATGCGCGACAATGATATTCGAAGGCTTATTGTAGAGGATAAGGACAAGATTGTGGGAGTCTTGTCGGAATTCGATATCGTGCGTATTGAGCCTGCACTCCACATGTTAATCCGCGAGAAAAGTAAGTGGAATATCGCAGAAAACCACTTCGAGGGGGCGGGATCGGTCTCGGGAAGTTGTGAGGAATGCGAAAACTACTCTGAAAACTTAAGGATCATCGACGGGAGGATGCTCTGCGAGGACTGTCTCTCCGAGTAGAATCCTTAAAAAAAGGTTTATTAACGTGAAGATGAAACTGAGGTTATCCTGTCTCTACACTCTCACAAAAGAGGTTTCCGAAAAGCTTGTTTATCCAATTCTAAAAGATGCTTCGGAAGTTCTTGAGAGGGGGGCGCCACCGGGAGAGGGTGCGAAAATTGTGGGTAAGTCTCTTTCTAAAGACAAACTTACGGTCGTCATCGAGTCAGGGACTTACGTCCGCCCTCACGACGCAGCCTTCAGACTTAAAAACTTTTTGTCACAGAAACTTGGAAAAGAACACCACGTGGGAGTCAAAGAGATTGTTGGAAAACTCTATGAAATCATCTTCGACGTTCCCGCCACGCCTTCCGAGGAAGTAAAGCTTCCCTACGCTAAATCAATATCCTTTAAGGGTAAGACTTGCACTCTAATTCTTGAAGACGTCTCCGAGGAATTCCTTCAGAAAAACACTGTGGATCGGATGATAAGTCTTATTAAAGAAAAGGTCGAATTCCAGCAGTATGGAACTCGCGAGGAACACCACAAGATCATCTACGAGGGAAGTACAAAACCAATGCACTTTACAGAGGACCCTTCACAAGAACTAATTAACCGCAAGTGGGTGAAGCGCACTCCCCACAGAAACCAGTTCATCTTCGGACCTCAGATAACAGAGCTTGCCGAGGCTGTGAAGCGCGCCTATGTTGACGTAATCTACAAGCCCCTTGGCTTCGTCGAAATGATGTTCCCGAAAATTGTGGACTGGAGCATTTGGAAGAAGTCTGGCCACGCCCGCGCCCTCTACCACGGCGGCTTTAACCCGTATCTTTTCATAACGCCCAAGACTGCTGATCCTAAGGCTTGGGAGGAAGTATGTGACAAGATCAAGATTACCGGAGAAATCCCGTCTGAAGACATCATGGATCTTTTAGAGCCCCCCCGCGGGGGTCTTGCCTTCGCCCAGTGCCCGCCGTTTTGGACATACCTTGAAGGTGAAACAGTCGCCTCGGAAAGCCTTCCAATCAAAGTCTTCGACTGGAGCGGCCCCACCTACCGCTACGAGTCGGGTGGAGCCCACGGTTTTGAGCGAGTGGACGAGCTCCACAGGATCGAGACGCTTTGGGTGGGATCGCCCGATCAAGTCCAGGAGATTAATCTGGAACTGCGCGAGAAATTCAGGGTTCTCATGGAGGAAGTTCTCGAGCTTAACATCCGTCAGGCTCTTGTGACTCCCTGGTTTATGGAGCAGAAGGGGGTTTTGGACGAGAGCGTTGAAGGTGGGGCGGGAACGGTAGACTATGAGGCGATACTCCCATACAACGGTAGCTGGCTGGAAGTGCAAAACTGTTCGAACAACGGGGACTCATATCCGAAAGCTTTCAACGCGAAAGCCCAGAAGGGAGAGCTTGCAAGCGGCTGCGCCGGCGGAAGCTTCGAACGCTACTTGTCCGCATTCCTCGCGCAGAAGGGTTTCGACCCTGAAAACTGGCCAAAAAAATTCAGAAAATACATCACGGTAATCCCAGAAGACGTGAAGTTTCTCTAGAACTTTCAGGGAAGCTTGATTAGCCTAAACTTTGCAGGTCCATGTTAACGGCGTGACTTCTCATGTCAACTTCTTTTCCTCCACCTAATATTTGTTTTATGAAATCGAGGAAGGGTCCATCAAATTCTGGTATGTCACCGATACTTGGCCTAGCAATCATTAACCGGCTGATCTGCGGTAAAGTAGATATTAAATTGCCTTTAAAAAACCAGTTCTCAATGTCGAAAAAAGCCAATCCATCAGGAGCCAGCACTCGATCCATCTCGGGTATGAAACGAGTGACGTCAGTATTCATGTTGTGGCCGAACATTACGTGAAAGCTCCCGTCCGGGATACAAGACATATCGTTTAAATCCACCTCGAAAATCCGATTTTCGGGAAGGCCTTTCCGGTGAAGTTTCGGGCGAAGGTCGACTCCAAATCCCCGCACCCCAGGAACCTTCTCCTCGAGTTCTCGTACCGCAATACCTGTACCACAACCCATCTCACAGACGCAAATACCCCCAAAATCCTCGACATACGACTTGGCAAGCTCAGCCGGATCGAAGTAAAGCATCCTCGCTAAGAAGTCAAGACTGTCTGAAAGAGCATCCGTCCTCCATAGCGGCTTTGAATGAGATGCGGCCGCAATCCTCTCCAACGTTGTGACTGTCACGGGCTTTCTCGCGTGCTTGTGGCTTGGGCTCATTGTATTGTTATTTTTTACGGGATTATCGTAAATATTCTTTCATGGGTGAAGATTTCGTCAAGCCCCCCGATGCGGTGGAAGTAGTCCATGAAAAAACCGAGAAAAAAAGGAGGATTCTCCCCATATTTTTAATTGTGTTCGTCTTCTCGCTCTTAGCATTCATGTTTTTTTTACGAAGTGGTGTTGATCCACCTATTACATCCAATACTTCCACAACAACATCATTATCTGATAACATCTATTCTTCCGCTCCATTGAAGATCCCTGTCGGATACAAATTAACTGACGTGAATCACAGGAGTGCCCCCTTTAGGATGGGTAAAAATTTTTTACCTGTTGATGCGGTAGAGCTTACTTACGCGAAAGATGGTGAGAAAATTATTGTTTTCATTGCGAAGGGTACGGTGGATGGTTGGAAGAGGATTATCGGAGGTAAGGGTTTCTGGCTGGAGGAGAGTTTCGGGGAAGATGTTTATTCGGCAGACTACAAATACTTTGATGAAACAATCAACTTTATCTACTGGTGGCACAACAAGTCGATTATTGGGGTTAACGCCTCGGTCAGGACGGTGAACGTGATTGATTTGACCGAGAAACTTGTTTTACATCACCCTCCAACAGAATCTCTCGCCTAGGTTATGGTGCATATCCCATTAGTAATCGTGCAGTTTAACGGGGTGGAGGAACCATCCCAGTACTGGGATATTGCCATGCAATAGAGGCCGCACACGAGGTTCGCGGAAACCGCAGCGACAACAAGTCCGACAATAATCCATATTAACCCTTTTTTCGCCTCCGCCCGATCGTTAGGCGATTCCGCGGTAATGTACTTCAAACCCTGAATCGAAATCAATAGGACTGCCAAAGCCGCTGCAACAGTCTTAAGTGCGACGATTAAATCACTCATTTCAGTTATATAACTTTCGCTGCTCACCAGATTGGCTGCAATCAGGAGAACAAAAACCACGACAATGATCCTTCCCTTCATTTTAAATCAATGCTCTGCAATCTCCAATACTTATTCCGAACGCTTCATGTAAAGCGAAACAATATATACCCTCAACGAGTTCTGCTGCAAGATATGCAATCAAAACTCCGATTATTATATAGATTATACCCTTTTTTATGTCTGCCCTCTCTTGAGGATTGTCTGATGTCACGTATCTTAGCGCGTGTACGGCAATCAATAGGACTGCGAGTCCTGCGACAACCTGGAGGAATGCTTTGTTTACTTCCTGTAGTGAACTCCCTACAGGCTTTACTTCACTTGAAGGCATTTTCCCAGCTTCCTGCGTGAGATTTATGGGATTTACTGTTGGGGCTGCTTGTGGGGTGGGTGTTCCACTGTTTGGGGTTTCGGCTGAAACACAAATTGAAACGGATAAAATAACAAGTAGGAAAAGATTCTGTCGTCTCATAATATCTCACTTAACATATTTACTACAAAGATTATTTTAATCCTTCCCGCATGTTTTGTGGTAAATGGGTGGGTTTAATGTTAAAAAGGGTTTTATGTGCAGGGTGGTCCGCATGCGATTGTACCGCCATAGGCCATCTGTAGGGCATGACAGTACAACCCGCATACTAGATTGAAGGCGAGGTATGCGACAATCAACCCTATTATAGTCCAAATTAACCCTTTTTTAGCGTCTGCCCTGCCTTTAGGAGACTCTGACATAAGCCATCGCAGTCCTTGAAGAGCAATCATGAATGTGGCTAAGGCTGCTGCAAGAGTCATTAAGCCTTCATTCAAGTCGAATGCGGACGCATTCCCAGTTAAAGCTGTTAGGATCATGCATGTGAGTTGGATCTTTTTTTTATTCATCTTTGTTTGAAATCTTATTCCTTACGAATTCCGGGTAAGTGCGACGTATCCCGTAGGTTGGGTCTATGATGAACTTTACTGTTGATTCCATCATATCCCAAGATATGATGGATGTAGAGCATGGTTTGACTAGGAAGAATCCTTGAATTGAGACTGCGATTGTCTTATCCTCGAACTCAAAATTTTCAGGCTCCTTAAATGTTAGTTCGACGTAGTCTCCGGTAGTTAAGTTAAGGTAGTTTCCATCGTCTTCCAAGAGGTAATCCAGGATCTGGCTTTCAGAGTATTTCGTATTGGACTCTGCTTTTATTGGAGTGATCTCACGCGTTAATAGTTCACCGTCCAATCTGAATTCGACTTGAGCATAGTCTATTTCATACGCAAGCGTTGAGGAATCGAGTTTAATGTATATTGAGTCGTTTTCAGGCACGTTTAAGACTAATATGTTCTCCTGGATAATGCCCGCTCCCACACCATAAGCCTTCTGCCTTACCCAAACTGCTCCATCCCACACCCTCACGTTCAGCACTCCCTCACGGTCTCGAAGCTTGTAAAGCGCACTTTTAAGTGGTTCATGCCATGACAATCGCGCGATCTTTTCAGCATTCAATTTTCCTAAACTGTTTTGGAATTCATTCCAAGCATGTGACACTCCACCCGAGCCTTTAACTCCTAAAAGAAGCTTGGCCTGGCTCTTTAAGTGTGGATTCGGGAAAGAGAGTATGATTCCGTCGTGCAAGTCCTCAATATCGTATTCATCAATAATGTCGTCGCCATCAGAGTCTCTCAAGTTTTTATCGTCGACAGAGCTCATCCAGTGTACTCCATCGTTTTCCATGAACTCCAAGCATTCTGTACCATCCTCCTCAAAGCAGGATAATGGTTTGACTGGATTGGTGGTGGTGTGGAATCCACCATCCAGGTCGGGGTAAACCTTATTTTTCTTTTCATGTCCTATGACGAATAATCTCACCTTATCTGTGAAACTGTCCTCAACGAGTTCTTCAGTAATGCGTATCTTGTATTCCCCGCCAGATTCCTCTAAGTTTTCCAAAACCGAATACGATTCATCCTCCCAAGGGGGGAGAGCGCTATGAGGGTAACCTTCATGCTCTAGAACGTATTCACTCCCATTGAAAGAGTATATGAAAGGGCACCCGTCGTCGGGGTCTGGGGACGGGGCTGAGGGGCATGGGGTGTTGCAATTGCATGCCCTGCCTATGTCTGCAGGCTTGGTGCATTCATATGATAGTAGGTAGATGACTAGCCCTCTGCCTCCCGCGATGATGATTAATCCAGCTATAATATACATTAAAGCCTTTTTAGAGTTGTCTCTTTTTGCTGGAGTGTCTGCCGTAAGCCATCCCACTGCCACATACATCATCATGACAGTTCCCACCCCCACAGCTATTCTCCTTAGAAGGTTTATAACAGGATCGAATGCCCTTTCAACTCCGTCGGCGATACAGTTTGCATTCGCATCCGTGTTTAAAGGGTCAGCCCAGTCTTCTGCGGCATTATCCAATTCATACTGGTCTATCATGCCGTCGCCGTCTGTGTCGTCACAAGCATCACCTTCCTGGTCGCATCCCACAGACCCCTCGTCACAGAAACTATTCGGCATAGTGCCATTTGGGTTGTTCGCAATAGCAGGGCAGTTGTCTACTTCATCAGGACAGCCGTCTCCGTCAGCATCCTGGACGCAACTACCATCCCACCAACCGCACCCGCTCATAACCTTGCAAGGATTAATAACACAATCCTGGGGGTCGACATAATCGTTGCACTCGAAATTCCTCGGACAATCAAGGCATTTTACCATAGTCCCAGAGCTATCGTATTCCGGGATGCAACCTGTGGGAGCCGCCGCAGTACCCCTACATTGTTCCGTTGAGTTTCTTCCCGCACAGCCTGCACTACAGTACTCGTAGTCGACAATCCATTCGCACTTTGCCGCACCCGTAGCGTGACATGGGTCTAGATTACACACCCACTCAAAATCATAGTCTGAACAGTATACGTCATCTCTATCCGGGCAAGTCCTGCAGGTCCAAGAAAGAAATCCCCCATCTGGATAGCATTTTCCCTCCCCACTTGAGGTCGTCGAGAAGTGCACGCAGACACTCATACAATCTTCAGTCGAACCAGTAATAGGATTGCACTCCGGAATACTCCATACCATAAGATCGAACCAACCACAGGACAGAGCCGAAGAACTGGCTGCAAGAAAAAATACGATCAACACCGCGACTATTCTATTGTCCATTATCTAAAAAAATGATGAAATTTTTTCCGGAACATCAGTTCTCGGGATTATTTCACCAAGCTTTTGCTGGTAATCTCTTTGAAGTGAAATGTCTTCGGAGACTATGAAAAAGTAATCATATTTCTTTAACACCTTCATCTTGTTTTTAACTTCCTCTACAGCCGCCTTAGTGCCGACTCCAGCCGTAACTTCAATAGCCACCATCCTTCCGTCAGGCGCCTCAAAGGTTACGTCAGGAAGCTTGGTGTGGTGTATCAAAGCCTGGTCGGTGAAACTCCTAACCTCATCGAAAATCATCTGTTGTAACACAAAATGCTCGTCCGTCTCACCACTATTGTTAACGATTAAAAATAATTCACTCTTACCCTGCAATGTAACAACCCTAACCTCCTCAAAACCTCTTTTTTCGAGGAAGATAATCTGCTCGTCGCTTAAAAGCGCCTTATTCTGCACTTTCTTGCTCAAGTCGAATTCAGTCTGAACCGCATCACCGGAAGGTTTCTCAATGATTTGAGTTGGCCTGTTGATAAGCTCGTCAGGCTTGGTTGTAATAAGCCTGTATTCCTCGGGCGAGGCTTGGATGAAGATCGGAATCCTCGTGTTCTCTGCGATAAGAAGTGCTCTGCCCATCGTAGCAATAGATAAGAATCTTTGTTCAGCAGTGTTCAAGTTGAATTGGTCGACAATCTGGTCTACCACGGCAACATCCTGCTTTAAAAGAAGCTTTGTCGCCGTGTTCGTGAGAACAGCCCGCCCCGCCCTCGTCGTGAGGATATCCTCAACGTCCTGAGTAATCAATATCAAACCTAGATTGAATTTACGGCAAGTCTTAACTATCTTGAGAACGTACTCAGCCTGCTCTCCCGCAGACAGTACGGTCCAAGCCTCGTCAATAACAAGGATTTTGCGGGTTTTAGACTTCTTCATCTGAGTGTAAACGTACTCCAACACTGAAAACATGATAACGCCCTTTCCGACGTCCGGCGCATCCCTTATGTCAAAGGAAACAATCTTCTTGTCGATGTCCATGCGGGTGTGCTGGTTCAGAAACCTCATGGGACCGAAAACATAAGGTTTCGTCCGGTTTACAATAGCCCAAGCAGGCTTGTAAATCATCTCCTTACTCGACCTTGTTAAAGGTAAAGCCTCATTGTACAAGTCTTCGAGAAGAGGGGGAGTATTACTCCAAGTCTTAGGATCCTGGGTTATGCCCTTATCCTCATAGACGTGCTCTATAGCCTCATCCAGTATTGCCGCCTGCGCCTCAGTAAGCTCCCCCAACAAGACCCTGAAGAACGCGAGAAGCGAAAGCTTCTTCTCGTCAAGACTCTGATCCAACAAGTCAAAGGGATTAATAACACTCGTAGAGTCGGGTGCAATCCGAATAACCTTCCCGTCGAAAGTATTAACAAGCTCGCCGTACTCTGACTGAGGGTCAATAATGTTCACGTCAGTACCCTCCATAAGCTCCCTCATAATGAACAATTTTATCCCGAAACTTTTCCCACCACCCGAAGTCCCTAAAACCAGAATGTTGGGGTTGGAAAGCTCGAAGGGATCTATTATGATTGGGATGCTGTTTATCTCGTTGAATCCAATAAGAATCCCTGAAGTATGCTGTTCAAGAGAAGTGATCGCGAAGGGGAAACAGGCTGCGGCGGCAGAGGACGTGATGTTCCTGGTTATCTTCAACTCGTCTTTTGCGATTGGCAAGGTTGATTTCACAGCCTTCAGCATCTCGAGGGCAGGGATCTTTGGGATGATCATGATAGAGTTCATCGTCGACATAACCTGCTTAGCCGACTTCTCAAGTTCTTCCTTGGTAAACGCCTTAACGTCAAGGTAAAGGCTCATGTCAAACATCTTCTCCGTACCCTCCTGAACCAGGTTTAGAAGAGCCATGGTGTCCTGATGCTGCTGGATTAACGCTTGAGGTATGAGCTTCCCAGAAATCTCAAGGGCGTAGAGGTCTGTTTTCTGTTTTTTAATCTCGTTTTCGAGAAGCTTTATGGTAGAGTCGACGGAATATGGTGTTATGTGGATGGCGAGGTCGAAGTCCAAGTTTATTTCGATGAGCCTTGTCAGCCACCCGGGATCAACGAGCCTAGGGTAGTTTATCGCGCAAATCACTTGGTGGTACTTGTTGATTTGAACGTCTTTAGGATGGTGTATGATCATTGAGGGTGAAGTCAGGTATTCGATTAGCTTGTCCTCATACTCCTTCATGTTCAGGCTTTCAGCCTTTTTTTCTTGCGTCTTCTTTTTTCCGAAGGGTAGGAAATCCAAGTTCATTTCAAGTTTTCTGTGCTGGTGCTTCCTCCTTGGGTTGTACAGTTTTTTCCGAAGACCTTGATTTGGCCTCCTTAAGTCTCCTCTCCCTCATATGTTGCGGCGACTCCTTCCACATCATGCGATACATGGTAATCGGGCTTATAAAGCTTTCAGCAACTTCAAAGGTGTCGGTGAAGTATGAGGAGTAGAAGTTTGTAAGCTGCCCCTTACTCAGCCTGTCGGATACGATGCCTGAAAGTGAAAGTGTTGCCTGAATATTCTCGCACCTGGTTTCAAGGTTTTCAATGATTTGTTTCTCATCTCCCTTAACCTCACCCGGAACGATGATGTAGAAGAGCCGGTCACAAATCTTGTTTTGGGAAATGTATTGCTTCATATAATCCTCAAAGTGCTCGAAGTAGGCTAACGCGACCTTGTCGTCACGTTTAGTAATCTTCCTCTTGATGTGCCTGAGATAATCGTTCAAATCAAGGTTAACAGACCTCATGGCAATTTGTATGGGGTAAGTTAAAGCATTCAGGAAGTTCAGAAAACCGTAGATGACCGTATCCCTGTCTTGCTCGCTCATTACAGCAAAGTTTATGGGCTTGACCCTGATGACCCCTAATATTCGACCATCTTTAAGGTATACTGAGTTTCCCTTAATAGACTTTATATCCATTATTTCCCTGGCTGCAGGTGAAAGCCAGGACATTGTTTTTTTGGCCCTGAAAAAATTAAAGTAGTTCTTGATTAGTCTGTCTAGATTGAATTTGGCAAATCCGATTGTTATCAAACCTACTACGCCGATAATCATGACTTTAACAGGCATTGGTAAGGTTTCATTGAGGTAGACGTACAATGCAATACCTCCTCCAATGCCGACGTACACTGATTCCTTTAAAGTGAACGGCCCTAAAATCTTTTCTTCGTAATGGACGTTTTGGGGTATGGCGTATGGCATGGTTTACCAATAAGTATTTATTTTGAGGAATTATAAATACGAACTTGCTTGGGGTTTTTTTTTACACTACTGGTTCCATTATATTAACATGGTTTTGAAAAGAGGCCTAAGTGGCCTGCGTTAAACGGTCAGGTCCATTCCGGCACTCACCCTCTTAGTGTGAAGGCGTCATTTCCGAGCCTTGCTGATGATGCTGAGGCGGTGGCAAGTCTCACTAACAATGGGTTTTCGAGTGTCAGGGAAAAGGCGGAGGCACTCACCCAAGATTACACATCACTTGAGGGAGTATTGGTAATCTATCCGAAAGCCTATGATAATCCCGCTTCAGCCGTTTCCCAGGGAGAACCCGCGCAAGAACCTGTCGAAGGCTTCTACTGTTACCTCGTCTTTGACAGGAACGGTTTCTTTACAAAAAAAAGACCCGGGAATCCGAACCCCCTCCACCATGATGACCGTGAAAGGGCAGAGGAAACTCTCTCCCACGGTTTAATGGGCAGGCCCGTAAACATGACAGGCTATCTATTCCGAGACACGCTTGTCGAAGGTGATGACGGGTTAATCCACGATCACAGGATGCTGAATGTGCCAACCCTAAGCGACCGATACAGATTTCATAACCTAATTTACGTTCCAGTTGACAGTAACGAGCCAGTAAAACAGGTACTCCCACAACCCAAATAAAAAAATCATCTCCCGTAGTAGACGTCGCTCGGCTGGAAGGATTTCGCAATCTTTACAGAGCTTATAAACTGTCTCTCCTCCACGTAGCCTTCCTCCTTCATGAGCTTTATCATCGCCCTGTATTGTTTTTCGGTGGGGTGTTCCCGGTCGTAGTCTTCTAGGTCGAATATTTCTTGGGCTGAGAGTTTGTCGATTTCGAAGACGTCTTCAATGTTTATGAAGAATATGTCAAGTAGTTTCTCCAGTTTTGTGTATTTCTTCTTGTTTCTCCTAGCATCCTCAATTTTCTTCCATGCCTTGATGGGAGCCCACTGGTGGCCTAAGTATTCTCCCGCATAAGAGTATTGTCCCCTGAATTTTACGTTATCCATCCACCACAAGGCCGCAAGCTTGCTTGATTCACCCATATTATACCACATGGGACCTTTGAACGGTTTAAGAGCCTCCCTGCGCGAGTATGACCCCCCAAAAAGGCCTGCAGTGGTTTGCGCTCCCCCACCCTCCTCCTCTAAACCAGTAGTCATGAAGGATTTTACTGAATCAACAATGTCTGCCACAGCTTTCGCGTAACTCCTACGTTTTTTCGGATGCTCGAAAGCATCCTCTGAAATTTTCCCGGCAAGCTTGAATAGCGTGCTTGCGGCATGCTCGGCCCGAAACCCGCTTCCCTCAGGGCCTCCGGATCCTCCACCCCCGCCAAAGATTAAGAATCCTCCAGATTCGAATTCCTTTCTCAGCATCTTTTTCGTCTCGGGTTCAAGAAGCTCTCCCAGGGTAGTGCGTTTTTCCCTGCTTAGTCTTCCATGCTCCTCTGGGACTCTCATACTAACTATCGTATTGTCTGGAACGCCATCTTGTTGCATGCGCTGGGCTTCCTCAAGAGCCTGGTCTAACTGAACTTCCACAATCTCTTCTTTAAGGCCGATTTCGGAAATCTCAACGGGGTCGGGCTTCTTCCCCCCTTTTTTAAATTCGCCGAAAGCCTCTATCTTCAAAACCTTCTTGATGTTTGATTCGTCGAAATCCTTTTGTTTTTCAGTTATTATGGGGCCTCCCCTCTCAAGCATTTCAAGTCTCTTCTCTTCAATGCTTTTCTCACCGTCCTTTACGTCCTTGGGTTTTTCATCATCCATTTTAGATTACCTTTTCTTTTTACGCTTCTTCAGTGGTTTCTTTTTCTCCCGGAGTAGATCACCCTCCTCGGAAGCCCTCTCTCCGATACGTTGCATCTTCCTCCTAAACTTATCTCGGGCAATGTCTTGTTCCGCTTTTTTAACCCTACCTTCAGCATCCTTTTTCGCCTTAGCGACCTGGTCTTCAGCTTCTTTCTTAGCAATCGATTTAAAATCAGTTCTCGCACGGCCTTTAATAGGCCCAACGTTTGGGGAAACAGGATTTAAGGATCTTGCAATAGGGTAAGAGGTTTTTGATTGTCTAACTCCCCCTTCACCCGCCGGCGCGGAAGAAGCAGTTTTACCTGAAGCCCCGTAAGTTTTACCCGAAGCTCCGTATCTTTTCCCTTTAGCACCCCTCATCTGGGGTATGACCCTGCCGGTAGTATCCTCTTTCATGTGTGCTTGAAGGCTTCTGTCCGCAGCCCCCTTGTACCTGTCACTTCTAGCTGGTGCCTTCCCAGCCGACCACCCCGACTCTGTAGGCCCTTCAGCTTGCTCACGCATAGCTTCAACCTCTCTTTTAGCCGCCCGCCCAGCCTCAGAACTCTTATGCTTCTTACCTCCACCTCGCTTAGGACTGCCCGGACTTGAAAACCCAGCTCCCGCATCACCTTCAGATGGTCCGGCCCCTCCAACAGCTCCTCCAGAAAGCCTTGAAACAGTTGAAGGGCTGAATGCGCCACCTCGTCTTCCCAACCCTGCCCCGTATCCACCAGACTGCAGTCCCGCGATCATGCTTGCCTCCGGGATAGCCCTTGTTAGCACACTTTTCGCTGCGTGCAGTGCGGCATCTTGCCTGCCTTGAAGCAATCCCCCAAGACCTGTAATCCACGTGTTGTTTGACGCAACTCCTGCAGCGAATATCCCCCCACCAACCATGTTCATTAAATGGTTCATCGTAAGCGGTGTTGCCCCAACCATTATCAAGCCAACCATCGTCATGCCCCAAGCGATGACAGCACTCATAATTGGGGGGCCGAAAACTGCCGGCTGCCAATGGATTAGCATGGGTCCGACAGAATTCATTGCGCTTAAAGTAAATACGAGCCATAGGATTTGAACTACTGGTGTGAAAATCCAGTTTACTGCCTCTTTAATGTATTTTCTACCCCAACTGCGCGTTAAGTCGAAGAAATAAAGGAAGATGAGTATTGGAAAAACAGCGGCATATGCTACTACAAAGAAATATCTTAATCCAACCATGAGGATGGTCCAACCAAGAATACTCAACATAATGATATAAACACAGCACACGCCAAATACTTCACCTCCAGTAGCTGCTTCAGTCATGGTGTTTAAATCCCCCAGCGTGGTCGCATTGCTGTTATAAACCGCATCCACCAGTGCTGAGGACAAGTCAAGAAGCGTTTGGTAGATTATGGGTGCCATGGCGACCAATATCATGCTGAACAACAGCTTGGAAAGCATTGCCTTAGCCCTCGCCCTTCCTCTCGGATTCGTGGACTTGACGATGTAATAGAGTGCTGTGAAAAGCACTGCGGAAATGTATAAAGGTATTAGTATGCTATTGAAATACGGGAGTAGGGCGTCTATTCCCGCCGACACTTCACAGTTTCCAGTACTGTCCCAACAGTATATTGTGGGGTTCATGATGATCCATCCTAAAAGGACGTCCATCTCCCATTCAAGCCAGGGTATCATGTGCGCCATTAGGCTGGAAAAAAACTTCCAAGTGTTTGACTGGGATTGAATCGGGATCGTCGCCCCAACCTGAACTAAAGTGAAGGAAATCAAAGCCAAAACTACGATGTAAACCTTAATCTTGTTCATCTTGGGATTTTCGAATCCTTGAAGCTCTTTGAGCTTCCATAATTCCTTTTTTTGCGAGTTCGTCCAATCTTTCCTTTGGGATGTTGAATTTCCCTATTTTTTCGGAGAATATTTTATCGTCTTCGCGAATCTTTTTTTCGGTTTCGTTTGCCTTCCTCCCTTCCGCCCAGAGGGTTTTCCCGATTTTGAACTCGCATTTACCGCACTTTAAATTTTCCCCGTCTTCGTTCAGATACGACAAATCTTTTTCCTTGAATATCTGTTCGTCGCTGTTGCATGTGGGGCAAAGGTTTTTTCCGAACGTTACGTTCCACATGGGAGTTCTCGTAAGCCTTTGACCCCTTAAGGTGTAGTCCTTGTACTTGTGCTTTACAATAGTCTCATAGATTTTCTGCCGTGCGTCATATTCATTCAAGTTGTGTCTTGCAAGCCAGTTTTCTGCAAAACCCTTCACTACTTCCTGCTCTCTCCTGCTTAACGGGAGTTTTGCCGTGTATTTTTTATCTTCCATTTTTACGTCACCCTCCTTCCGGGTGCTACTGGAGTCGAAACCATTTTCCGCAATCCAGTATATAGTTCGAATACTCTGCGAGTCTCCCCTCCCATTGACGGGGCTGAAAAGTCGTGTCCCGCCGCACGGAAGGCTTCGTCCATCGTCATCTTATCTGGGGCTGATGCAGTCCCAGTCAACGCTTCAACACTTGCCCTCACTGCCGCTGAATCTGTAGTCCCCAATGCAGCGTCTAATCCTCGGGCGCGCCTTTTAAGCTCCTTTGCAATTGCTGCCGCCTGGGCCATGTTTGCCGTATCGTTATCAGAAACACTTCCATTCGGATTGATTGCTCTTTCGGCATAGATGTTTGTGGCCTCTTGCAAAGCCTTCGTCTGGGTTCTGATGTAGGCCAATTCTTCAGTTCTTGCTGCCTCTAATTGCGCGGTCTGCTCTGCAGGGGTTAATGTTGTGTTGCTAGCAATCTTCACCTGGTTTTGAGAGTGTCGTCCAAGCTCAGTGATTGAGGCTAAAGTCTCGTCTACTGCCATTCCCGCGTCTGTCGGGTTAAATCCCGAGCGTCGTATCATAGCTCTTCCACTTGCGACGGCTGCATTTCCACCTTCAATAATCGTTTCGTCGAGTCTTTCCCTAGAGATTATTATTTTTTCATACATGTCTTCTGCCGTCGTCACCTGCTTTCGGGAGCCGGTTCCCGAGGCCGCCCAGCTTACTAGCAGGTGCCCTCCCTCGTGACCTAACGCGGGTATGACGCTTTTATCAGGTGAAACATCCCCCTGAGAAATGTCATCCTGAAGCATTTTGCTTCCTGCATTGAGTACTAGAGTCCCGGTTGTCTTTTCTATTGCATACGGATTTGCATCTCTCTTGTCGTAGTCGAATTTAATCGCCTTAGGTCGCATGGCTTCGGGAAGGCTTGCCGCGTGGTCTGCGTAGCGCATGAGAAAGTCGTTCACCCTGGATCCTGACAATCCTTTTTGCACGAGCGCGCCAGCTTCGTCAGAGTCTATGTAGACGCCCAACTTCTTCATGGCTTCAAGCTGCTTCCCCCTCTCCGTTAGGAACGCGTCGTCCACAATCGTTGGGAGACTTCTTGACTGAGTTGCGGGATCCCACACTTCAACAGTATCCCCCATAGTGTAGTTTTCAGTCAAGACTCCCGCCCCCCTAAGGTGTACTGTATCACTAGTTCCTCCAAAGTAGGTTGAATTATTTTCAACGAATTTTCGGGCGTGAGCTGGACTTTCAATATGCACGACGCCTGCCGTAGTGGGAGTGTACTGTCCCCCATAAGTATACTCTCCAGCCCCGCTTGCAGCATTCTCATCATAGTGGCCGGCAAGATCTGACAAGGCTATGAAACCTTTACCCTCCCTAATGCGGTCAGCCCGATGATCCAAATCCACAGCTTCACTGTGACGACCCGCCTTCCTCCTCTGATTTGCCTCATCCCTGAAGTCACTGAACGTTTCCCCCACTTGCTCTCCCTTAACCCTGAATCCGTAAACCAGGTTGCCGCTCGCATCCCTTTCCTGAACGAGATCGTCCCTGTCGAAACTGTGCGATCTTCTTAGTCCGTCGGTAAAGCTTATCTGTGCGTTTCTTCCCCCGTGCTTGCCGATCGACTGGTAAAGCGGGTCTTCAGCTGCATGCAGCAACTCCGACTGAAAAGTCCCGTAAGTCGTGTTTCTGTTAAGCAAGGTATCACTATGCTCGAATGATGTTGGGAGTGTTGCGACGTTTCTGACCATGACCTTCCCCTCGCTGTCGGTAGCCCAATTATCTGGGTTCTCCCTCATCCGCTGGGCTTCATCGTGTCTACCCGCAGCTTCATGTTCCTTTATCTTCTTCGCAGCGCCCCCCCTTAAAATCGGCTCTATTCTCACTCTCTCAACTTGGCCTCCTTCGTAAGCCATCCTCTGCCTCAAGTAAGAGTAGTCTTCCTGGTTTAAGAGCATGGCCCCGCTTTCAGTCCTCTCCAAGTCCATGGTCAAGCTCATGGCACCCGTCTGAGGGTCGAGGATGCGCTCCATCTGGGTGGCTGCCGCAATCTCTTGGGCGTTAAGCTGCACGTATCCGGCAAGCCCTCTGTCGGTGAAAGCCCTTGAGGCGTAATCCCCCATCTCGGTAAAAGCAACAGCATTGTCAAGAGGTTTCGCTCTATACAACTTCTTTTCCTCCTCATCCTCCTCCGACTTACTTGCCTGAGCCGACTCCCTCTTTTTCATTGGGACTGTTTCAGGGTTCCTATGACCTATCCGGTGGGCTCTGAAATGCGTTAGAAGGCTTTCCCTCTTTTTCCTCCATTCTTTAGCGGCCTCACTACTTAAGGTTCCGGCACGCTTTCTCCTGGAAACCTCTTTCTTGAACTTATCGTCGTCAACGTCAAAGATCTCCTCGGAAAAGATTTCACTCCAAGCCTCCTGCTCAGACACTTGGTCAAAAGTCCTTGCCCCAAGTGAAGCATCTGCTATCTCCTGCCTCTTATCCCCCACCCTCGACTGTAAATCCCTGACAAGCTCGGTTCCAGGATGCGCTTCATAACCCTTACCTTCGCTTAAAGACTGGGAATCCGCCAAAACCAACTTGAAGATGTCCTGCCGCTCATCCTTGCTGGAATAATTGTTTTCCAAGCTAGTCAAACACGCCTGCACGTAGTTGGGATCCCTCTCATTTAAAATATCAGTCCCCTCCCGCAAAGCATCCAACGTCCCACTAATAGCGCGCACGTGCGTATCTCGCTTGGCTCTATAATGCGCTTTCACATCATTCCTCTTGTTAACATTAGCGGGTACAGCGGTTCCATCAACTCCCGTAATAACATTAGCGGGTACAGCGGTTCCATCAACTCCCGTAAGTTTAACCAACCTCGCGTCAATCTCAGCAAGCCTTCCGCCAGTCGCAGTTAGCCGCTCTTTTTCAAGGTCTTCAATCTCGGCAAGCGTTTTACCAGCATTCAAAGCCTTCTTCGCTATTCCACCCCTCCCCGTTATTCCCCAAAGCTTCCTCCCTGCTCTACTCCTCCCATGGACTTGCCTGAAGCCCATACCCATCATCCGATTACCAACCTGATAACCCACCCAACGAGTGCCAGGAGGCAGAAGCATGGCGCTCGTACCAACAATAAAAGCCCCTATCTGGCGAATAGGCTCAAAAGGACTAATAGGCATTAAAGCGAAGCCAACACCCCTAACACCCCTTATGAATGCGCCTGCAATCGCCATCTTAGAAGCGCCGGGAGTTTTTGCAAGCTCCATAGCGTAATGCAAAAGAGACATACCTCTAAGCCCTTGCGAAGTGCCCCTGTCCACAGCCCTCATAACCGCACGACTGTCGACGAGCATGGGGGCTACGTGTTCACTCCACCAATGAGTTGGGTAGCTTAAGTCTCGGCCATGTAGCTGTTTCATACCCGTGGAACCTCCCTTACCATAACGCCATTCATCCGGGACGTTACCAGCCATACCTCCACCACTCCTAAAATCAGGAGCCTCAGGCACGGAAGTTGTGGCTGTCACGTCAGAGCCCTCTCCTCCCCCTCCTCCAGTGCCTCCAGCCCCGCCGCCGGAAGCCTTGTCAGGGTGTTTTGGAATCCTGGTCCCCGTCTTATACCCGTGGTAACTCTCCCTCGCGCCCCGGGCAATATTCCCTCCCGTTCTTGCCATACCACTACCATAAGCGCGGGCTGACCCTGTGAAAAATCCACCGACAGCACCTAAAATCCCTAATTTGCGAATACCACCTGCCTTGCGATAACCGCTACTCACACCTCTTCCAATCTCACCGTAAGGCTTCACAGTCTCCTTGACACCACCCCACATCCTACCCCAAATACCACTCATACCCGGAGTAGTCTGTCCGGCCCTCAAGTAACCCACCTGAGCGGCACCTGCAACAATGGAATCAGGTCCGAAGCCCATCCCAACTTGGCCGACGCTTTGAAGCATGGCGCCTGAAAACGTGCCTCCCCGTGCAGCCCCCATCGCGGCTGTTATGCCTCCAACCCACTTGAGCATTCCAGTCACCATCAAGCCCGAAACAGCGAAAGCGGTCATCCCCGCCAAAACGACCAAACCGTGAGCTAGGAAGTGGTCTGGAACTCCCCCACCAGTCAAGGCGATAACTGTTATTGCCAGCACTAAGGCCTGGGCGACGGGCATGAAAATCCAAAGTATTGTGGTCCGAAGAAGGTTAGCTCCTAAAGTTCGGGTGTAGTCGAAGAAAAAAAGGAAGAATGAGAGCGGGAAGAAAATAGCTAGTAATTGGACTACCAAATACCTGACGGCTAGGATTGCAAGTCCGAGAACGGAGATTATGACCGGCAACCAACCCATGACTGGGGCTTGGGGGCCTAGGAAAGCCACTACGACGCCGTTAACCACCTTATCCGACCAATCATCCTCGACAATATTCCATATGGTTTTGACCATATCCAATTCAATATCCAACAGCAACTGAAAGAGGGGCGGGGAAATAGAAACTAAGAACATGCTCATCAAAACCTTGTTAAACTGTGACTTAGCCAATGCCCGGTCGCTGGGGGATATTGAAACATAGACTATGTAAATCGCGATCAGAAGGAGGAGTATTCCATAAAATGGGATAAGCAACTTCAACATTGTTTTAATAAGGTTGGAGACTGCGGGATTACCCTCATCAAAGGGGTAAATCGTGGGATTCAGCCTTAAAGACCATCCAACCAGCCATAACAACATTTCAACGACAGGCTCAAGGAGGAATGTGATGAAGGCATAAATCTGTTCGGCAACTAAGTTCATTATTTTAATTAGTAATCCACCAGTCCAGCTCCACACTGCACTGACAATAGATCCTAAAGCACTCTTCTCAGATTCCCATCCTTGGCTGTAGGCGTTCAAAGATAAGGAAAATAAAACTACTATGACTGATAAGGCAAGCAATCTCATTTTCCTGTTGCAGTTTCGAGGAATGTATACTCCTTTCATTCACATAGTTTATTAGTTTAATCCCTCTAAATAATTAAAAAGTGAAGCTGAAGGCGGCGGTTTTTATTTCAGGGATGGCGGTCATGATAATCGAGATACTCGGCAGCAGGTTGATTGCACCCTACTTTGGAAACTCGATTTTCGTATGGACCTCAATAATTGGGGTAGTCCTCGCATCACTCAGCCTTGGATACTACTTTGGGGGACGGCTTGCAGACAAGGAACCTTCAATCGAAAAGCTTTCACAAATCCTATTATACGCTGGACTAGCAGTCTGCTTCATACCCGCAATCTCCACGCCAATCCTCCTATTATCAACACTTTTTGGATTGAAATTCGGCTCAATAACAGCCTCACTAATACTACTTTCAATCCCAAGCATTCTCCTGGGTGTAGTATCCCCCTACGCAGTCAAACTCGAGACTAAAAAACTCGGGGTTTTAGGTAAAACCGCCGGAAACTTATACGCAATATCAACATTCGGAAGCATCATAGGGACTTTCCTCACAGGATTCGTATTAATCCCGTTGATTGGCGTGAAATCAATTCTATATCTTGTCGCACTCTTACTTTTCTCAGCGTCAATAATCCTATCAATACAAAACAAAATCAAAGTTCTCGCTTCAATCGGAATCATGGTAATGATAATAATATATATTGCCCCAAAAAGCGAGGCATTAGACTCGGCTGGACTCGTTTACAGTCACGACACCCCCTACTATCACATCACGGTGAGGGATGGGGAAAAGTGGGGCCGCAATCTGAGAAACCTACACCTTGATATCGGACTCCAAGGAGGAATGTTCTTAGACACCAATGAAAGCATCTACCCCTACTCCTATTTCTTCCAGGTTCCTTTTACATTGAGAGAAGACATACGGGACGTCCTATCTTTAGGTACTGGAGCGGGTATTACTCAATCAAGCCTTATTAAACACTATCCTGATGTGCGTGTCGATACTGTGGACATAGACTCTGAGGTAGCTAGGGTTGCAAGCGAATACTTCGGTTTCGTTGAAAGTGAAAAATTAAGGTTCTACCTCGATGACGCGCGATTTTTTTTAACGAACTCCCAGAAAAAATACGACCTGATAATCCTGGACGCATTCACATCCGACCCCTCAACACCCCCTCACTTAACAACGACTGAGATGCTTGGCGGGATAAAAGACCACTTGAATGAGGAAGGCATTTTCGCCGCTAACGTAATAGCATCCATTGATGGTCAGTACTCGCATTTTTTCAAAAATTTCGCAAAGACTTGTAGAGGGCAATTCTCATGCGTTCACATTCTTCCGATGAGCGGGGAATTGGAGGAGCTCCAAAACATTATTATAATCGGGATGGATTCCAGTGAATGCATCGGGAAAGAAGATTTGCGCATTCTTTTAAGGACGCTTCCCGAAAACCCAATAGTCGACTGGAAGACATATTCAGCAAACCTGATGTTTGATGACCTAAACCTTACTGGCGCATCCGTTTTGACTGACGACTATGCGCCGGTCGAATACCTTCAGATGAAGGCTTCTGAGAAAGTAGTCCAAAGATACTACCAGTATTAAAAAAAAATTTTTCCCTGGGCTGGAAAAGCCCAGGGCAGTTTACTTTTAACCGCACTGTTGGCTGTATATTAAGGATACAACTTCTACTGCTATCAATACGATCACTAGTCCGACCACGGCGTGCACAATACCCTCTTTGGCTTGCTTTCTCGCTCCAGGGTCGTCTGAGGATCCGATCCACTTGATACCGTTAATAACGATAACCAAGGTCGCAACAGCTCCGGCAATCATCTCCAGAAGCCAGCGAATATTGTTCACTATAGAACATATTTGCTGTGCTGTTGTTTCGCTCCATGTTCCCACGGTCGCCTCAGTAGCCACCACGAAGGAGGCTAACAACAGAATGCCTACTAACGGCAACATTTTTTTCATGTTTTAACTCACCTCTTATTTTTAGGGTAAAATATTGTTAAATATTGCTATCAGTCATTTAAAAATACAAATTATAATTTTATAACGATTTTTTCCGTATGACTAGGGGCTTCTCCTTGGTTTTCACCCGGATTAATCTTCACCCCCCGTAATTACCGTAGGGGAACCACGGCTTCGAAATGACCCTTGAAACCGTGTCAATTAACTTCTCATGATCCTCAATTTTTCTCGATTCCACGAACTCAATGAATTCCCATTCCCTCGTTTTTATGAATCTGAAGGCCGCGTTGATAAGATCGCTTTGCCTCATCCTAACGCCTCTTTTAGCGAAGTATATGTTGAGGCTCTTGATTAACGTGACTGTTTCCAAGTCAACTCGTTGTGTGCTGTATTCTTTTTTATCCTTATCCTTTTTTTCCATATTAATATAATATTATAAAATTATAATATACTATTTATCATGGAACTTAAAATACGGGATGACGTGTCTAAGCAGGATAAAATCTGGTTTGCGGGATTAATCCTTTTTCTGATTTTTTGGATTTGGTTTGTATTTTACAGTGGACTACTACTTTAAGTTAGGATTCCTGTAGAAAACAAAATCCCCTCTCCGATAGCCTACAGGCCACTTATCTAATTGTGTTGAGAACTCAGTCATTGATTCCTCTTTGTAAATCCAATCGAGCACTCCTTCAGGCAAAACAATATACTTTGCCGTAAGATATGAACTATTGTATGCGAAACGTGAAGCAGGAAGTTTTCTTCCAAAGTATGACACACTAATTCCTTCAGCAGCGAGTCCCTGGAATAATTCAGTGCCTTGGGCATTAATCTGCCGTGAAATGTGGCTGGTTGAAAGCACAACGTCATCCTGTTGGGTGTTGGCATTGAGGTATTTGGTAATCTCCTCTAATCCTTCCAAGTCTTCCCTTTCAAGCCCACGACCTAAGACGAATGAATTAACATCATAAATGAAAAGTATTGCGAAAGGATAGTATACTAAAATGAACAGAGTCACAATCCGGTTTCGATTAGTTCCGAAAAATTCGACTAATTTCGAGTAAACTCTCAGCAGAAGGACTGAAAGCCCTAAAGCGAAGTAAGGGTATGCGGGAAGTATCAGGTGGTCTGTTCTCCCGATTGCTAGTGTGAGGAGGAATAGGGGTGTGAAAAAATACAGGGGTGCAACATCTTTTATCAGGAATAGGCCTAGTATTCCAATCCAGTAGTAGTCGAAGAATATGATGTCGTATCCCTTAAACAATAGGTCGTCGGAGTAGGGTGTTAGAGTCCTTACTGCCAGAATCAGGTTTATTAATACGACTAAATTGAATCGGCTTTGCCGGAGAATCCAGTTTGAATACTTTCCGAAAGTAAACTTAATGTCTTTGACTACAATAACCAGCAATTTATCGTAATATGCTTTAAGAAAAATCCCAAGCCTTCTCCTTGATGAATAGATTAATGCAATAAATCCGAATGAGAGGGCGAAAATGACTATGGTGGGTGCGAACCTCTCTAAAGCATACTTCAAATCGAATAACAGTGCGCCACCGGCTGTTGAAAACAAGATTAGGATGTAAGTAATTGCGGGAAGACTTATTGAGATGTAAAACGCCTTGAACGCCTCTCTCCTCTCACCTCTCACAAGCAAAATCCCGAGAACTGAGATTAAAAGTGCAACAGCAGTAAATTCCGTTAACAATGCAAGTGAAACTGAGAGATACGAGAGAATCCTAAGCCTTCCCCCTCTTACGAAAAAGTATAGTGCAATTATGGAAAGCAGCATTAGCTGGGAGTTTGCGAACCCGACTCTCGTCCAATAAATATTCTCCGGGTAGACCGCGTAGAATAAACTAGCCGTAAGGCCGACTTTCGGTCCTGAAAGGGTTTTCCCGGTGTAGTACAAAAAAATTGTTGTCAGAATACTCTGGAAGGCTGTGATTGATCGAAGGACTAACACTTCATCCCCGAAAATCTTTAGAAACAATCCCACTACTGCGAAAAAAAACGGGGGGTGGGGTATGAACGGGTAGATGATAGAGTATAATCTCATCTCGCCGTTTGCAAGATTCCAAGACAATTCCATGTTGATTCCGTCATCCCAAAAGTAGTGTGGCAAGTCGGGAAGGTTTGTGAAAAGGAGTAATCCCTGAAGCAATAGGATCACGCACAGGATTTTCTCGGGTTTCATTTGTTAAAATAACTTGAATCAAAAGAAATAAAATCATGGACAAGTCAGTTTACAAAAAAATCATATTGTTTTTCATAGTCACGAGAATATATCTCACAGTAATAGGATTTGCCGCGGTCGAATCGATAAGCCCGTACTATGAACCAGAACTGGCCTGGCAGGCTACGCAAAGCCATCCCCTAGTAAACCTTTACGCGCGATGGGATTCTGGATGGTACCTGTCAATCGTGGACTTAGGGTACGTTGCAGACTCTTCAAAGTATCCTGGATACGTCGTTGACGAAGGAATCGATCTCGAAGCCAACAAAGCATTCTTCCCCCTGTATCCACTGCTAGTAAAAGTTCTGGGAAACCCCTTAAACGACAATCTACTGGCAGGAGTTATCTTATCAAACTTATTCTACCTGATAGCACTACTCTTCCTCTACAAACTCGCAGCACTCGACTACTCGGAAAAAACAGCCCTCACCGCAGTATTGTTCGCGCTAGTGTATCCAGTAAACTTTATTCTATCCGGATTCTTCACGGAATCACTATTCCTCGCGCTCACAATATCCTCCTTCTACTATGCGAGAAAAAACAGGTGGCCCCTCGCAGGAATGCTCGGATTCTTGTCAGCAATCACCAGACCATTAGGCGTATTGATTGTAATACCTCTAATGTGGGAATACGCTCACTCCAAAAAAACAAGAAGAAAAAGTGGGCTGTACCTGCTTCTCATACCATTCGGTCCATTAATCTTTTTCACATACCTCTACACTCTAACAGGGGATCCCCTATCCTTTCTAAACACCCAAAAAATGCTTTTCACGACAGGGTTTGCCAATCCAATAATCCATTCAATTGAAATATTTCTCATTTTCATGAGCTCTCCAGACGCATGGAGCCGCTTAAGCTTTGTAATCTTTTCCGCGCTAGCTTTATCCTACATGTTTAAATGGAAGTTTCGGCCAAGCTATATCTTATACAGTTCATACACAATCCTTATGCCCGTAATCACTAAAAAAATATTTTCCATGCCAAGGTTCACACTAGTAGTCTTTCCAATATACCTGTTTCTAGCGAAAGCATCTGAAAACAAAAAATGGGAGAAATCACTAGTAGGAACATCACTCTTTCTAATGACCTTATTCATGATGCTCTGGGTTATCGGGACAACCCACATAATCTAGCCTTAAATACAATAAAAACCTAATCATCATGGTATGAGAAGGCCTGATTTAAGCCCCCGGAAGATGGCGCTCGATTGCGGCTACGTGAACAGTCTGCTCGGTTTAGACTTGAGTGTTTCACAGGTAACCAATCTTCTAGAAAAAATGAGGTTTGGGGTGGAGGAAAAAAACGGTGTTTTATCCGTCTCCGTCCCCGCCTACCGCACAGACGTCCTCCATCCAATGGACTTGGTCGAGGACGTGGCCATTGCATACGGATACCACAACTTCAATCCCCAAGACATAAACATACATCTTAAAGCTCGGGAGGATCCGACCGAAAAATACTCAACTCTTATGCGGGATGCGCTAGTGGGCTTGGGATTTACCGAAGTCATGACTCTCATACTCACAAACAAAGAAAACCTATTCACGAAAATGGAGTTCCCGCAAAAAGATGTGGTTGAAACCGAAAACCCTGCGTCAATCGAGCACTCTGTTTGCCGTAGCTGGCTTACGCCTTCCCTTATGACCGTCCTTGCCAAGAACAAGACTCGGGAGTTCCCTCAAAAAATATTTGAGGTTGGGGACGTCGTCCAATCCAAGGGAGGCAACGGAAAAAATGTCGCATGCCTTCTTTCACATGCGAAAACCAACTTCTCGGAGATAAAGTCAATCTTTGAAGGATTATTACTCACCTTCAACGTTG
>AQSC01000053.1 GCA_000402775.1 Euryarchaeota archaeon SCGC AAA252-I15 | reverse complement strand
CCTGGCTGGGGGAATGCTCCAGCTGACTGAGCGAGTAACCTTTGCTGGTGAAGACAAGTATGAGAACTTAATATGTATTTCCACAGACCCCGACACCTTAGAATATTTGGAATCACTCGACTTCTTCCTTATCGAGCAGGGTAGGATGCTTCAGAAAGGTGATACAAAGAAGGTTGTGGCAGGATACAGTTTGTGGAACGGCGACTCCTTCGAGAAACCCGTCAAGAGGGGGGACTGCGTTTACTTCAAGGGTGAGTGCTTTGAAGTTGTGGGCTTGCATAAAAGGGCGGGGAATCCAGCCCATGACCAGAGGTTCACTGTTCCGAGGGAGGAGTGCGCCCGCCTTCTAAATAGAAGCGCGGACGAGGTTACTGCTATAGCGGCCCTCGTTGAAGACGGATTCGAACCTTCCGATGTCGCGGAATCCATCAAAGTGAAGCTTCGGAAGAGCAGGGGAGTCAGGGAGGGTGAGGAAGACTTTAACGTGCAGAGTGCGGAGCAGCTTATGAAGACGTTCACCCAGATCATTGATGTCGTACAGACTGTTATCACCGGGATCGCTGCGATATCGCTGATCGTCGGGGCGATAGGAATTATGAACACAATGTATACGAGCGTTATCGAGCGTACCAAGCAGATTGGGGTTATGAAGGCTGTGGGCGCTACGAGGACGGACATCTCGGTTTTGTTTATGATCGAGGCCGGTCTTTTAGGTGTGACTGGAGGGATTATCGGGACTATCCTCGGCTTGGGGATTGCTAAGGCTGTTGAATTCTACGCCGTAAACAACGGACTCCCCCAGCTTCAAGTGCATGTCGGAATGGAACTTATTGGAGGGGTCATCTTATTCTCCTTCATTATAGGAAGCATTTCAGGTCTTCTGCCGGCACGCCAGGCGGCAAACCTTCAACCAGTGGAGGCGCTTAGGAAATGATAGACGATTACATTAGAATTTCGATTCGAAGCATCAGACACCAAGGTACCCGCAGCTGGCTTACCATGCTTGGAATATTCATTGGCATCGCCACGATCGTGTCTCTAATATCCCTCGGCCAAGGAATGGAGGACGCCATCAACCAGATGATGTCATCGGTCGGCGTCAACCTCATCTACGTCATGCCCGGAGCGGGCTTTCAGAGTATGGGCTCTGGAGCCACTAAGCTTACGGGCGAGGATGTCGACTTGATAGAGAGCGTTCCGTTAATTGGGCTGCCAGTCAAAGCAACGTTAAGAAGCGAGGATGTCGACTTGATAGAGAGCGTTCACGGTGTGAATCTCGCGGCAGGTATGACTAGCAAGGTTGCGAAGGTTGAAAGCCATGGTGAGAGCAAGTTCGGTTTCGTGTCGGGTCTTCCCACCGACAAAAGACAGAAGATTATTGAAGACATGGAAAGTATTCGTATCGCGGAAGGCAGGTTCTTTAAGGATGATGAGAAATTCGGGGTCGGAGTCGGCTTTAGGGTGGCCAACGGTGACTTTTTCTCAAAGCCGGTTACCATCGGCGACCGCGTAACCATAAACGAGAAGGTTTTCCGCGTTGTTGGGACTCTCGAGAAAATCGGTAGCAAGGATGACGACGAAGCATTCTACATTCCGCTTGAAACTAGCGAGGAACTCTTCAACGACTACGACAACTATATAGTCGTCATGGCACAAGTCAAAGACGGCTTTGACACGGCCGAAGTCGCGGAAAACATAAAGAAAAAGCTTCGAAAAGACAGGGGTTTGAATGAGGGGGAAGAGGATTTCAACGTCCAAACCGTCGAACAGATGTCGGAATCCTTCGGCATCATCTTGAATGTCGTCAACCTAGTGTTTCTCGGCATTGCAGGCATATCGCTTTTCGTAGGCGGAATCGGCATCATGAATACCATGTACACGAGCGTCCTTCAGCGTACGCGGGAGATTGGGATTATGAAGGCTGTGGGTGCGAGAAACGGCGACATCATGGGCCTGTTCATAGTTGAATCGGGAGTGATTGGTATTGCGGGAGGCATCGTCGGCGTAATCATAGGGTTGGGACTTAGCAAGACCGTTGAATTCATCGCAGTCAACAACCTCTATTTAGACGTTATGAAAGCGCACGTATCCTGGCAACTCATCGTGGGAGCCCTCGCATTCAGCTTTATCGTCGGGTGCATTTCAGGAACACTTCCCGCCAGACAAGCAGCTAAACTAAGGCCCGTCGAAGCCTTAAGATACGAGTAATGTCTTTTTATTTGCCTCATCCCATTCTTTAAACACTATGGGCAGGACTCACTGGATTATCTTGGGGCTGGTATCTATCGGGCTTTTAGCTTACATGATGAAGCCGTTTACTGACGTGCTACTTTTCGGGTTGTTCCTCTATTACGTGTTGCGGCCTCTTTACAGGGTGATAAACAAGAGGATTCACCAGAGGGAACTATCAGCCGCCTTAGCCATTTCCGCAGTAATAATCCCCCTACTGCTCATAATCGGATACACCATCAGTATTGCTTCAACCCAGTTCACATCCCTAGTAAAAAGCGTTGACGACCCAGTCGGAATTTATTTAAACACTGGATTGAGCCGGTTATCAACAACCTTGAAGGGACTGCAATTAAGCGAGTTCAAGGAGGTTTTACAACACTCTTCAGACCTTGGATTATTCCTCCTTCAATTGTCCACAAGCACTTTAGGCGTAATATTCAAGATCCTGCTTGTATTCGCGGTCGCATTCTACACGCTCAAGTACGGGCCTACCGTACGCGCCTGGTTTCTTTGCACGATCACGAATGAGAAGGAGAGGAAGTTGGCTCAAACGCTTTTCAACGACATAGACGACGACTTACACCACGTTTTTTTCGGAAACATTCTCGTCTCGGTCGTCACGGCAGTACTCGGAATCATAGTGTATGTGGGACTCGACATCCTTTCCACTGAAATTAAAATACCATACCCGATTCTTCTCGGCTCTTTAAGCGGTGTCGCAAACCTCATTCCAGTAGTCGGTATGAAGCTCATATGGATCCCCCTAGTCATATACCTCGCCTTCAAAGCATACGTCGGCGGAATATTAATGTCAAGCGTTAGTTTTCTAATTATTTCCGCCCTGGCAATCTACATCATAGTCGACTGGTTCCCAGACATGGTCCTTAGACCCTTCTTGTCGGGGTCTGTGGAAATACATATTAAGTTCTCATACTTGTCTTCACCAGCAAAGGTTACTCGCTCAGTCAGCTGGAGCATTCCCCCAGCCAGGTCTACCCCCCGAACATCTCTTACCACCTTAATGTCCTTGTCGGTGAGCTTTACTGCCGCAAAGCCTCCTATGGATGCGAAGGCTGCGGTAGCACTGCCGCCGCCGGGAAGGATCATGACGCGGTTTGCGCCGAGGGTTTCGAATTCACGGTTGATGGTGTCTTGCAGTCCCTGGCCCAGAGAAGTCAAGGCTACGACTGCAGTAATCCCTATGAATATCCCTATGAGCGTCAGCCAGCTTCGCAGCCTGCGGTGTGTGAGGTTTATGAGCGCAAGCTTGAAGTAGTCTCCTATCATACGCCTCGCTTAAAGATCTTTTTGTTGAGCAAGTTGGTGATAGCTCCGACAATCTTTACGACGAACCAGAGCACCAGGTACACTACTATTATTGCAGGTATTGCAAGTAGCGCTGCCTGAATCTGGCTTGAAGAGCCGTTCGACTGTTCTTGTTCCTTGTACTCTGAATCTGACAAGACCTTAACTTTCGTGGTGAACGATTTTGAAAGCAGCTTGTCGCTGTTGGCCATCTTGTATTTGACTGTCACTTGCAGTGTCATCTCCCCTTCCGTATCCTTTGAAGGCTTGATCACGAATTCCTCACTTTCAAAATCGTCTGAAGCAAGGTTTCCCATGTAAGTGCTATCTGCGGATTCGACCGTGTAATCCTGTGTTTCCGAAAGAATCATCTCCAAAAATTTCGCGTCGATGAATCCGTTGTTTATAACTCGGATTGAGACAGTGCCTTCCATTCCCCCAACGAGTTCTTCGGCTTCATCAAGGGTTACTTCGATTGATGGTTCGCCGGTGATCTGGGCTCCAATCGTCTTGTTTATGAGCACTGGCAGTCCATTGTCGGTTAAGTATCCGATGAAAAGCGGTATTTTCTTCGCGGTGACTGTCGCAGTGCTGTCAACGGAAATCTTGTAGGTCACAGTCTTCTCCTCCTTCCCTTCAAAAGAATCTAGATGCCTTTCAGCGGCATCCAAGACTGTGAGGGAATCCAGCTCCCCCAACTTTACTGTGACGTGCCTTGCGGTTCCTCCACCCACGTTTCTAACTGAGAGCTTGATGGTGCCTTCAGAGCCGATGCGAAGATCGTCCGTAGACGATACGTCAAAAACGACTATTCCCTTAACCGGGATGGTGAAGTCGTAGAGCCTGTCAATGCCTTTTTCCACACCTTCCGGGTCCGTCTTTATGATTTGGAATTGCATTTCATAGTTTGCGGCGGGTGCTCCTTCACTAACTTTTACTTTGAAGGGGCTGGTCCAGGATTCTCCAATGAACAGGTGACCCACGTTTTTCTCCCCTTCAATGAGGGTTATGTATTTGCTGGCGAGATCGCTTGTTGGAATAAGCTTGGTTTTGTAGAAGACGTTCTTATCCTCCTGTTCAGCAGCTAATACTCCGTCTTTGGTGAAAACGTCCCTCTTTAATGTTGCCTGGTGGAATTTCACGTAAACGTCTACTTCATCTCCCGCCTCGATCATCTGCGGGTCCAAGGCCAGAGAATCGATTTTTATTTCGGCGCAAACACTCCCTATGAGCGCAAGCAATACAATTGTTGCAAAAAGTTTTTTCATTTTCTTTAATTACCTCCATCAACTATCTTTCCGTCTTTAAGTTGCACGGTTCGTTTTGCACGGTCTGCGATGTCCTTGTCGTGTGTTACCATGATTACGGTCTTCCCCTCCTTGTTGAGGTCGTAGAGCATGTCAATTATTTCGTGTCCTGTGGTTGTGTCCAAGTTTCCTGTGGGCTCGTCGGCGAGGATTACGTCTGGGTCGTTTGCAAGCGATCTTGCTATTGCCACTCTCTGTTGCTGTCCCCCGGAAAGTTCCGCCGGCTTGTGGTGCATTCTATCTTCAAGTCCCACCATAGTTAAGACTTTCCTCCCGCGTTTCTCCCGATCCAGTGGGAGAACTCCCTGAAATGTCATGGGAAGAATTATGTTTTCAAGGGCTGTGAGCGAGGGCATGAGGTTGAACTGCTGGAATACGAATCCTATCGTTCTCCCCCGAATGTGGGCGAGATCGCTTTCATGCAGTGTCGAGATGTCTTGGCCGTTTAAAAAGATTTGTCCTTTTGTGGGTACGTCGAGGCAGCCTACCATGTTCATGGTCGTCGACTTGCCACTTCCCGAAGGACCCATGATGGCTACGAATTCGTGGGGGTAAATCTTAAGATTAAGTCCTTGGACTGCGGGCACTTCCACCAATCCCATCTTATAAATCTTCCAGACGTCCTTAAGCTCTATGATAGGGTCCTCCTTCCTTTTCACCTTCTTAACCATCTTTTCCACCTTCGACTTCACGGCGATATATCCAATACGAATAAATTATTATAAACAGGGTGGTTACTAAGATGAAAGATATTAAAACACCCACAACTTTCTGTGTGGTAAGAGCTGCGATTATGAACAAGGCTCCCATGAGTCTGAACAGTTTGCTCGCTAAGATGTGGGTTTTATCCCATACTCTGTCGCTTGTAATGGTCCAGGGGGTTCGCACTCCAATCCAAAAGTTTCGCTTGACGAATTGCATGATGTAGCCCAAATAAAATATCAGCCCGCCTACTGCGGGCATGATAATCTTGTTTATTGGGATGTCGTAACCCAAGTTTATGGCTACTGTGACCGTGTAGATTATGAGCATGAATGCCGTGAGGGTTAGGCGGAGGCCATAGAAGTGTTTTTCAAAGTCGTGGATGTTTTTCCTAAAATCCAGGACCTCAATTTTCGGGATTGCGTGAAAGAGTCCGAGGATGAGGAGTGTTATGATGGGCATAAGGTATAACCCGATAAATTTTCCTCCGTACCCGTCGGCTTGGCCTTTGGCATTCCAGTGTGTTGCCATGACTTCGGGGACTTCGTTTTGGACGAGGAATGCTATTGCAAACATTGCGAGTACTAGCCCTAATGGTATAACGTCTTTTTTACTCATTTTAATCTAGTATATCTTTGTGTTTCTCCCTTATGAATTCATACATTTTCTTGTGGTTTTCAAAGTGTTTTTTGAATTTCCCAATGTTTTTCAAGTATTTCTGGCCTCCATCCATGTCTTTAAGTCGCCTCTCGGTTTTGTTTAGTGCTTCAAGTTGCATGGCCAGGATTTTTTCACCAAGTTCTAACTGTTTTTTAAGCATTTTTTCAGGGTCGTGGGTGCACTTCCAAAAGATTTTCTTTGACCCTGGTTTTTTGAATTTATGGATGTCGAAGAGTTGTCCTACAATTTCCATGTTCGTGCACACAGTTGACTTGCTGTATCCAGTCTCCTTGGATATTTCGGAAAGTCCCATTGGATTGTCGGATAGAAAAAGTGTGAAGTATATTCGAAGAACTGTGGGATTGCATCCTGAGAGAGTCCACCCCCTCACGAAGTCTTCTATTATCTCCTCTTTTAGTTCAAAAAGTTCATTCAACATATTCCGAATATTCAGTATATACGGAATATTGTGAATTATCATATAAAAATGAAAAAAATCATACATAACATAAAATGTCATTCAGCCAAGACGAATACAACCAATTCATCCTGGAAAACAAAGTCATCGGCTTCTTCAAAGAACCGATAACCCTAAAGTCAGGACGAACAAGCCACTTCTACATAAACTTTAGAACCGTCACTGAAGACGCATTCTTGACTGAAAAGCTCGCAGACTTCATAATCTCATACACTCAGTACCGAGGTTTTTCCCCAGACTGCTTTTACGGCGTTCCCGAAGGAGCAACCAAAGTCGCGATCGTCACGCAATACAAGTGGGCGAACTCTCATCCAGAATACGGGCCAGGAAGCCACACCCTCCCCATGGGACGGGGAAAGCCCAAGCAGCACGGCAAAGTGGAAGATAGAATCTACCTTGGAGCACCCTGTGAAAAGACGATTGTAATAGAGGATGTGACCACGACCGGAGGATCCCTTCTTCAGACAGTCGGCACGCTTGCGGAGTCTGAAGTCGAAATAATCGCAGCCTTGGGATTATCCAACAGGATGGAAGTTCGAGACGACGGTAAAACAGTGGAAGAAGCATTAAAAGGAAAGGGGGTAACATATCTTGCCTTAAGCAACGCCCTCGACCTTCTCCCCAAAGCCTACGCCCAGATTGCTCCCGGAAAAGATGTGGGCCGCGCCATAGAGTGTGAATTCGAAAAATATGGGGCCTCAAAAATAAAGCTGCTATGAAAGACATAATCCCACTTAAAAAAAGCATTATACCCGCGTGTGACGTGCCTCTTCCCGTCTTTGAAAAGATAGTCGAGGAGACTTATGGGATTGAGGGGGTTGGAGCTTACAAAGTGGGCTTTCAATTGGGCTTGAAACATGGCCTTCCCAAGGTGGTTGAAACGGCTCGAAGGTTCACCGACAAGCCAATAATATACGATCATCAGAAGGCTGCGACAGACATCCCCGACACCGGAAAAAACTTCGCCGAAGTCATGAAAACCGCTGGCGTAGACGCCGTCATCCTCTTCCCGCAGGCGGGCCCGGAAACCGAGAAGGCGTGGATTAACGCTTGCAGGGACGTGGGGCTTGCCGTTATTGTCGGGGGGTACATGACCCACGAAAAATATGTTCGAAGCGACGGCGGATACCTTGCAGACGAAGGAGTATTCGAAATGTTTGAAAACGCCGCAAAAGTTGGTATACGTGATTTCGTAGTCCCCGGGAACAAACCCGACGTAATCGCGAAGATAAAAGAGACTGTTGAGAAAGAGGGAGTGAAACCAGTATTCTACGCTCCCGGATTCATAGCCCAAGGCGGAAGCATCTCCGACGCAGCGAAAGCCGCGGGCGACCGCTGGCACGCCATAATCGGGCGCGGCATATACGAGGCCTCCGACTTCAGCAAAGCAGCCCGAAAATACGCGGAAAAACTCTGAAAAAACCGCATTTAATGCCTTAATCTAATCTTCTAACAGCCTATCCTTTTTTAAATAAAAATTGAGGTGATTTGTATGGTAGATAAGACGGGCAACTACGCCTTCCTACTGGGAGTTGTAGTGGCGGTGCTCGCGGCATTAGGCCGATTAAACCCCGGGCTTGCAGTATTGCTTCTGGCAGTCTTGGGAGTAGTCGTGGGCCTTTTGAACGTGAACAAGAAAGAGACCACGAAATTTTTGGTAGCATCTATGACCTTGATGCTCGCCGGAGGAACAGCAGGGATAATCGCAGGCATAGGGCCGACAGCAAAGCTTCTAGCAGACTCCCTAGTAAACATAACCGTGTTCGTGGCCTTCGCCGCACTAGTCGTAGCGTTAAAGACAGTAATGACCCTAGCCGAGGACTAAAAACCAGTCCTCACCCTTTTTTCTTTTTCTCCCTCGCCCAGAAAAAACCTGCAATACTTTTCGGATTTTCTTTTGCATGCCGGTCAAGGAAGGATTCGAGTTGCTCCCTCGAAGCGATCCTGTCTTCAGGATACGGCAGACCATTGAATTCGAATAATCGGGAGAGATTTTCGGATTCGAGTTGGCTGTCAAGTTCGCTTTCAGGCAGCCTGTCTACCAAGGCATTTTCCACCAGGCTCCAGAATCTCATATCCCCTGCCGTTAAGTCGTCTTGTTTTTTACCGGTAAGTTAGCTAACAACCCATTCAGCCGGAATCGTCTTGCATACATACGCTTTCTTGTATTCAATGTCTGAGACAGGCACACCCCAAAGAAGCTTTCGCAAGGCTATATCATGCCAATCAAAGACAAGAGGACTTATTGTTCGCGATGAATCAATCCCCTCTCTTCCAAGCTCCCCAGAGATGAGGGAGTGTCCAACCCCGAAAATCCCTTCAACATACTTTTCAGCCTCTCTAAGTGTTATACGAATCAAAGTGTGCCTGTACCTTTGAAGGCAGGAATCCCAAAAATAATAATTCTTGATTGAATCCAGATTCGTAGGATCAGCAAGCATATCCTCCCTAGCATCCTCTTCAGACGTGATTAAGGTTTCCATTAAATGCTCCTCAGGATCATCTCTTAAATGCTCGCCGGCTACGACCTTGACTCCGCGATCCCGAAGTTTCTGCAGGAATTCACGACTAGACCTATCATATTTAGAGAATCCGAAAGGGGGGATTTCAGGCTCCAACTCCCTCGAACCACCTGCCTCCTCACAAACGAAGGTCTTAACAGCTTTTGGCACCCTCCCAGTATAATAACTCTCCCCTCTCGTATGACTTCTAAAGTGAAGGTGAATATCCTTCCTCTTAGTCTTAACCATCAGTTAAGACTATGAGACATAAGAAAAAAAGTTTGTGTGCGACCTTTTTAACGGCCGCGTTTTCAGTTTACTCGATGATGGCGTTGTAGCTTTTCACCATCTCCCTGGTTTTCTCGGCCGCCGTGTTAGCGTTACCGGGGGTTTTCGCACCCGTGATGATGATCTTCCCACTTCTGAAAATCAGCATTACAGTCTTCGGCTCTTCTAACCGGAAGACTAAGCCCGGAAACTGTTCAGGCTCGTACTCCGTGTTCCAACATTCTGTAGCCAAGGTGTCCAAATTTACTTTAAAGCCGAGGGACGCGCTCGCCACAATGTTTTGGATTTCGACGATAGGCTTGGCCTTAAGCCTTATCTTACCCTCCTTAAGCTTTTCAATCAGCTTTTGAACTGCAGCCGCAATATCCTTTTTAGAGCGTGCTCCAGAGCAGATTACTTTTCCAGTCCGAAAGATTAGCATTGCAAGCTTTGGTTCTCGGACGCGGAATATCACGCCCGGGAATCGGGACGGGTTTTCGATGCCCGTAACCGTGCTTGCAAACTTCTCCAAGTCTATGTGCCTGTCAATAGTTATCGAAGACACGATGTTTTCAACTTTAGCCTTAATCTTAACCTCTTTTTCGTCCATTCTACCTCCTTAATATAGGGACCTTTTTATATAAAACTATCGTTTACACTGTTTTCTCTCAAGTTCCGAGACAAGATGCTCGACTTCCAAGTCCCGGTCTTTGAGCGCGTCTTTGAGTTTTACGATAACCCTGTCTCTCCTGTCCCCCTCTTTTTTCAGTCTGCTGAATGTTTCGATGGAAGTGGATTTCACGTTATTAAGTTTGGCTTCCTCGTTTTTCGCAAAATCCAGTGCTTTGCGCGAGATTTGTGATGAGTGGACGGAGGCTAATTTAAAGCCCATTGAGAATCCGATGATAAGCCCTAGAAGAATCAGTATTGGGGACTCGAGTATCTCGCCGATTTTGAGATACATTTCAACGGAAATTAGTGAGAGTAGGATGGTAAATGTTATTGCATCAAGCTTGCTGATCTTCATTTTTTTTTAAGGCAAGTGGCTTATTGCGATGTTTCCGAGGATGTTAGAGACTGATTCGACGCCGTCGGACACGCTTTCAAGGGAGTTTAGCATTTCAGTTAATGTGTAGAATTCCCTGAAATTCTGTTGCCCTTCAAGCTGGATGACCGATTTTATAAGGTTTCTCCTCAAATCATCGATGACGTTCTCTATTCTAGATATCTCGACCGTCTTTTCGATTACTTTCTCCAAATCCTCGTTCAAAAGCTTGAAGGCCTCGTTTAACAGAACAACTATGTGTTCGGTCCTCTCGGCCATGGTTTTAACCTTATCTTTCAAGCAGGAATCTACTTTAAGCTTCATGATGTCCATTTTATGGGATGCCGAGTCGATGTGGCTTGACACAGCACTTAAATCGAATACCAAGTTGGATAACGTAATCCTGTCTTCCGAGTCAATGTGTTTTTCAGACAAGATCATGTTTAATTGAATCCGGTTTTTTATTATCTCAGACCCTTTCCGTGTTACTACTACGTGGTGGCTTTGCACTTCAGGCCATTTCTCCCCTAAAAACAAGCCTACTTCCTCCCGCAACAACCTCATGTGGTCTAAGACTTCCGCTGAATATTCGACGCAGAGTTTGAAGAAGTCTCGCTCGGATTTTCGAAGAAGCCATGGAGTGTAGCTTTCCATGATATAGCTTAATTAAAGGCTGCGTTTAAATACTTTACCTGATGGACCGGGAAACTTACGAGTCGATTTACCCCAAGCTTGAGGATTTGAAATCTGTTGAGTCTTTAAGCCTCCGTTATGGTGTTCCTAAGCCTACCCTCAGGGTTCTTTTAACCCAGAAGATTATCCGAGAGACTACTAGGAAGCACGGGGTTATGAAAAAGGACGCTAAAAAATTTCGTAGGGCGTGGGATCATGGGGATTCTTTTTTGAAGATTTCAAGAGGTGTCGGGTTTCCACCGGTGATGGTTGCATCGATTATTCTCGTTGAAAACGGAGTTTCACGAAACATGTTTAGAACTTATCTGAAGAGTCCGAATTCGATCAAGGATAAGAGGCTTAAAAAGGAGATTTCGGAGGCTGTGGAAAACGATCTTGTGTACTCACCAAATGGCGCTTTTGAACAGCTTAAGAGGGGGCGGGATATCGAGAAGAAGATTTTTGACTGGCTGAGTTCTCAAGGTATTTCCTTTATGACAGAGGAGGATTGTAGGAGGGAGAATCACACTAAGACTCCTGATTTCCTTTTGGACGAACCAGTAACATTTAAGGGGAAGGATGTTTGTTGGGTTGAGTCTAAGGCGACTTTCGGGGATTATAAGGAGTTTAAAAATGATTTCAAAAAGCAGTTGCGTCATTACGTTAAATTGTTCGGACCAGGGGCTGTAGTATACTGGTATGGTTTTTTAAAAGAGCAGGGTGAACCAAATATTTTGTTCCTCTCTAGAAGTGATATAAAAGATTTGGATAATAATTAATATGGTTGACTTCACCCTTTTCTGGGATATCGGCTTGATAATTGTTGCGGCTACGTGTCTTGCCTACGTTGCCCGGATATTCAAGCAGCCTCTTGTTTTGGCTTACATGGCTGCTGGAATACTTTTAGGCCCGATTGGCTTCGGCCTTATTGAGGAGCGGGGTGTTATAGAGATTCTTTCAGAGTTTGGTATCGCTTTTCTATTGTTTATTGTGGGTTTAGAGCTTGATTTGAGGCGTCTTAAGGATATTGGAATGGTCTCGACCGTTACCGCTATTGTCAAGAGTGTGTTCCTATTCTTCTTGGCCTTTAATGTGGCGGGTTTTTTCGGTTTTCCCACTATTGAGGCGATCTACCTGGGTCTTGTAGTCTCGTTTTCATCCACCATGGTGGTGATCAAGCTTTTATCCGACAAGGGGGAGTTGGACACACTTCACGGTAGGATGGTTTTGGGGATACTTTTAACCGAAGACGTTATTGCAATACTCGTATTGTCCATTCTGTCAGTCCCGGGCGTGATGAACTTGGAGACGGCTTTAGTCTCCCTTCTTGAAGGCGTTGGTCTATTCTCCATAGCAATTCTTTTGTCAAGGTTCATTCTTCCCCCGGTTTTCAAGTTTGTGGCGAAATCACAGGAGCTTTTGTTTTTAACGGCCTTGTCGATATGCTTTCTGTTTTCATGGCTTGCCTACATATCCGGTTTTTCAGTGGCTATAGGGGCTTTTATAGCTGGTGTGGCCGTCGCAACGTTTCCGTACAACCTTGAGATTATAAGCCGAATCCACTCCTTAAGGGATTTTTTCGCGACCTTGTTCTTCGTCTCCTTAGGGATGGAGATAATGGTTACGAATGTCTCAACTCTCCTGATGCCTCTTCTTGTCCTAACTTTACTAATCCTTGCGGTCAAGCCCCTTCTTATGATATACACCATCTCGACTTTCGGATACTCAAGCAGGCCCGCGTTTCTAACTTCCATAAGTCTCGCTCAAATAAGCGAGTTTTCAATGATCATTGCGTTAACGGGATTGAGGTTGGGCCACATCTCCCCTGAAGTATTCTCGATGACAGCACTCCTTGCATTGATAACAATCACTGTGACCTCGTATTTCATCAAATTCGACAACCAACTCTACGTTAAATTGAACCAGTTTCTCATATTGTTTGAAAAGTTCGGACGCAGGAAGGCTAAGGTATTCGAGTCTAACTCCTACCCTTCAAACGAGCACATAATTGTTATCGGGGCTCACAGGATGGGATACAACGTCATTAAAACACTCCTTGAATTGGATGAGCGTTTTTTGGTTGTCGACTTTAACCCCGAGATAATCAAGTCTCTTTTAGACCAGGGCATTCACGCAGTCTACGGGGATGTTGGCGACGTGGAGATTTTAAAGCGGATTAGGTTGGATAGGGCCGACGTCGTCATCTCAACTGTTGCGAACGAGGAAGACAGCATGCTCCTGATCGAGGAGACAAAAAAGCTGAATCCACACGCACTCGTCTTTGTCACCGTGGAAACACTCGACCAAGCACTCCAACTGTATGATATGGGAGCCGACTACGTATTCTTCCCGCGAATGCTCTCCGGGGAAAAAGCGTCAGAACTGCTTAAAAAATCAATGCGCAATACTCGGGACGTCATACTCCTTAAGGGAGACCACATTAAATCGCTTGAATTCATAAAAGAGGAGGAGCTTTTAGACCGCTATGAACCCTCTTTCTTAAAGTCTTTGGAACATAAGTTTGATGGACGCCACAAGGGAAGGTCTGTTAAGGATTTATGACGCTCTTTTTAAGGCGTATGGGTTTCAGGGGTGGTGGCCTGTCACTTCAAAGGATTGTGAGGGAAAGTTTCCTCAAGGAGGTTATCATCCCGGAGACTATGAGGTGCCTGAATCTCCGGGCGATAAATTCGAAGTCTGTGTCGGGGCGATATTGACGCAGTCTACTTCCTGGAAGAATGTCGAGAAAGCAGTATCCAAACTTCAGGGGGCGGGAGTCCTCTCTCTTAAAGGATTAATTCAAACTCCAAAGTCCGAGCTTTCCAATCTCATCAAATCCTCGCTTTACCATAACGTGAAGGCCGAGAAACTCAAGTGTTTCGCAGACTTTGTGAGTTCAGATTATGACGGGGACATTGAGGCCTTACTGTCCCTACCCCAAGGAAAGCTTCGTCTTACCCTCCTTTCGATTTGGGGTGTGGGGCCTGAAACAGCGGACTCAATAATCCTGTATGCAGCGAAGAAACCAAGCTTTGTCGTTGACACATACACTAAACGAATTTTTTCAAGGTTGGGATTTCTCAACGGGGATGAGTCATATGATGAAGTGAAAAAGCTTTTCGAAGAAAACCTTCCCCAAAAAAAACCCCTACATAATGAATTCCACGCGCTGATAGTCGAACACGCAAAACAGTATTGCAAGAAAAAACCCCTATGCGAAGACTGTCCAGTATACGAGTTATGTGAAGAAAAGAATTCCAAGTCGAATTGAGTAGTTTAGTCGCTGTTAAATCCTCCGAAGCCGAAGGCTGAGGACTGAGAGCCCGTAAGGGCTTGAAGGAGTTCGGGTTGGCGTGTATATATCTCCAAATTATCATAATATCATTCATGGAAAAGATTGAAATAGGAAAGTTAATTGATTTAGCAGAAGAGTTAAATCAAAAAGATACACCTTGGCATCACCACTTTCTAACCCCTAAATGTTGTTTTAACCAAAGTGACGATTTTCGAATAATATTGGAAGATGAAGAAAAAAGAGAAGTGTTTTATTCTGAATTTAATGAAAAACCAATACTCGAATTAAAAAAACTAGAAAAATTATTCTTTAAAAAATAAGCCAGCCCGAATTGAGTTTAACACCAGAGGGTGAATGAAATTGTTAGCCGGAGACGAGTGGTTTGGGCCCCCCCCCGTAAGTGGTTGTTTGCACCCTATTAAACTCGCAGTAACGCTCGAAGCGAGTGGGGAAGTGTGCGTTGGGGCTAATCATATCCCATAGTATTCGAGTTTTGTATCCTCAACCTCGTTTATACCCTATTTGTTAATTAATCTGGGCCCTATCCTTGTTACGTGTTTTCCATAATGGAAGTAATCAACGTCCTCATCGGTTGGTTTGCGAGGTAAATGGGTTGAACCGATAAATACCAACATTTTACCTGTGGGCGAAACATTTCTTCCCAACATTTTTTTTAATCTCATCCATTTTGGAGCTACTTCCTTATCAATAATTTTTTGCATCCATTTATCCCGTTTATTTTCCCAACGGGCATTTTCCGTATCATCATCCGATTTATGTGCTAAATCAATACAAAGGACGTTCAAACATGCCTTTTTAGCCGCTATTAATATTTCAAGATTACCTTCACTCCATCCTTCCAGGTGGGATGCATTTAACCCCCTCAACTCGTCTTTGATGTCTGGTGATGCATAATCAAGCCCGTCTACCAATTCCTGAATATCAGAATGCAATTCAACAGCCACATGGGTTAAGCCCTCAGACTTTAATCTTGCCAGGGACTTGGCCACTGCACATTTTTGTGGGTCTTGTTCTGGGCCGTGTTTTTCCCCCACCATTATGAAACTATGGTCTTTCAGCTTGTCAGATAGGAAAGTTGAGATTCTCTCATCATATATCTGTTGTAATCCGAATGAGATTTCCGGTTCACTATCTGACACAAGTATTGATCTACCACTTCCAAGTTCATGGATATGGTGATCCAAAACCCCTCGCAAGCTACTACGCAAGGCCCGAGTTGGAACATTTAATAAGGAACCAGATTCTAATTCATCCCTAATACGGCCTAAATCATCAACACGTATCTCTTCAGGTTGGGGCAAGCCAGTAAATCTGAGTTTTAAATCCCGTTCACCAAGTTCAAAACACAAATCCCCTAATCTCTTATCCCGGAGATTTAATCTCCTCAACCGAACCATCCCAATAAATACTTAACCCAAACAGATTATTATCTCCAAATAACCCCCCAATACAAATTGAGTTTAAACAAAAAGCGGGTAAAAGAAGTTCGGCGACCGTAGGAGGCGAATTAGGGCGAACGAATGTGAGTCGTTTAGACGCTGTTTACCGACCGACCAATGGGAGCGAAGCAAGCCGACCGATAGGGAGGCGTAGAGTATGTGAGGCAGTAGTATATTAACTAAATTTCCTTAAAAAACCTTTTACTCTATGTTTATGCTGCCAAACAGCACTTTCACTTACGCCCATTTTTTTGGCGATTTCAGCAGTTGACAGTCCATCCATGTGATATGCAAGATATTCTGATAGTCTGGGGGGTAATTTTTCAAGTCCGGTAAAGGCTTCGATATCCATAGAGTCTGTAAGGGTTGGATCATCTCTTTCTACTCCAACTAATTTTCGTCGACCAGCGCGATGTTCATGGAAAACTCGTCTTTTTCTAGCTCTTTCATACATTTTATAGTGATTGACAAGCATACCATCAAGAAAACTTCGAACTTTCCCTCTACTCTCGTCAAATTCTATATCCCGTTGCAATAAGTCTATAAATACCGCAGTAATCAAATCTTCCTGTAAATCAGGACTATCAACTCCTATAAAAATACAAAATTTAGTCAACCCATCCTTATGTAGTTTATATAACTCCCTTACGGCCTCACCTCTCTGATTTGACTTTGGTTTTGAGGTCATTATTTCTTCCATCAAGGTGTTTTCCCTAGGGATACCAGTTACTTCACTAGTTTTGGGCTTAATAGGTATTGTAAATAATAACTCATCAGTTGTATGATAATCACCACTTACCTCAAATGGTTTTTTTACAATACGTCGTACCATCTAAATCCAATTAATCATTCAACATCAAACCAAAAAAGGAGTATCACTGCCCCGCATATTTCGGTGAACAAATGTGGGTAAACGAAGTGCGAGACGAATAACCGAGCATTTTGAAAAATTCTGCAGAATTTTTCACTTAACCGCTTGTTATGTGGCGAGGCTGCAAGCCGAGCGAGGGAGCCCAACCGGGGCGACCGACAGTATTACGAAGAGCCCGCCTTGATTTATACATCAATTGTATTTTTTAACATAGTTGTCCTAATTTCTCTGTAGGGATGTCAAAACTTAGCGAAAAAATTAAGGTTGTTAATCCAACACAAGTTCTTGTACAACAATTAAATTTAAATGAATTTCTTGAAAAGGATATCTCCAAGGAATTATCAGATATATTCGCTGAAGATGGAGAGTTAATTGTCTCATTAATTCAATTTCAGATTGTTCCAAAACACAAAGAAACTGAAAAGAAATTAAAAATAAGGAAAGGAGAAAAGATGGGGATAAAAATAGACCTATCAGAAGCAAAAAACTTAGTATTGGAGCATCCCTCTTTTTCACACTATAAGGACAAAGTAGTCCAACTTACATCAAATAACAGCCTTGTACTAAAAAAATTATTGGAATAATTGTAAGATGATTGGAAAGACATCTGTTTTAAAAGTAGAACAAAGAGAGGATTGGTATGATCCAGCAATAGGCTCTGTAAGAAAATCATCTCCAATACAGGTTGCATGGGACTTAGAATTAATCCAGGACTATATCGATTCTGAAATTACAAGAAGGGTTGATAAAGAAATTTCACAAATCAAGAAAAAAATAGAAAGGGATCAGAAAATATCAATTCGTTCGATATCAAATAATAACGCAGAGGAAGAGATTACTTTACTCATTAAAAAAAGGAAGGATATTGGTGAAACCACTATTGATGATTTAGACATAGTCGAAGAATTAGCCTTACCAATAGAACAAGTAGACCTGATACTTCATAAATTAAGTGAGAGGGGACTAGTTAATGAGCGCTCCAGATAGTATTGAATTCAATATCAAAGATGATTGGATAAGAATCTGTGACAAATTCGATAAAATTCTTTTAAGGGCCAACAAAATAAATAAACCTAGACCTGTTGCAGATACTGCGAGAGATAAAACCCAAGAGACAAGAATTGAAGGTTTTATTAGAATTAGACCTTCTAGAATCTGGGAATTAGTTTAAACATATCTGCTTTGTATATTCTGAGGGCGCTCTCCAAGTAATATGTTGTAAAACAACATTTAACCTACTTGTTTTCGCTTTTTCGTGCGGATTCGTGGTGTTGTGTGTAATAGTTTTTTTTCTTATTCGTCGAACGTGTGTATCACGAGTCCCGAAAGCGGTTTCGGGTAGAAGTAGGTTGATTTTTGGGGCATTCGTTCTCCTTGTTTTGCGGCTTCTTTTACTTGCTGCATTCTCGTCGGGTTCAGGAAGAATGCGACTTGGAACTGTTTGGAGTCGACGAGCTCTAGTGCTTTCTGCCTTTCTTTCACGAAAACCAGGTCTTCCCGTTCTGCATATTCGTTCCAATCGACACCCAAGATTTTGTTTAATATTAGCGAGTGTAGTATGATGACGTCCATTTTACGCCAGACGGCGGGGTTGTCTCCCGCTACCTCGTCCATCACATCCTCATCCTTAAGCTTTAAAAGATACATGCTGCCGTTTCCAGAATACATTCCGAAAAAATTGTCTTTTTTGCCTGCATCCAAGTCCTTGAAAAACTTCTCGGAGTCAGCTCTCGGAATGACTTGAACCTGAAAGTATTGTGAAAGAGTTTCCTTCAATTTTTCAGCGTCGAAACCGTCAATCGCTTTTAAAACCCTGTGGGCTGGAAGTATTGTGACTCCATCATCTTCCATGTTGAGCATGAACATCATCATGTAGGCGCTCTTCTCAGTCCCGTCGAATTTTTTATGGTATTCGAGTGCTGTGGTGTACCTGTGGTGGCCGTCTGCGATGTATAATTTTTTGTAGGCAAAGAATTCCCGGAAAGTCGTAAGGACGCGAGGGTCGCTTATCATCCAAATCCTGTGGACTACACCCTCGAATGAAACCTCGATTTCGGGTTCGTTGACCGCGCCTTCCGAGAGCAATTTGGAAGTCACACCCTCCTTATCGGAGTATGCGGTGATGATCAAACTCATGTTGGCGTGACAAGCCTTCATAAGATTCAGCCGATCCTCCTTCATCTTGGAAATAATCCGCTCGTGAGGGAGAATCACCCCGTTTTCAAAAGGCTCCAGTCGCACAAGACCGATAAAGCCAAGCTGTTTTCCCCTCAAACCATTGTCTAAACTGAATTCCTGCTCGTAAGCGTAGATGGCGGGTTCACGGTCTCGGACTAATATGCCTTCGTCTATCCACTCCGCTAAAAGTTCTGAAGCCCTCGTGTATTGGTTTGAATCTTCACCATCACCTGGAAGGCTTTTGCCTAGGATTAAACGCACGATATTGTACGGTGAGTTGTCATAGAGCCTGTCTTGCTCTTCCCTTCCGATTACGTCGTGGGGTGGAGAGACAACGCTTTCCAAGTCTTTGACAAGCTCTTGATTGTAGCGTACACCCGAAAAAGGCTTTAAATCAACCATCTTAAAACACGAAGTAAAAAACAATGATTTCTAAAATAAAAATCAACCGCAAACTATTGCTCCACGGTTTCTAGGCTTTGAGTAGAACACATCTGCATTAATGTTCTCTTTGCTGAGGAAATTTTTTGTTTTTTCGACTAAAGATTGTCCTTCATCAAACGTTGTGAGGCCGTATACTGCGGGACCCCAGGAACTTTGGCCGAATCCGTTAACACCCTCCTTCTTCAAGTATTCCTTTATCTTGAGTGTCTTTCTACCCCTGTATTCCCCGCCTTGAATGATGCTGAAGTATTTTCCAGTTATCTTGTCTACTTGCGAGATTGCCCGTCCGAATGATTCCAAGTCTTCTTCTACGAGTGCGGGGAGCATTTCCATGAGTATTGTGTGTGATATTTCTTGTGCGTTGGTCTTTTTCCCCTTGGTTTTTTTCAGTGCCTCTGATTCCACTGTTCCCGACAGGCCTTCGGATTCCTCAGGTATTATTATTAGAAAACCCCAGTTTTCCGGGAAATCGTATCGTGCGAGAAGAGGTGATAATGTTTCAGACTCTTTTTTGTGTCCTGCTTCCAGGACGAAGCCCCCGTGCTTGAAAAGATGCGTCCCAACAGCTGAAATCCTGCCTCGGCCGTGGTGAACTGCGTTTTCCTCGACCGTTGTTTTTACGTCGTATAATCTGCTCAATCCCTCGCACACTGTTAGTGCGGTCTGAGTCCCTGATCCAAGGCCGAAGTGGGCGGAACTATCTTCTAAAACGGTTATTTCCACGCCCCCTGCGATTTTGTGTTGGCTTAGAAATTTTGTTGCGACTCCCTTGAATGAATGCCTTCCCGAACCTGCGACTGAGACGTCATCATTTTTCGAGAGTAGAATCTTAAGACTCGGTTTTTCCAGGTATACTCCAAGGCCCCCGTAAAATCTTCCTAAACTCCCTTCAAAATCTATCAATCCCAAGTGGATTCGCGATCCCGCTTCTACTATTACTTCGCTCATCTCCCGGAAACAATTTTTATCACGTCCCCGTTGGCAAGGACATGGTCTCTTCCAACCTTCATCTTAGTCTTTGCATCCACTGCGGAAATGAATTTCTCCCCGAAATCAGTGTGGACTTTAAACGCCAAGTCCAAGATAGTCGACCCGGAAGTCACCAAGTAGCTGTCGGGTAGGATGTTCCCCTTAGAGTCGGACATCTTGTTCTCGTTTTCCACCGGATACACCACTATTTGATCTAAGACGTCGAACACGATCTTATCCAACGCCAACTGAGCGCCCGTGCCGCCCCACTTAGACAAAACGTTTTCCCTGATAAAATCCAGGGCCTTACTCTGTTTCTCACCAAGCTCCCCCAAGACTGTGAAATCACTGCCTCCAGGAGTATAGCCGATTAAACCGGCTTTTTCCGCCTGCCTGAGTGCAAGTTCGGCTTCAGCGCAAACAGGTATCATATCATACTCACCCTTAAGCCTCTCAAAGTGGGAGGAATTCAAGTCAATCTTGTTTGCGGCAACGAGAATCGGCTTTGAAATCTCCCTAAGCCTTACAGCAAAATCCTTCAGATCACCGCTACTCCACTCCTTCTTGTCCAGAAAGTCGAGTTCAGCCAAGGCGTCATGAATCTGGTTCTCACTAATTGAAAGTCCGGCAAGAACTGGAGAAAGCTCTTTAATCAGTTTTTTTCCCTCGAATTTAATTTTCCCCGAGACTTTCTCCCAGTTTTTCCTTAAAACTTGGGTGAACCACGCATTCACTTCCTCTTCCAAAAACTTTATGTCATCGGAAGGATCGTGGTCTTCGCACGCCTCCCCTAATTCATTGGTTTTCCCTGAAATGTCCACAACGTGGATGAGTGCGTCTGCCTGGCGCAAGTCGTCTAGAAACTGGTTTCCCAAACCCTTTCCCTCGTGGGCTCCAGGCACAAGCCCTGCAACGTCGATCAATTTTATCGGAGTGAACCTGATATTGTCCCTGCAAAACCCGTTTTTAGGATTGCATTCAACGGATTCACCGCTTACAGGACATGGACTTCTCACGTACCCCACTCCCACGTTAGCCTTAATCGTCGTAAACGGGAACGCCGCAATTTCAGCGTCAGCCAAAGTCAAGGCCTTAAAAAAAGTCGATTTCCCAACATTAGGTTTTCCAACAACACCCACAATCATTTAAAATCCCCTCCTTAACTAATGTGCCAGATTCTTAAAAGCCACCAAAATCCGACTGCAATCGTTAATCCCATGATAAGAAATACTATGTAATGTTGAACCCTGCTCCTCGAAGTCAAAACAAAATACTTCAACTCACCCCTGCTGTTACCGTACAAAAGCACATTTCCTAAAGCATTGAATGAAGTTATCGGATACTCCTCATGATTCACCCATCTAAGCCTCCCCCTCCAATTGAAGACATAAACCAGATTACTTATGGTTGAAGCTAAAACATAATCCTCGTTTAAGAAAACCCTGGTGATACTACCGTCAACCTGCTGATACCATCTACGGTCACCAAAAAAATCAAAAACGTACAAACCCTCCTCTTTCGTGCCAGCGCAAATCCCATGGGAACTCGGATAGACCGCTCCCACAGTCTCGGTCAACATCTTCCTCCAAACCAATTCACCTTTCTTGTCAACTAGGAACACATCCCCCTCACCGGAAGCTAGAATCGAGTAATCCCCATTTGACTCGGCAATTCTCACGTAATCCTTAAGGAAAAACTTCTCAATTAAAGTACCGTTAACTAGGAAATAAAGCCCCTTATCAGAAATGACCTCCAAGTTACCGCCTACTTCATTAACCGAAACAACGTAAGCGTCAGAGTGAACTTTCGAAATTAGATTACCCTGAAAATCAAAGTAGTATACAAAACCTGCCATATCCCCCGCATAAAAACCCTCGTCAGAAATATGCAATGCATCCTCAAAACCAATATAATTCTCAGTTAAAACATTCCAAATCCTGTTGCCATTCAAATCCATCAAGATAAGCTCACGATTCTCAAGGGCGACTCCCGCGTAAATTGAATTTAAGGTAATTGCAGTCACCCTGCTGTCAAATGTTCTACTCCACTTAACCCTACCACTTGATGTCAGCAGGTAAATTGTTCCGTCAGAAGTTGAGGTGAAAATATTTTTCCCATCGACTTCGATGAAATCAACACTTCCCCTAAGTGTCGTAGTCCAAAGGGATTTCAAACCAAGAGTCTGGGCTGAACATAAAATCCCGAATAAAAACAACAGCCCGAATGATGCATACACCCTCCTCAAAGCCATGATTAATCAACTTTACGCCAATAAGGTTTCCTAATGTACTCGTACACTGAAAGAGCAGCAACACAACCTTCACCAATTGCCGTGGCAACCTGAAGGACACCGCCCGTAACATCCCCGCAAGCGTAAACTCCCCCAACATTAGTTATCTGGTTTTCATCCACTAAGATGTAGCCTCGCTCGTCGACTGAAACGCCGATTTGTTCGGCAAGAGCGTAGAGGGGGACGACTCCAATGGATACGAAAACCCCGTTTACGGAAAGTTCGGATTCTCCGCCAGACTTTACGTTTTTAAGCCTTATTTTTTCGAGTAAAACATCCCCCTCAAATTCTTCCACGACTGTGTCGGTGATGAATTCCACCCCCTTGTTCTTAGCGTGCTCTAGGCGACACTCTTCAGCCCTGAAAGAGTCTCTTCTATGTATTAAGAAGACTTTTTCTGCAATGTCTGCAAGGTATGCCGCGTCCTCGCAAGCATGGTTTCCACCCCCTATGACTGCGACTTTCTTACCCTTGAAAAGCGGTCCGTCACAGGTCGCACAATATGAGACACCTTTACCCAGAAAATCCTTTTCTCCAGCGACGTTTAAGGGGCGGTGTATTGCACCCGTTGAGATAATCAATGCATTGCACTCATAAGTTCTATTGGATGTTGTAACTTTCTTAATACCCCCACCGACCTCAATCCGCAAGACTTCTCCGAGTTCAAACTCAACGCCAACTCCCTTCGCATGATCTTCCATACTCTTGGCGAGATCGGTTCCGCTAACACTTGGAAAACCAGGGTAATTGCCGATCTCCGGGGCGAGAAGGATTTGCCCTCCCACCACCCCTTTTTCGATAATCAGCGTCTTAATCCCCCTTCGCACGGCATAAATTCCGGCACACAAGCCGGCAGGCCCTCCCCCAACAATAATCAATTCAAAATCCATGGTATTCACGCTTCGATAAGTTCTTTAAGCTTCTTCTCCTTGTCCTCAGACATCATAAGTGAAGTCCCGACTAAATAAGCGTCCGGCTTTCTCACACACTCATCCTTCAAATACCTTATGTCTTCCGGATAAGTTATCCCAGACTCAACAACAAAAACCAGGTTGTCTGGAATATACTTGCAAAGATTAACTGATGCGTCTAAATCCACTTCAAGAGTCTCCAAATCCCTGTTGTTCACGCCGATAATTTTGGCTCCAGCAGAAATCGCAGCTTCAACCTCATCTTTCGAATGAGTTTCAACTAAAGCCCACATTCCAAGAGAATCAGCATAATCAATCAAATCCGAAAGCTCGTCTCCCACGAGATGTGCAATCAACAAAATCCCGTCAGCACCATACGCCCTACCCTCCTTAATCTGGAACTCATCAAAGACGAAATCCTTCATAAGAAGTGGAACAGACTTGACTCTGAACCTAATCTCCTCTAAATACTTTAGATTCCCCTCAAAGAAGAGGGGTTCCGTCAGAACTGAAATCGCTTGCGCCCCCCCTTCAACGTAAGCGAAAGCAATGTCGGCAGGATTTTCATACTCCTTTGCAAGCCTACCCCCTGAAGGAGAATTCAATTTCACTTCAGCAATCAACGTATTCTGCCAGTCCCTCTCCGGAAAGGAAATACACGGCCTCTCAACTGCCCTTGCGAACTTAGTATTCAAAGCCCTCCTATACTCAAAGTCCTTGCTCTTTTCCTCAAAGCTTGCCTTAACACTTGTAGAAATGTTTTCCAGTAAGTTCATACCCTTAATCTATTGATGGGGTTTTATATATCTCAAAACTAATCTAGTATATGCATACGATGGGTGACAAAAACTTAACATTACCTGTCAGGGTCTCGCATTTCGACGAGCTCGTAGACGACGGGGGATTGGAGCGTGGGACTACGACTCTTATCGCTGGGGGGTGCGGTTGTGGTAAGACCATCTTTGCATTACAGTCTGTCTATAATGCCGCCTTAGCGGGGGAGAAGGTCATCTATTTTACTTTGGAGGAGGAGGCTGAAAAAATCCGGCATCACATGAAGAAGAATTTTGGCTGGGATATTGCAGCACTCGAAAAAAAAGGGAAATTTCACCTTCAAAAACTAGATGCTTACGAACTGGTCAAAGATATTGAGCTTGCTCTTATGGAGTATCGTAAGAAGGATTCTATTTCTTTGTCGGAGATTCTTCCTTCGCATCCCGAGATTTCTTTGATTGATTCGAGGGGGATTGAGTTGCCTTTCAGTCCTGACAGGATTGTTATAGATTCTATTTCCGCCCTGTATTCCGCTTTCACTGACAAGGACGGCTACCGGGTTTGCATGAAGCTTTTGATTGATGCTTTGAATGAGCATAATTCAGCTAATATTATTACTTATGAGAAGGCGAGGGAAATTGATTCTTGTTCTACTTTGGATGTTGAGGAATTCTTGGTTGATGGTGTGGTGTCTCTTTACACTATTCGTAGGGGTCAGCTTAGGAGGAGGGCGCTTGAGATTGTCAAGATTAGAAGTTGTGGTCACGTGACTGAGATGACTCCTTATCGTATTACTTCTGATGGGATTAGTATAATGCTTGGTGAGAAACTTTAAGGTTGTGTTTTCCCGCATATTGGACAATACTTGGATTCTTTTGGGATTTTCCTTTCGCATGATTTACAGTCGGATACTTCATAAACCCTGTACATGTGGGGTTCGGCTAGTCCTAGCCTCCGGGTTATCCTGTTGAAGTTTTTTTGGAAAAGCTTGTACCACCAAGAATTTTTTATCTTGATCTTGGTTTTCCTATACCATTTTGTTCTTTTCAGGAATTTTTTCACGATAAAAGTCGCTATCATGTAGTGAATCCTTGCTAGAGAGTAGGCTGTGAACGCGTAGATTGCGGAGATGACTGGCAGGCTTACTAAACCGGTATAGACTGAGAATAGGATGCCCACAAAAAATGCCAGTATTCCCGAAAAGTATACGAGGATTAAGGCGAGAAGTCCGATGCTTAAGTTTGTCGGGCTTTCTATGACTTGTCTATTGAAGTATAAAAGCAGCAGTATGATTGTTATGATTAGAACGTATCCGAACCCCTGTTTTTTCGATGGTTTAATCGCTATCATGTCTTCCTAGCATTTAATCCACTTGCATGCCTCGTAAGGCCAAATTAAACATCTTGCTTCGACACAATGGTCTCCAGGGCAGAAGTTTGTCTTAACACAAATTTCTTGAGAATTACAACTGTCTACAAAGATGAATCTCTTGTTCAAATTGCATGAGGCATTCACCATCCACGGTGACGTGCAAGTGTATGTTATGTACGGCCTGTATATGCTGTTGTTTATGCAGACTGTCTCGTCTTCGTGAGGTTTACCACAATCAGAATCAGCGGTACATCTCACTTCACAAGGCTTGCATTCGCCACCACAATCAATTCCCAATTCATTCTGATTTCTAAGGCCGTCATGGCAGTCACCCCAAAGCGTCGTAGAATAGATTACCCTAAAGGAAGTCGTTGAAGTTGAAGTGGTGGTCGTGGATGTCGAAGTAGATGTCGAGCTGGATGTTGTCGTCGTCGATGTTGTCGTGGATGTTGAAGTCGTGGAAGATGCGTCAACGTAATACTCAAACCCCATCTTGGAAACTCCAAACAACATTAAAAGAACACCCAGAAAAATCACAAGCTTGACGTAATCCATACCACTAATAAATTAGAAAAACGGGCATTTAAGCGTTTAATACGCGGTAATTAATGTTTTTCTTCATCTAGTATAAAAAATTAACATGCCTCATGTTTCCCAGAATGCGCAGGGAGGTTCTGATAAGCGGGAGGAGTCTCGCTTGCAGAGAGTTTCAGAGGAGATTGCACGGAGGGCTGAGGTTCTAGCGAAAGCGCATGAGGTGCTTCAGCGGGAGGTTGTAACTGGTAGGTCTCTTGTGGACGGAGGCCGTATGAGCGTTGACGATCTTGGCGCGCTTTCAAGATACGTTGACAGGAGAATTAAGGCCGATAATAAAATCCAGGAAGAGTATTCACGCCCTGACCATCCCTTCTGGAAGTACAAGTGCGCGGGCGAGGGGGTTGACTGCTTTAACCTGAGGATTCTGTGTCCGGGCGAGTCGAAATTGCGTCTCCTAGGTTTTGTCGAGACTTTCACGGGATGCTTTTGCACGAAATATAAATCCCACATGCTGGATGCTTCACCCACCCCCGACCAGACTGTAACCCTCGTCGAGCAAGCCAACCGGATTGGGCATCCGTATGAAATAGTGTTCATTCCTGAAGGGCAGGAGGAGGCCGTTGAAAAGATCCAAGAGAAAAAATTGATCGACAACTCCCGAATGATACTCTGGATGAACCCGCTCATTGATGAGCCTCCCATCGAGGAGAGGAAGGAGGCGGTAAGACGTGATGGGAAGATTAACGCCTTAGACAGCGGCGACATGGGAGCGCTTTACTTCCCGCCGACTGAAGCCGATTTCGGAGTTGATCTTGCGGGATCGCTTACGGGCCTGGACTTGTGGCTTGACCTGGCTCGCGCGGGAAATCTCGTTGAAATCGAATATGAAAAAGAGAGGGATAGGCCGCCTTACAAACTAATCCCTAGGAAAAGCGTTTAACTCTAAGTATCACTCAATAAGCTTCATGGTCGCGATAGGCGGGAGAGAGAATATATTAGTATCTGACAGGGTGTAGAAGACTTCTGAATTCTTGGGTGGTCGGGTTGGGGTCTTCGGCCGGATTGTAGTGGAGGACGTCATAGGTTCGATTTCCGCCGAAGTCTACATGGTATTCCGGTTTGAATCCGTGCTGCATTGGAATATCCCTGTAGTAGCGGCGGGAGCGGCGGACACCCAACGGCTTTTTCTCTGTGAGTGTTCCTAAGAATTCATCCTGCACTCTGGAGGGGAGTCTTCCGCCGGGGGAATAGCCTGACGCATCCCTAACAGCATGCGCAACCACAATCTCCTCCCCGGTTAGTAGCGCATAACCCGTCAGCATGCTTTGGGGTTGGCCTGGGTCCTCGTAGAGGGCGCGGGCGAGCAACCCCGCAAATTCGTCAGGATGCTCACCTCTTACGTGATTCCAGAAATTGGAATTCCACAAACCATAGTATGACTCTTTCCCGAACATCTTCCTCACTTCGTGGGGGGCGAGGATAAATAGGTTGCGGTCTTCTGCCACGCATTTTAAAAGATCAAGGCAGACGTGCTCTCCTATGAAGCTGTCGAGTACTCTGTTGTAGAATCTCCTGTGGGGTGAATCCGTAAGGTATGGCTTTGTCTGGGCGTTCTCGATGAGAAGGCCTCGCTCAGTTTCATAAATTTCAAGCCAGGTGCGCCCCAGCTGATTGAATCCTTGCTCTAGAAAAGCGTTGCACTGGTATTTTTCACCCCAAACCGCGTTCGTTGAAACGTCGAAGTGGCATGGAAGAGGTTCGCCCTGAGCTGTGAGAGTCTCAGGTATCTGGAATCCCCTCTCCTGGTAAAATCTAAGGATGTCTTGCTCAAATATTCGCGAGCTCCGAAAACCCTGAAATACTTTACATGATTTCCCGGCTGGTTTCTCTTCCTTTAAAACCATCTCCTGAATACTTATTGGGCTTTCTAGCGAATAAATATTTTTTTCGAAAAGTTTTAAGCGCTGAATTCTATTCATCTACCATGAATGTCCTTGTCATCGACAACATCGACTCGTTCGTATACAACCTCGTCCAGTATATCGGAGAGCAGGGGGCGAATCCCATTGTTTTTCAGAATACTGTTGACTTCAAAGTCGTGGAAGAGTCGGTTGATAAAGACGACATCTCAGCGATCATAATATCTCCCGGCCCCAAGACTCCCAAGGAGGCTGGAGTCTCCAATAAAGTAATCTCTGAATTCGGACCCAAGATTCCCTTGCTCGGAGTCTGCCTTGGCCACCAGTGCATCGGCCACGTATTCGGAGGCAAGATCCGGCCGGCGAAAACGCTCAGACACGGTAAGGTTAGCAGGATCGAGCACGACGGTAAAGGATTGTTCAAAGGGATTCCAAGCCCTCTTGAGGCTACACGCTACCACTCTCTTGTGGTTGACGGGAAGAGTCTTCCCGACTGTCTTGAGGTTTCCGCGAAAAGTTTGGATGACGGTGAAATCATGGGGTTGAGGCATAAGAAACACCCGATTTTCGGCCTTCAATTCCACCCTGAATCAATACTCACTCTTGACGGAAAAGTGATTATAAAAAATTTCCTCGACTTGGTGGGAGACTATGGCTGATGCTGAAGAATTAGTGAGAATTGGCAATGAACAGTATAAAAGCGGGGATCTTGAGGCTGCATCAGCATCCTATAAAAGTGCTCTTGAAGCCGACCCAAATTACGCTCTCGCGTACTGTAATCTCGGGACTCTTTACGCCAACAAGGGGGATTTCGAAACCGGCCTTCAAAACTTGAACCGGGCCGTTGAACTCGACCCTGAAAACCCTGAAATACACTTTAGTCTAGGCTACGTCTTGTACGACAAGAAAGACTTTGACGGAGCCATAGACGAGTATTCCATAGCATTAGAGCTTGACTCCAAGTACGTTAACGCCTTGTTCGAGTTGGGTATTTCTTATCGGGCGGTGGGTGAGTTGGACTTGGCACTAGACCAGTTCGACAGGATACTGGAGTTGGAGCCTGACAATCCCAGAGCCCATTATGAGCTGGGTTTCACGTTGTTTGACCTGTCTGATTTTGTGGGTGCGATAGACCATTACAAGAGGGCGGTTGATCTTAAACCAGATTACCCTGAGGCTGTGCGCGAGCTTGTTTTAGCTTACTCTAGAAACGGTAATGCGAATTCAGCACTGTCTTTTGCCAGCAAGCTTTTGGAATTGAATCCTTCAGAGGAAAACAAGGCTTTCGTAAAGACTGTGAAGTCTGATTTAAGTGTTGGTGGGGTTAAGGCGGGAGGTTTCCCACAAGATAGAGCGAAACCTTATGCGCCACCGGCACAGCAAGGTTATGCACTGAAACAGCCTCCCACTCACATACCTTCAACACATTCTACAACGCCTCCTCCAGTGGCTTCAAAGCCTCCCGTGAAACCAGGATTCCAACCAACTCCAAGCCAGCCATATCCCCCCTCAACTCAACCTATACCACCAACTTCACCCGCAACCAGCCCCCCAACAGGGAGGCAACCAATCCAAACACCAACATCACGCGAAGTGCAAACTCCCACAATCCCGAAAACTCAATTTCCCCCGTCAACACAAGCACCCACACAAAGAGTTCCACTGCCATCTTCTTCCAGCTCACCAGATACTCCTGCTCCGAGCGCTCCTGCTCCTTTGACCTCGAAGCCGCCCGCTCCTCCGACTCCGAGCGCTCCCACTCCTCCGACTCCGAGCGCTCCCACTCCTACAACACCCTTTAAAGCTCAGGTAACGCCGCCAAAGCCAACATCATCAGTACAACCAATTATTGCAGAAGAAACTCACATTCAACCTCCAGTTAAACCCCAAGAAACCGTGCCTGCCAACTCATTAGCTAAACCTGAAGAATACATTGAACTTGGAAAACAATTATTCAAAGCCGGAAAGCTCGATAAAGCCGAGGAAGCATTCCAAAAAGCAGTTGACGCAGACCCCTTATCTTATCATGGATACGAAGCCCTTGGAGTCGCCCAAACCAGGAAGGGGAATCTAGAAGAGGCAGAGAAAAACCTTATGAAATCGCTTGAATTAAATCCGAACTACGCGAAAACCCTTCTGAATCTCGGAATCCTTTACTTGAAGAAGAAGAACCATGTTACTGCACTAGATTACTTCAGTCAGGCATTAGCCAAGGATCCGGCATTCTACGAGGCGTACGTGAAAAAAGGTGTTGTATTGCAGGAGCAAGGGAAAAGTGATGAAGCCTTAAAAGAGTATTTCAAGGCGGTTAAAACCGATCCGAAAAAACCTTCAGCTTACGTCCGCCTGGGGGATGTTTTCGCATTGAAAAGTGATTTCGCAGAGGCAATAGAAAACTACTCTCATGCAGTATCACTGAATCCGAAACTTTATTCAGCCTATATCAGATGGGCTATCGCTTTGAGGAGTAAAGGCGACTTAGAGCAATCTCTCGCCCAACTCAACAAGGCGCTTGAGATTAAACCTGATTCACCGAAACTATTTCGGGAGCGGGCTGCGACCTTGACGGACATGGGTCTGGATGAGCAGGCTGAGGAAGACATGAACAAGGCAGTGGAATTAGAGGAGAGGAAGAGATGAATTTGAGTGAACTGAAAGAGGCGGATGAAAAGATAAACTCGATAATAGTCTTCGATGATGAGGGGTTGGTTGCGAGTTCGAAATCAAAGAAGGGGGAGTTATCCACTCTTAATTTAGCAGTCAAAGCCAACATGTGTGTTGAAGGATTGCTCACTCCAGCGGGATCAAAAACCTTGGAAAACTACATTGCCCCTTATGATGCGACAGTCGTGTCTAAACTCAAGTCTTCCGGGGCGACTATTATGGGGCTTGCGAACATGGACGAGTTCGCGTGCGGTGCAAGCGGGGAAACATCATTCTATGGGCCGACTCAGAATCCGGCCGCGCCAGGACACATACCTGGCGGCTCCTCATCTGGTTCAGCGGCTGCGGTCGCTGCAGGTTTCGTTGACGCCGCCCTTGGCTCTGACACTGGGGGGAGCATTCGAAACCCCGCATCCCACTGCGGAGTAGTCGGCTTTAAGCCGACTTACGGGGTTGTTTCCCGTTACGGACTGATTGACCTGGCCATGAGCTTGGATCAGATAGGGCCCATCGCAAACGACGTTGAAACTGCTGCAAAGGTTTTGGAGGCTGTTTCAGGCCACGATCCGAAAGATTCCACTTCACTCAAACTCGACCCAAAATTCTATCAATTCCACAAGGAACTTAAGCCAAACCTTGCAGGTAGAAAGCTCGGGTACGCCAAGGAATTCAACGACTTGATTTCGGATGCGGGAATTCGTAAGGTCATTGAAAAAAGCATTGACAAGCTGTCATCAGCCGGAGCCGAGATAGTGGACGTGTCACTTCCAAACTTAAAAGTTGCGCTCCCAACCTACTACCTAAACGTTTACGTGGAATTCTATTCCGCAACCCGGAAATACGACGGACGCAGATACGGCCACAAAATCGAAGACGTGTGTGGAGAAGAAGTATTGCGGAGAATCCTTCTTGGAAGCTATATAAGCCAAAAGGAATATAGCGGAAAATACTATCGAAAAGCACTTCAAGCACGCTCCCTAATCCGGAAGGAATTGTCCGAAGCGCTCGCATCAGTGGACGCCCTGGTCGGACCCACAGTCCCAAAGCTCCCCCACAAACTCGGTTCTGAAATAACTGATCCCATGGTAATGTACGCTTACGACGTGTTCACGGTTCCTGCAAATCTTTCCGGTCTTCCCGCGGGAGTCGTCCCAGCAGGCTTTGTCGAAGGCATTCCAACAGGCCTTCAAGTCATGGGAGACGTGTTAAAGGATCAGGTTGTTTTAGACGTTATGGCGGGATTCGAGCAATTGTAAGATTTTTTTATACGTTTCCAAGCTTTGTCTTTCCCTTCTTATCCCAGAGGTTTGCTTCTTTCTTCACTCCGCCTTTTTTCCGGGCTGTGTTTGCAAACATTAGAAGCAGTATTAAAAGAGCCAGAAATATGCTTGCAGTTCCGGTGACTGTGAGGAATCTTCCGATGAAGCCGATGCTTCCCTCATCCTTTTCGGTTTCCTCGGAGAGCGTTGATGTAGTCTCTATGATCTTTGTGATGCTGGAAGTTGTTGTCTCTGGCGTAGTCGAGGTTGAAGTAGTCTCTTTGGGTGTTGTTATCGTTGAAGATGTAGTGGCAGTTACTGTTGAAGTAGTAGTGTAAACTGAAGTCGTGGTTGTTTCTGTTTCCGAGGATATTCCAGATGAATACGAGCTTCCACCGCAGTTTTCAATGTCGAATTATATTTTCTCGGTGTAGTATCTCGAGGATTTTCTCACTTCTACCCTGTATTCTCCCTCGAATTTGGGTGTGAATGATGCCATTCCATCGTCGTCTGTCTCAAGCTCTTCCACTACTGCTCCCCTGTCCATAAAGTATACTATGACTATGCCGTCTCTTACCACACGGTCTTCATCGTCTTTGTCTGTGGCCGTAATGTTTACCTCCTGGTTCACACAGTTGCCGGTGTATTTAATCTGCATGTAGTCTCTTCGACGGGGTTTTTCCTCCACTTCAGCAGGGAATGTTGTTGTTGCAGGGAGTGTCGTTGATGATGCGATGGTCGTTGTTTCGGTCTGAATCGTTGTAGTCGATGTTTGTGTCCCGATTGTTGTCGTAGAGGGTACTGTTGTCGTCCCCGTCCCTGGTACTGTCGTCGTGGAAGGATAAGTGGTTGTCGAAGGCAGGCTTGTGGTTGAAGGAATCGTCGTTGAAGGAATCGTAGTCGTTGCTTGGACCGTGGTAGTGCCGAGCATGGTAGTTGTTTCGGGGATTGTTGTCACGAAAATAGTTGTTGAAGACGGTATTGTCGAAGTTGATAGTATGGTGGTAGTCTGTCCACTACATGTGTTTAGTGATAACATCAAAATTAAAACCCACAACAATCCCCTCGCATTCATGCTAACCTACCCTGCTAACCTACCTTACTATAAGGCATTTACAGTTTAAAAGCATTCCTTTGTAATGAATTATATTATGGTGCTCGAGTCTATCATAAATCCTGAGCGGGAGGAGAAAACTCCTAAAAACATGCTTTTGGTGGGTTTTTTATACAGTACTGTCGGGATATTCGTCTCCCTTTGGATTTTCAAGGGACAATCTTCAATACCCCAGATTTTCTTGACGACACTGCCCTTAGTGGTCATCGTAAACAAGGCCTTAAGGCTTGAGGAGGAAAAGACGAAATACGAGAAAAAATTTTTGATAAAAGAACACGGTCCAATACTCTCCCTTTTCATGTACCTGTTTATAGGGCTTTTAATATCCTACGCGTTCTGGTTCACAATACTTCCCTCCGACACGGTGAAGGAAGTATTTCACACACAAATAAACACCATCAGAGACATTACAGGGCAAGACATCGCACTCACCGCCTTTGCGACTTCAAGCAGCGGAAGATTCACGCCAATACTATTAAATAACCTACAGGTTCTTGCATTCTGCATAATATTCTCGTTCCTCTATGGGGGCGGGGCAATATTCATACACACTTGGAATGCATCAATCATCGGAGTCGCAGTTGGAAGCGTAATGCGATCAACCCTTAAAACTTACGCCGGAACCCTTAACTCGGAATTCCTCTACAATTACTTGGGCTCCTTCACAGTCAGCTTTTCCTACATGGTGCACGGAGTATTTGAGGTTGCAGCGTACTTTCTGGGGGCGGTGGCTGGAGGAATCATCTCTTTCGCAGTTGTTAACCACGACTACAACACTCGGAAGTTCAAGCATATAGTAGTGGACTCTTTTGACACTCTAGTTATGGCGGTAGTAATACTTATCTTCGCAGCGTTCGTGGAAGTGTATGTTACTCCCGTTTTGTAAAAATTATTTTTTAAGCTCCATGATGGCTTCGGCAAGGTCGCCTCCCGCGTTTTCAAGGGCTGCTCGTGCCTTCTCCTCGCTGACGCCTGCTTGTTCTGCGACCATGGTTACGTCATCGTCTTCGATTTCTATTGAAACGTCTCCTTCTTCCTCTGAGACGTCGCCGGAAATCTGAAACATTTCCTGGCCTGATACTATCGTCTTTACGACTTGCGGGGAGGTTATCCTGATCTCCTTGTCGACGCAGCGGATCACTACTTCTTCAGCGTCGATTTCGTCCATCTTAACGCCCATCCGCTTCATCATCTTCTTCATCTGTTTCGGGTTCATACCACCTGGCATCATCTTATTTTTCTCACCTGTCTTGCAATTCTATTATTCCGTAAACAAAATCTTTGGTTATTTCGAGTGAATCTATAGGATTTTGTTTTAAATTAATCAACCCGCTTTGGATGCGGTCGGCTACAATAAAGACTCCACCATCCCTTATCGTATTGTGTTTTTCAACGTAGGGTTCAATCACCTTCCCAGTAATAAAACCCCACCCCAAGTCGCCCCCCATCTGAACTTCGCTTGTAATCTCCTCAATACCCTCATCCGCGCCAGTCTCAGTAGTCCAGATTAAAAGATCTGCATTGCTTCCAGCACCCTGTTTAATCATCTCCTCATCGTCCAAGTCCAGACAGATTGAAGTGAAGACCGTAAACTCCTCATTGGACTTGCTCGTTAAAGTGAAAGTCCGGGATGATGATAAAGCTTTTTCCCGAGTCTCGTTGTGTATGTCACCGTAAATCCAACACTGGTTGTTCTTACCGTTTTTTGCGGGAATACACCAGTCAGACCCCTTAGTCTTCATCTTCTTCCCGATGAGGTTGCCCTGCCTGTTTATGACGACGAGCGTGTTGTATAACGGCTCGTTAAGGTCGGGGTCTGGGGTTTCCACTAGCTCCTGGGTTGGAAGCGTTCCTAAAATGATGTTTACGTTGTTTAAGTATGCGAGTTCCTTAATTTCCTCAACCTCCTCGATTATGGATCCCCCGTTTTTCATGTCTTCGATAAGGCAGTTACCGTCAACTTTGACTTCACAGTCAATTCTTATTCTGGGTGTTTGTTCGTTGTAGCTTCCCTTCCAAAGCGAGTATTCGGAAGTCACAATCAGGTCTAATTCTGGTTTGTCTGAAAGAATCTCTTTTATCCTGTTCGAAACATCTTCTTCAGGCCTTATTTTCAAGGACGCAATCTGTAAGGTGAGGTCAGGTTCGTAAAGATTGCATATCGGTTTGGTTGTCTGAATCAACTCCTCTAACCTTAGTGTTTCAGCTTTCAGGGTCGTGGTCTGGGCTGCTTGCGCAAAGCATGTTACCAGAGAGAACACCACTAAATACGGTAAATATTTTTTTAGACTCAGTCTACCATCACCCCCACCAACTACTTAATTTGATGTTATGTATATAAATCTTCCGCTATTTCAGCCCCCATTCAGTTAAAAAAGCCTAAATAGAACATTATTTTAAAAAATAGAGAATAATTGAACGTTATTCATAAAATGAATCATTTTTATTGACTTTTTTCAATAAATTATCGAATAATATGAGAATTTTCATCGCCATACCCGCCCCTACGGAAATTAGAACTAAGTTTCAACCCATTCAAACCCTGATTTCCGAATGCGGGAAAATCAAACCCGTAGAACAAGAAAACATCCACTTAACACTAAAATTTATCGGGGAAGTGGATGAAAGAAAGTTAAAGCAACTAACAAAAAATCTCTCACCCATTGAAAACGAGCAAGCCTTCAAGATCACTGTCTCAGGTCTTGGAGCATTCCCCAAACCCTCCCACCCTAAAATCATCTGGGCCGGAGTAAAAGAAGGGGCAACTCAAATTAATTGTTTGCATGATTTGACCGATGAAAATCTGGAATCCATAGGTTTCAAACCCGAAAAACGGTTCCACCCCCACTACACCATAGGCAGGGTGAAATTCATGGATAACAAAAGAAAGCTTGCGAACATAATCTCAGACTACGAGAACACAGAATTTGGGGAATATACTTGCGAAAAAATACAATTAATCGAAAGCAAGCTCACGCCAAAAGGGCCGATTTACACAGTCCTTAAAGAATACACTTTAAGCTAAACGCTTTCTAACCGCGTCTCCCTCAAGCTCTCTGACGGCGTCTTTTGCAATCCACTTTGCAGCCTTAGAATCGATCAATTCAATTTCCCTGGTAAGCTTGATAGCCTTCGAATTCAATGCTCTATCTCGCTTCCCGATCTGCCGAAGCGCCCAGTTCACAGCCTTCTTAACAATCGGCCGCTCATCAATTGAACTCTCTTTGATGTATGGAAAGAATGCCTCCAACTTCTCATCAAGGACTAACTTATCCTTCCACGCAAGCACTGTCATAAGCGCGAACCCGGCACGCTTCACGTATTCCTCATCGCGGGAACTCCACTCACAGGCTTTTTCATAAGCGATGGGTGTCAGCTAAAACAAGTTCATGCAGCACTGGTCACAAATCTCCCAGTAAGTGAACTCAGACGCCCAAGCGTCCATGAGCTCGGAAGAAGTTTTTTTCGGCTCGGCAATCATGGATGCTAGAATCCTAGTCTCCCGAGTGTCCTTACTCCAAAGTTTGAGCGCCAGTTCGTGATCCCTCCCCGACTCTTTAGCAATCCTGCGGAGGTCGGGAAGCCTCACTCCAAACGTATGCTTCGGAGTGATTCCGAACCGCTTCATACCCTCAATATTTACTGGATCCTTAAGGCGTTCAAGCTCGCTTAAGATTTCATTATACGTCATCTTCGAGTATTATTCTAGTATTTTATAATATTATTTATGTCAAAGCTTAAGCTATCTGGCCGGGATCCGAAACTCATCAGGCCAGACGATCCGGAGTTCAAGGCCTTCGTGGAAGGTGGGATACCAATCGAAAGGCTTAGTAAAAGGCTTTTACCGAAGTTGGGCGTTGGAGACTACGACGCCGAAACCGCCGTCCACGACGGCTGGGGCGACTTTTCAAGGGAAGGGTTCATGGGAGTTGACGACGATCCACTAATTTTCATACACGCGGACTTGATGACCGTCTTATCCCACGACCTCACACCTCAGATGGTCGCCGACAGGGTGAAATTATCCTATGAGGATGACTCCCATCTTCACCCAGACTATGAGTTCATGGGAGTCACTACTGACACCATCGGTTCCCAAAGCTGCCCGTGGGAGTGTCCCGACATAATTGGAGTCGACGACGGAATAATATACCGGAAAAACTTGTTGACGCGTCCGGGCGGCAGCCTGTACCTGGCTTTGGCAATGACTTCGAAATTAAATGAGGAAGGAATGGCGAAGTGGATAAAAGACTCAAGTTTGCAGTTCGGACCAGACCATGAATACACAACGAAGGCCAGGCAAGATGTTGAGGCCATCCAAGCACTTCTCGCTTCAGGAGAGGTTTACACCGCCAGGGTCACTAGCATGCTCGCCCACGAGATCGAAGCCCACTGCCTGTTCGGGGGTGGGCCAGGCAGCCCCTACCGTGCAGACCCCGAGTTTCTCATAAACGCATTGAACCTTAGGAAACACGCCTAAACCGTCTTTTATATCTCCGCCATCTAATACAATACTTGATGGAGAAGATTCCAACCGGGATTCCAGGATTGGATGATATGCTTGAGGGCGGTTTGATTCGTGGGCGCCCTTATATTGTTACAGGGGGGCCTGGTGCAGGGAAAACCATCCTGACCATGCAGTTTCTCATGGAAGGCGTCAGAAACAAGGAGCGCGGCATCTTCATAACTCTTGAGGAAAATTCCAACCAGATAGTCCAGGACATGGCCGAGTTCGGGTGGGATCTCCGCGGCATAAAGCTTTTAGACACATACCAGGATCCTGAAAGCGGTGCCTGGCAGCTTAAAAGCGAGAGTGTTATGAGCAAACCCGATTTCAATTTGTCGAATCTCATCAATACTATAAAGTCTAGGATTTCAAGCTACAATCCGAAACGTATGGTAATAGACTCTCTTACTAGTATTCGAATGCTATATGACGAGGATTCAAACCCTAGAAGGGAGATATTGTCGCTCATGAATTTTTTGTCGAGAATAGACGTTACGACACTCCTCACAATAGAGTCAAGCGATGAGGAAACCCCACTGATGGAAGAGTTCCTCGCTTCCGGAGTAATAAAGATGCTTAAAATAAAGCATGAGGGGGAAACCATAAACGCAATCAGCATCGAGAAGATGCGCGGCTCATCCTTTGACAAGCACACTCGACCCTTAAAGATTACGGATCAAGGGATTACAGTATTTCCCCTGGAGACAGTATTCAGTTGAATACCAAACCCCTGATAGTTTCAATTGTCGGCACAAATAATAGTGGGGGGGGGACATCGCGATAATTCTGAAGAACAGATAAATCTACCTTATTTTCGATATGAATTCTTTACAAAATAATGTGAAATCAGAATTAAGTAATTATTTCATCAAGGGATTCTGATATCTCCTTAAAAACATCTTCTTGATTTTGATATCTGTATCCATAATGTTTGATTCGTTCAATTTTACAATTCAAATCAGGAAAGTTTTCCTTAAGCAATTCCTCACATTTAACTCCCATAGGGATTATAATTTTTGGATTCAAGATTGCAATTTCTTTTTGTAAAAAATATATTTGTTCCATAATTAAATCCTTATTTTTTAATATATCTGGGACTTCTTTATTTTTAGCTCGGACTTTAATAAGATCTGTAATGTGTACATTTTTTAATTTTTTTTCTATTAAAAGATTATAGAGCATTTTATCTTTTTTTGATGGAAAAGTTCCAGAACTAGGATTTAATCCAAGAAGAATTATCTTTTGTGTACCAAAAAAACCTTTAACACCTTGATATTCTGGATAAAACCAAGCCTCTAATTTCGTTTTCTTAGCATATTCTAAAATTTCTTCTTTTAATTGCATTAATTTTTTAAGCATATTCTATACACGCCTCTTAAACTATATAAATTTTCCGTGATGTCCCCTAAAAATTAATTAGTGCCGACAACTTTGGATTTTTCGGACTTCGTCCGAACGTTGCACTAAAATCCAACCTCTATCGAGGGAAACTAACAGGAATTTAACGGTTCCGAAACCTTGCAGGTTTCTCCACCCAAATCACCCCCTTCGGTCGTGACTTCGTTAAATTCCGAAATAACTATTCTTCAGATTGCACTTCAGAGTGGGAAATCCTCATTCCAGCAGGGACGATAAGTATCTTCTCGTCAGAGATTTTACCCAAATCCCCGTCAAGTTCGATGCAGGAGTCACGAAGCTCTTTCACAATCTCTCGAAGCAAAACCTTGTTGTGTAATAAAGCTTTCACGTTCAAGACGATGACGTTATTCTTCTCAAGCTCGCTTATTACTGTTCCAATACCTTTACCTTCAACATCCAAAACTACGGGCTTGATGTACGTCACATCCTCCCGCTCCATAATCTGACCATCCCTTATGGATAGCTCATTTAAGTAGTCTTCAATGTCGATGTCTCCACCTTTATCTTTCCCCTTCCCAAAAAATCCTTTGAACGGCATTTTAATATAACCTCACATCGTTTAGATGAAATATCTTACGTAGTACAAGTATTTATTTAAACTATACTGATTTAATCTTATACCTTATAAATGGTTTCAAATCTCTTCGAGTCTGAATTGAGCGGTGGCGGGCTTTTCAAGGATGCTTCGGTTTTGAGTCCTCACTATGTTCCAGACAGGCTTCCGCACAGGAAATCCGAGATAAGTCAGATAATTCGGATTATCGGCCCCATACTCCGCGAGACTAAGCCAAACAATGTTTTTGTGTACGGGAAGACTGGCACGGGAAAGACTGCGGTCATAAGGCATGTGACGCGGGAATTAAAACGCGTTGTCGATGACCCCGATAAAAACAAGAAGAATGTCAAGGTTGAGTGCGTTTACATGAACTGTAGGGTCGGCTACAACTCAAAATACCAGGTGTTGTTGAAGATTCTGGAAGATGAGTCCTTAAACCGACAAGGATACGAGAAAAAACCGATGGAGGATCGGGGGAAGAAGGGAAAGCTTTCAGGATTATCCCCCACCGAACTATACGAGCGGCTTAAGGTTTTCGTGGAGGCGAATAACCTCAATCTTGTGGTTGTTCTTGACGAGGTGGACATGATAAAGGATGCTGACGACCTCCTCTACATTCTAACAAGAATAAACGACGAGATATCGTCTGGAAGCGTTTCGATTATGGGCATTTCAAACAAGTTCTCATTTAAAGACGTACTTGACTCGAGAAGCAAGAGCACTCTCTGCGAGGAGGAGCTAGTCTTCAAACCCTACCACGCTAACCAACTCAAGTCGATTTTAACGCAGAGGTTGAGGCTCGGCTTTAAAAAGGGCGTTATCGCGTCTTCCAGTGTCGGCTTGATTTCCGCGTACGGGGCTCAAACCAACGGGGATGCGAGGTATGCACTCCGGCTTTTAAAGAAGGCGGGGGAGCTTGCTCAAGGTTCTGGTCACAAGCGGATTACTGTTGATGATGTGAAGTCTGCGAAGGTTAAGGTTGAGGAGGATATTACTTTCGAGATTATTTCGACTCTTCCCGAGCACCAGCAGATTGTTTTGTATTCGATTGCCCAGACGTTGATTCGAGGTAGTGCGTATAAGCGGTTGGATGCTTCGCCGGAGGCTGTTCTTTTTTCGGGCGAAGTTTATGAGGCTTACGAGCGGGTTTGCACGCAGCTTAACGTGAAATCCCGGACGATGAGGTGGTTTAGGGAGTATTTGAATGACTTGGAGATGTTGGGTCTTTTAACGTTGACTGTGTCAGGCAAGGGTGTTAGGGGTAATACGTCTCTTATACGGCTTGGCAATCCTCCTGAAGAAGTTAAAAAGATTGTTTCTGAGAGCCTGGGCCTTACCTGATTTTTCCCAGGGATAATGCTAGGAGGCTTGCGGCAACCAACACTACTCCCGCAATTGAGAAGACTGTGGTAATGCTTGTGTATTGTGCGAGTATTCCCCCCGTGAGCGGCCCTATAACGTAGCCTAAGTCTGCAGACGACCTCCACACTCCCACGAGTTCCCCCTTCTTCTTGTCGGTGGCATGGTCTGCGAGTATTCCCTCTGTTGCAGGCCAGGCAAGGGAAAGCCCTAGAGTCGCAATAAATGCGTATGTAGTCAATCCAATGAAATTTTCTGAACTGCTGAATCGTATCGTTGCGACTCCTGCGATGATTAATCCGAGCGCTAGAATCATTCTCTTGCCATACTTGTCTGCCAGATACCCTGCAGGAGCCTCAAAGACTATTAATGGTATGATGAAGGCGGCGAGTATCACCCCCCCTTGAATAGTTGATAGATTAAACTGCTGGTAAAGAAGGGGTTCAAGAGTCCAAACCACTCCGTCAAAGACTGTGAAAAGCAGGGTCAATGCAATAACTGCGAAACCAGTGAATCCTAGACTTTTGTAATCAGAGAGCTCTTTTCTAAAAATCCCATCCTTTCTCACAACATCCGACAATCCTTCACGGAAACTTTCGATTGACCCCCCCTTAAGTGTTAGTGAAGTCAAAGCCCCAATTAAACACATTAAGGCAAACAACAAACCAATTACTCTGGCATTTGAAATTATCGCATCCATTGCCATGTAGCCTGCAATCAACGCGCCAACAGCAAATCCCACATGCATAAACGAAGTGTAAGTCCCAAGGTAAGTTGACTTGAGATTCGTAGGCGATGCTTCCATGACGTATGAAGCCGTCACAATGTATGCTACAGTGTGAAGTATTCCAAAAACTATCAGAAACAATAGGAGTTGTGCAGTCGTTTCAATCCAGCCGAAGTAAATCCATGTCAATCCCAACAGAATTAACCCCCAAAAAAGAATCTTTTTTTTATCAGCCTTGTCACACAAATCCCCCAATGGAATGTCCACAAGAAGGGACATAAGTCCGGGGATGGCAAGCAGGATTCCAACGTAAGTGAGGTTTCCCACAAGCGACTCCGCAAGCGGCGGCAGAACAAACCAGATGGCGCCGATTCCAGTGCAAATGAAGAAGACGACGGCACTGGATTCAGAGAGCACTTTGAATCTCGCGTCTCTGAATCTTCTGATCATTTGAATTGAACCTCCCTCCCCCTGCCCCCGACTACGTCCCCGTCTTCGAACACTATCGCCCCCCTAATCATAGTCTTTACGGGTTTTCCAGAAACGATTCTACCTTCGAAAGGAGTCCAACCACACCGCGTCTTAAACTCGTCTCCCCGAATCTTCCACTCCCGCTTCAAGTCGACGAAAGTAAGGTCTGCGTCAAAACCCTCCATAATCTTACCCTTATTCTTCAATCTAAAGATTTTGGCGGGATTAGTGCACACAAGATCAGCGACGTGAGCAAGTGAAAGCATGCTCTTGTTAACAGAGTCGAGCATAAGGGGTAACATAGTCTCCAAGCCCGGAAGCCCGGAAGGAGAACTCCAATAATCCTGCTCCTTATCCTCAAGGACATGTGGTGCGTGGTCTGTTGCAACACAGTCGATTATCCCCTCAAGCAGCGCCCCCCAAGCTGCAGAAACGTCGCTTCTAGACCGGAGCGGTGGATTTACTTTAAGCTTGTGGGATTTTGCGTCATAATCCTTCTCCGACAAAAAAAGGTGGTGTGGAGTGACCTCGCAGGATACTAGTAATCCGTCTTTTTTCGCATTCACAATCTCAATAAGCTCTCCCCTCGTGCTCACATGGGCTATGTGGATTTTTGCATTCGTCTGCTTAGACAATCTGATTGCCCTGGATACTGCAATCCGGGCTGCCTCAGGATCCCTGATGACAGAGTGGATTTTTGGGGGTGGTTCCCTACCCCTCTTCTTCAACGCTAAAAACCTCTTTTTTATCATCTCCTCGTCTTCAGCGTGCACTACGACAGTCTTCCCCGCCTTCACGGAAGTCTCAAGTATTGAACGCATTTTCTCAGTTTTTTCGACGAGCAGGTTTCCAGTGGTTGATCCCATGGCGAGTTTGATGCCGCAGGATTCGGAAGTCGTAAGCTCTCTCGTGTTTGTTTCTGTGGCTCCTATGAATACGCCATAGTCTACGACGCTTTTTTTCCGAGCAATAGTCTTGTATTGCTTAAGCGCTCTTGCAGTGGTTATTGGAGGGCTCGTGTTGGGCATTGCCAGGATTGTCGTGATTCCTCCCGCCGCAGCAGCGTGTGAAGCAGTCGTCCAATCCTCTTTAGTCTTCTGGCTCATATCCCGCACATGAACGTGAACGTCTATCACTCCCGGAAGAATAACCAGGCCTTTAGCATTTACTGTCTCGCCCGCCGTAGGGAGACTCGCACTCTTTGCGACCTTGATGATTTTCCCGTCTTGGACTGCGATCCCAGCCTCGATTAATTCACCCTTGTAGAAGATCCTGCCCCCCTGAACATTAAAGTCTGCTTTAGCCATAATCTATATTTTCCTGGGTTTCCCCGAGGCTTCCCGACTCAGTACCCCAAATTCGGTGTCCAATAGTTTTTCAGCGTTGAAAACCGGCCCGTCCTTGCACACTCGAAGCTCTCCCACACAACACGCCCCGCACAACCCTATCCCACACTTCATATACCTTTCAAGTGAAAGCTGGCAATGTATTTTTTCCGCAAGGGCAAAGTCCATTGTCTTTTTCATCATGGCCTCGGGCCCGCACGAATAAATCCTGTCAAACTCCTCCGTCTTGTGGAGTTCAGGCAGGTTATCGGTTGCAAGGCAATGTAGCCCCGCCGACCCATCATCTGTCGTAACACAGACTTCAGCCCCCGCCGCCTTAAACCTTTCCACGAAAAAAAGCTTGTCGCGGGTCTTGGCCCCCACTACCACGTAAATCTTTTCGGCGACACCTGAAAGCTCATCTACAAGGGGCGCGACCGACGCCGCCCCGAATCCCCCGCATACTACAAGCACGTTCCCACCATCAACTGTGTAGTGTGTTCCGTAGGGACCGCGGACTCCGACTTTATCCCCTACCCTCAACTTGAACATCTTTTCCGTGAAATCTCCGACTTTCGCAATGGTAATACCAGTATGCTTGCCCACGTAGCTTAAGCTGAAAGGCTTCTCATTCACTCCCGGAAGCCACACCATTACGAACTGCCCTGGCCTTGCATCAAGATTCTCCTTGAAAAAAAAGGTCCTGACTTCAGCCGTCTCTTCGACAATTTCTTCAATTGTAAAAAAGTCGGGTTTATGAACTGGCTCCATCAACCTTTGATTGTCAAAGTCGGGTTTAGAATCCACGGTAATCAATTTGATTGCGTCTTGAAATACCTTACTACTTCAGAGTTCTCGCAGACTTGCGCAAAATAATCGCGTGAGCCTGACTGATTGGATGGCCGACAGCATATATCCTGTCGAAGGGAAGCTTCAGACCCCTCACAGCATCATAAGTCGCAAACGCCGGACTCTTGGAATCAGGCAGCTCTTCAACAATGCTTTCCGCACCGTCAAAGGCGAATCCCACACCTTCCTCTTCAGCGGTTATGAAATAGCCCCCCAGCTTCAAACCCTTCCAGGTTGCGCGAAGACATTTAATCCGCTCTGACTTGCTCATGTAATTCCACATGTTGGACCAGACTACCAGGTCTGGTTTGGGCGAAGGAAAGTATTGAGAATTTTAGCTTCGTTGCAATCCTTGCGTGAGCAAGGATTTTATGGTGTTGATGTATCGGTCTATGTTGTGTGTTATTGCGGTGAGGAGTGTTTCTCTTACTTGTGTCCAG
>AQSC01000052.1 GCA_000402775.1 Euryarchaeota archaeon SCGC AAA252-I15 | reverse complement strand
CAGCGTCGGCAGCACCACCGACAAGGCAGTCAAACACTACATCGAATGCAGTCAACACGGCTGGCACAAAACCAGCCGCGAAATAGAGGATTTGGATTCAAGACAAACCCGAATAATCCAATACGCCTAACTAACATAAAATACCGCGGCCTTCAGGCCGCGGATATTTATTTCTAGAATTCGGATAGTAATTACACTATGAGATTGTTTTGGGGGAAAGCTAAACCTCCCACTCCGATGGAAGTTACCGCACAATACGGGGATCTGTGTTACTTCGAACTGCCTGAAGAGGCTGCCGAATTCATCGGAGCCTGCGGTTGGCGCAAGGGGCAGACGTTCGTTGAAGTAGGCGGGTTGGGAAGCCCCCTCCCAGTCATCGCAGCCCAACTTGGATTGCACGCGATACTCTACGACCAAGACCAGGAATTAACGGGTGAAGTGAATGCACTAGCAGCAGGCAGATTAGGGAAAAAAGTGAGAAGGGTCAGTGGGAGCCTTCAAGGCATTCCGGACAGGTTTGTAAATTTCGGAGACTACTTCAGCCCGGATTCCATAAACCACCTCGCCGCGTTTGGAGTCCTCGAGTTACAAATGGGTATCGACGAAGAACACACCGCCCAAGTCGAAAGCTTCCTTCGCGACGGATTCAGAGCGCTTCAGGTCGGCGGCTCAATCTCGGTGAATGATCCGCAAAAGTCCCCGATTTACAGAGGGAGGCAGGATCTTCCCGGAGTCGTGGCGAAAACAGCGGGAGAATGCCGAGTCCGCTTAGGCGAGCCCCGCGAGATTAGCCGATACAGCCACGGCGCCATAATTGTCAGGCGGGTTTTAGGCAAGGAAACCCAAAAATAAACCAGGATGGAGAAAACACGAGACCCCGTCGAATCCTGCATACGAGACGCGTACCTTACCGGAGTCCGCTCGCCGAAGCCTTCCTTGTATCCTGCGGCCGTCTCGGCGAAGGCATATCGTATGGCGCGAAGGATTGAGGACTCGCCAGTACCGTTGCGGCCCTCAATCTGAAGACTCCGGGAGAAATCGACGTCAAGGCGGGGGGTGGCAGGCCCAGTTCGTTAGGTTAAGCCCTAGAAGACGCATGAGAATGATTATGTTTCAAGTAAAATAAAATGGCTCCCAATAGATTAGTGAGATGGTCGAGAAGCAGGTTAAGGGGCAGCGAGAGTATTGTGATAATCCAATTGTCGAGGCCCTCATCGTTTCGGCCGTAGACGCATTGGAGGCAGGTTCTGACCCTGCCGGCACCCGGAAGGTCATTAAGCGGGTTAGAACTGGGATTTTCTCGGCAAGCCCCGACAACGAAGAGGCAAGGTACAGGCCTGGAAGCACGCTCGTAACCTACAGCTCTGTTGACAAGGAGGGGAACTTAATCCTGTTAGGCGGTCCCGGTCAAAAGGCCTTGATCGAAAACGATTCAGTCATACTTAAAAATGAGTATCCGATACGTTACCCTGCGGGGCATCCGCTGGCAGACAGGGTTGTTCGGGGAGACTACCAGCCCGACGGGACGTTTGTGATAGACCAAACGACTGGTAAAGACCGTTTGTTCAATGAATACATTTCCGGAAGGGATTACGTGAGAGACGAGTTCGGTATGGATCCCACGCCTGAGTGGCAGTTTTGCAGGAAGCTTTTCCCAAGCTTTGCGTTAGCCATGCCAGATAGCGTTGAAGGTGATGTTTTAATAAGATTCCAGGATATGACCACACCCGTCCACGCTAGCGACTGGGTGCTTTTGGATGCGAGGAAGAGCGAGGTGACTTCTGTTAGGGGAATAGAGGACTACTGGTTTAAGAGAACATACCTGGACTACGCCGAACACATCTACGCCGTCGACGAGAGCGGGAAACTCAGGGAGCTGCCTGAGTCCAGCATCGATTTTGGGGGGCATGAAATAGAAGTGCCTCTATTGGAGAAAGCCGCCCCAACCTCGTCAACCAGATTCCGTATGGTGCTGGAGGACGGCCTGCCCGTCGTCAGGAGTATAAGCGCGGACGAGGTTGCCGGTCAGCCCCCAGGCACCCTGGTCGTCGGAACCGTAGTCGGCGATAACGAAACCTATAACCGTTATAAACTGGTGCAGTCCCCGGAGCATGAGATGGGGGCTTATGCCGTATTAGCCGCCGTGAACGTGGCGGGCACGGGATTCCTCGAATTAGATGGCAGGCCGCCATTTGAGGCGCATGAGCTACCAGTCGGCAGCCTTTTTTTCAACCGCGAGGTTGCCGGGGCTATTGCAGAATATGAGCTGAGGGAATTGGGGAAGGGTGAGGAGCCCACAATCGACTGGGAAAGACACCAGCGGATAATCGATTCCGCCTACGCTGACTGTACAGCCCGCGGGATGGACGTCGAATACAATTTTGAGATGGTACATAACCAGCTTCTCTTGAGGTGGGCGTGGGACGTCCTTCCGCCGCAGCTTACGACCGATTTTCTTCAAGACCGTGCTGTGGGAAGGATGCTTCAACATAGAGAGGAAATCACCTTCCGCGTGGAGACCAAAAAGGAATCGGTTCCGAAAGAATTATGCCATACCTTTACCGAGGCGATGGGCTCTGAGGGCCGGCAGACCACCGTTGAACGACGCGACGAAAACAATTACTTCGAGTTCACAGTAAGAACAACCGACGAAAGCGAACTGCCCATGCGGGAACGCCACAGAACACTCGAAACCATCGCAGACCTATATCAAAAAAAACTTAGTTAATTAAGCCTAATAATCAGGTAATCTATCTTTGTGTGGAATAACATGTCGGAAGCCAACTGGTTCTGGAGCTACCCTCTCGCGCTCGTCATGGCTGCAATCACCCTCACCCTGCTCACATACTTCAAGAAAAAAGGTGGTTTGAAAAAAAAGGGGGAGGGGCTTTGCCCCTGCCTGATTTATAGGGTTTTATACTTCCTGTGGTTCGGGCAAATCTGGTGACCCTCCGGCGTAGGGTGAATAAGTTTGTCTAAGCCACTCCTTGGCGACACCACGTACAGAAGTAATTTGTATTCCCGTAATCTCGCCTGTGGCATCATCTACCTTGCGTTTCGTGTCTATTAAAATCACGTCTCCTGGACCCACTGTAGCGCTGCCCGCTCCTGTTGCGTGTAGGTCTTTGATTTCAACTCCCCCCACACCGTCAGGGACTGTTAAGACTGCGCTAGGATTAAGTTTCGTTGCCCCTGTAAATTGACCTGCAACGGGAACTACACCGTATGCTCCATGAGTGCCGTCCCTCTGCTCCTCCGGTCCGCACACGAAATTCATGGTAGAGGCGTATTCATTGCGGGCTACTTCAGCACCGGGCTCATCCTCTTCAACTATCGTTGCAGTACCATCGTCAGCGTATGTAACGTGCACTTCCTCTCCTGCTTTTGGGTGGCCGTCTGGAAACTTCAGCGACTCTTGATTCCTGAGGATAACTGAATCATCTTCAAGCGTAGCTACTCCACCACCCCACGTTTCCTGGTCAAGCTCTCCAGATGAGGTAACACCCTTATAGGTTACAAGCTGGTTTCCTGGCCTGTGCCTCGGTTTTTCGTTTGAGGCATCTGCCGCCATGATATCCGTAGGGGCTGTCTTCAACCACATCTCAGCACCTTCAGGCGTCTCTTGCACTTGTAAGGCCGTCACCGCAGATGTTATCATATCATTTATTATTGCATTGGAACAATACTGCGATTTTCTTTCAACTTGCATTTTATCAACCTCCTATTATTTTTATTAAATATATTAGGGAGCGCATGAATAAATATCCCCGCGGAAAGGTGTGGGGTATTCACTGCTTGCCGTAATCTGTTACCTTAGTCTGCTTGTTTCTCTGGACTTTATGTTTCAATCCCCTCCTGAAAAATCTGCTCGCACACATTTTTAACTTCACCTGTTAAAATACTGTAACGATACTTCGGCGAAAACACGACGTGAAAATTCACCTCGCCGCAGCCGTGGCTCACGCTAACCAAGTCCATATTACATACCTCCATACGGCGGTTCCTAAAGACCCGCCGAAGGCGGGTGCGCCGCCGTAAGGGAAAAATATTAGGAAAAAACAAACTTAGAGCCGTCTTTCATCTGCGATGCAAGCATCGCAGTATTCAGACGACACGATCAGATAAACCAGGATGGAGAAAACACGAGACCCCGTCGAATCCTGCATGCGAGACGCGTACCTTACCGGAGTCCTTAAGGCCGTCGGCGTTTCCCCGAAAACCGTCCTCGAAGTCGGGATGGGAGGGAACCCGCACAACCTGTGCGTGCTGATTCGGAACGCCCCCTCAATCGAAAAGTACACTGTCGTCGACTGGGACAGCCTCCCCGATGCTGCTGCGCAGGAGATGGACAAACTCGACGACCAGCAACTCGGAAAGTTTGAGCATCAAGCAGGAGACTACTTGTCCCGCGAGGAAAGTCCGGCGGACTTAGTCTTATTCGACAGGGTTTTCGGAACTTGTGCAAACATGCCATTAGCCTCCATAGCTAAAGCCTTGGTCGAGACGAAGCCAAATGGTGGCATACTATTGCGTGAAAACGCAAGCTACTTCAGAGACTCCATGAACGGGGAGGCTGTCATTCCAGCCTACATCCCATACCTTTTCATGGCATTGAAAAGCTACGACGTTAGATTATTCAAGGAACAAGAAGACGGGTTAAAAGAGACAACAGTGGAAGAAATCATGGGAATTGAAGAAGAAGCAGGAATAAACATCGTCATAAAAAAACCAACACGCCACTCCAGAAAAGACGACGTCAACACTGCACTAACCCTCATGAGCCTGGCAAAAGAACAGGGAAAAAGCACCCTCGAAAAGCCCCGGAATTTTCTGAACCCTAGGAAAAGCTCACTCAAGATTGGATGGAAGAGTTACTAGCTAGTTAATTCCGATGCTTCAATGCACTCGTCTGCGAAGTCGCGGAGCTGGGATAAATCCATTGCTCCGACGTGGGTTTTAACGTTCGCAGGGCAAATCACTTGCGGAATGTAACGGAGCTCGAGGATTGATCCCACACACTCCTGCAAAACCTCCTTCTCGGATTCATCATCCTCGGAAAGCCATACAACAGAGTAGGGAGAACCTTCATACGTAAGACCCATAAGCTCGCGAACAGACTCCTCCATTTCAGAGCAGTGAACGCAACCGCCCCCGTGGTGGTAGATGAGTGCGGAAGACTCGAAACCAAAATCTTCAAAACACGAGCTCACCGTTGAAAGATAATCCGAATACACTCCACACGATTCTTTCACCCCCGTCGCAGCGCAAACAGCCTGCGAGATCATGAGCTTCGACTTCGCGGAACCTAAAAGCGCCCTACCATCCGCCATGATCATGAGAGAAGCGTCGGAAACAGCTTCGGAAACGACGAAAAACAGGGGAACACCCAAATCAGAAGACACTGCGGAAAGCGCCTGCTCATCGTAGAAACCATGGCAGCCGTCACACGAAGGGGGAATATTAATCTCACACGCGATACACCGTTTAGGATACAAGTAATACACCGCATAACTCTCATTTAAAAGACACACGGAAAAAGAACTCTGAGGAGACATCAACACACCAGGCAAAAGCGAATACATAAGCTCAGTACCCAAAATAATCCCCGCCAAAACCCCGAAAAAAGACACTATGAACGCGTTCCTCTCAATCAACATATTTTAAACACCTACTTCATAATAAATACACTCGACGCATTAAAAAACGTAGTAATAAAAAAAATACCTTACAGGGGTGGCGGTCTACTTCACTTCATTCAGACCCGCCAACCCGAAAGACATAGGAGAACAAAAAATACACACACATGCCGGGGTGGCGGAGCTCGGACCAACGCGCAAGCCTGGAAGCAAACCCTTTCTTTTTAAAAAAGAAAGGTCTTGCATCCCCAAAGAAAACCATTATAGGGATGTGAATGCTGGAAAGCTTGTCGTCCTTGTGGCGGCTTGGGTTCAAATCCCAACCCCGGCGAAAATTCATTTTTTAGCCTTTCAGTAATGTGTTTTTTTCCTGTTTTTCCTGGAAAACGTGTGTAGGGGTTTGAACCCATTTCAGTTATAATTGTAGTCACATAATAGTTTATTATTTAAATTAGTAGTCACATATAGTTGTTATGCACATTGAGGTCAGAGAAAGGGGAGGGAAGAAATTATTTTACTTGGCTCATTCCTTCCGGGAAAAAGGCAAAGTAAAAAAGATTAGACGGTATCTCGGAGCAGACCTTTCAGAAGATAAAATCGGTGAGTTGAGAGTACATGCCGGGAAGGCCGTTCAGGAACAGATTGATTCCGTCAGGAAAATCAGGGACCCCTTACACACAATACTATCACCTGAAGAAATAGAGGGAATCGAAGCACTGGTAAACAAAGCAGACTTGCAAATCAAACACCTGTCTGAAGAAGATTGGCTTCGTTTCACAGAGCTTTTCACATACGACACCAATGCCATTGAAGGATCCACGGTAGCGGCCATAGAAGTAAAGGGTGTGTTAGAGGAAGATAAATGGCCGTCCGAAAAAACGAAGGAGGAGATAGCCGAAACCTACGGTGTTGCGGAAGCAGTAGATTACATACGAAAAACAAGAACGCATGCCTCCCTGAATCTTATCAAGAAATTGCACGCCATCGTGTTCAAAAACTCAAAGGAATACGCCGGAGGATTCAGGGGCAAGGGAACTGAAGTAGTGATAACAGACGAGCGTGGAAACATCAGTCACAGAGGAGCTCCACAGAGAAAGATTACCCCCCTACTGCAAGAGCTTATCACATGGTACTATAAAAACAAGAAAGAATACCACCCCATCGTTCTTGCGGCAGTAGTCCACAACCAGTTCGAGAACATCCACCCATTCCAAGACGGGAACGGGAGGGTAGGGAGAATTCTATTAAACAATATTCTCTTAAAACACAACATGCCGCCAGTAAATATCGAACTTAAAAACCGGAGACGATACTATGACGCACTCCAAGCATATGAGAAAAAAGGCAACCTAAGGCCGACGATAGAACTCATTTTAAAAGAATACAAGAAACCATACAAAACCCTGAAGAACATGTGACTACAACACCCCATAACGTAGTCACACAAACACAAAAAGCCCTTAATTCAGAAGAGTAAGAGAGGCGATCACGAGCGGGGGCCGGACAGGCTTGTAGTCTACTTTTTTTACATTTCCGTCGAACTTTTACTTCGATGTCTGTTCGGGGTGGGGAAAAAGTAAATAATGTTGTAGTAGTGTGTTTTTTAGGTTGTATTGCACACTTTTTAGTTAACGTCTTTTAGCTTATTTTAGCATGATTTATAGACAAACACGTAATGTTATGGTGGGAGTATAATAATTATTGCGAGAACACTATGAAAGGATTTAATCAGAATAAGTCTGGTGGAAGAAAGTCTGGAGGGTCAGGTAGAAGATCTTTCGGAGGGTCGGATAGAAGGTCTTCAGGAGGGTCAGGTAGAAGATCTTTCGGAGGGTCTGGACGACCAACGATGCATGAAGTAATCTGTGATAAATGCGGTGAAAAATGTGAAGTCCCTTTCAAACCAACGGGGGATAAGCCGGTTTACTGTCGTAATTGTTTTAAGAAAGATGAGGATTCCGGATCAAAGAGTGGGCTAAACCAGTTTAAAACAGAATTTGACCAAATAAACAAAAAACTTGACAGGATAATCCAATCATTAAACATTGATTGACCATAGTTTTCATTGAATAAACGTTATACCAAGGGTTTTGTGGACCAACAGTATCCTGCGGAGTTCACCGACTGCAGGCATTTTGTGAAATAATTCGGCGGCACCGACCCCTAAAGGGGTCGGCTTCCTCGCTTCGCTCGGCCGCCGAATTTTTTACACGCAGGTAAACCGTCCAAATCCGTCACTTAAAAGTGACGTTTTACCTAGCGTATCAACATCAACAAAGACTCGGAAAATCTTAGACAAGGCAGTTTTGAATCGAATTATGTGGAGAAAGCTTTTAGTGTCGGCGTCTTAATCTATTGTATATGATCGAGGTCGGCTTCATATTGTTGGGTTTGGTTGGGTTGCTGTGGGGTAGCGATTATTCTGTTAATGCCGCCCGAGAGATTGCCCGAAAACTCCGGATTTCTGAATTGGTTGTCGGCCTCACAATCGTGTCTATCGGCACGTCAGTGCCTGAGATTGCGACCAACGTGCTCGCAGGCTATAGCACTTTATCCGGAGTGGATGCGTCAGGGATTGCCGTAGGTAGCATAATCGGGAGTGAACTCGCCCAGATAACGCTTATGTTGGGCCTTGTCGGATTTATGGCAACTTTGCACATCCCCCGAAGATCCCTAGTACGTGACGGTTTCATGCTTTTCATGGCAGCCATCTTGATGTATCTCACAGCCGTTGACGGATTCGTCAGCCGCAGTGAAGGAGTCTTGCTCGTATTAACGTACATCATCTATCTCACTTACCTTGTAACCCAGGAGAGGGCTAAAGTCCGGCGAGTTCCAGAAGAGGCTAGAGACTACGACATCAGCGCAGACGCTTTAAAGACAATGATTGGGATTACAATCATTGTTTTTGGAGCGCACTTGGTCGTAAAATACGGAGTTGTGATGGCATTACGTTATGAAATCTCCGCGTCCGTAATCGGTTTGTTCGTCGGATTGGGTACGAGCCTGCCAGAACTCACAGTATCCCTGCGCGCCATCCAAAAGAGTGCCGGCTCCCTGTCGTTGGGTAACTTGATTGGCAGCAACATAACGGACCCATTGCTTTCATTCGGTTTGGGGGCCTCGATTGCCGGCGTTACTGTAGAACACATTATATTAAAGTTCGACTTCGTATACTGGATTACGGCCACCGCTATTGCTTTGCTACTACTCTACAACCACATGAACATAAACCGGAAGGAATCCAGCATCCTCATAATCCTCTACGGCCTGTTCCTATACATGAGGCTAACCTTCTTTTAGGTGCAAATTATTCTACTGAGCCTCACCCATAATCAGACAGCCAAAGGTTGTTTTGTATAAATTATGTTGTGGGTAGCGCCTGCGCTTGTTCTCTCTCCGCTTGGTTGTTGGATAGTTGTCACAGTTATTACATGGAGGGTATAGAAGAAAAGTTGGAATAGGGGCAGGGCGTAATAGACTTGGACTGGGAAGATATTCCCCCAACATTTGCTTAAAATTTTTTATTCAAACTTTTTTTTTTGTGAGAGATATTTTTTTTGTGATTACGCATTAAATGCGTTTTTATTGTTTCTTCAGTAATCTGTCGTAAATCTCACGTTTTTCCTGTGACTTTACCCCAAAACTCATTGAGCATGTCGACTTCTCCGGGTTCGAGGCCTGTGAAATTCGAGACAAAGAAGTATAGTAGGGCGCAGGCTACGGCTAAAAGGAGGATGAACTCCCAGTTAACTCTTCTCATTGTGAATAGAAATTAGCCTTCTTTTAAAAAATATGAATTTTACTGCAGTAGCGGGAGGGAAAGAAGATTCCAGCCGGAAGGGAGTGGGACCGCAGCCTCATTAAGAGTTGGTGCTGGCGGGCTGGGAAAAGAGGAGATGAAGATGCTCCCGTTTACGGGGTCTCTTCCGATTTCAGCTCCAAAAGGGAAGATACTCCACAAGGGATTGAGCTGGGAGGCATTGTAGGTTAGCTGGTCGCAGAGGAATCCGTTGTTGTATACGTAGATGCTCCCCCACCCATCAGGAACGTCGAAAAAGTATTCGTCGTGGAAGACTGTGTGACTGGAAAAAGGCGTAAGGAGTGGTCCAGTAATATTAATTTTGATTAGGGGAGGACCGCCGGGAATGGGAGTCACACCTAAGACGAATCCTGCAAGAGATATGAATCGAGGTTCAAGGTTTGTAAGCTTAATCCAGTCGTTTTCATTAACAGGTGAAAACCCGGTTATTTTAAGGCAGGGGGGATCTTGCGGTGGCAGAGTCGTCGTTGACGTTGAAGTTGTCGTTGAAGTTGAGGTAGAGGTTGATGTTGTGGAAGTCGAAGTCGTCGTGGTAGAGGAAGTTGTAGAAGTAGATGTCGTATAGATTGAAGTCGTTGAACTGGTTGAAGTCGTTGTGGTTGTCGAAGTTGAAGTAGTGTAGATCGAGGTTGTGGACGTTGATGTTGTAGTCGCAAGGTAAGTCGCGGAAAGATCAAGCCAGACATTCAAATACTGGACATAAGTTGTATTCTGATCTGCCGTGTGGCCTCCAATAGTAAAAGAAATTGAGTCCCCTACATTCCCAGTAACAGAAACGTAGTAAACACCACTATTAATCGGGGGGGAAATACCCTTTAAAGAGCCATCAATATAGGCTTTAACTCTTTCACCATTTGCGGGATCATTGTTTAAGGAAGCCGCCCCCTTAACGAGCATAAACGATGGTTGAGCGTAAACTAAACTTGAACACAATATTATTGAGATTAAGATGAAACCGAATTTCATGAAAATCAATCCACTGCCCGTTAATTTCCGGGGAGTACAGCCTTAAAAATGGATTAATCACTGGGTTTTATCGGTTTCATACTCGACCCGGACACCCTCAGAAGTGACGTTTATCGGGTAATATTGGGGCCTTAAAGCAGTATCCTTCATGTGAATGACGACTAGACTCCTTTTGATCTCGTTACCGTCGGTTTCAACCTTAACGTCAATGACTCCGTCAAAAACCTCTTGGATGGAGGAGACGACCTGAGTGTCGTGCATGCCAAGCTCTAAAATAAATAGTGAGGTGAAGTCCTCAGCTTTAAGACGGGCGTTCAAGACCTGGGTGAAGTCGTAGACTGGGTCGAACTCAAAGTGTTTCAAAAAGGGGGAAAGAAGTTCAATGTACGCTCTTTTCACCGGGCTTGGAGCAAGCCATTCCTCTGCTTTTTGTATTCCGACACCCATTGAAGAGAGGTCTCTTGCAACCCTGATTACCGGCCAGTCCTCCTCAAAGTCTTTGATGGGTTTAATCCTCCAGGAATAACAGTCCACATAGCAGAGTCTTTTCTTCTTTTCGTATATTGTGGCGTCAATGTTGAACCTGCTTAGAAAATTCTTGAATTCATCTACTGAAGTGTTGTTTAAGACTACTAGAACGGAGTTTTCACCAGACAATGCTTCTGCGATAAATTGTGTGCCGCACATCGTTTTCTCACTGCCGATGGGACCTTGAAGTATTACAGCAGACTTCTTGGGGAAACCCCCTTCTAAAAGCTGATCCAGCCCTGGAATGCCTGTGGGGACTCTAGGCCAAAACACACCCCTAAAAAGGCTTTTCGTAATGCCAAGATCTGCCAAACCCTTATGGCGTGAAGTCAATCCTTCATAACAACCCTTAATGACCTCCAACGCCTTATCAGAACCCAACTCTTTTTCAAGCACCTCGATATACTTCATTAAAAGCGAAGAATACTTTGAGATGATCAATTCCCTATTCTCAGCGTTAGCAGTAATATGAGGCTCCTCAATAACAACCCGTCCACTCTCGCTCACAGATATTTCAGGGACCTGAGGGTTTTTCACAAAAAAGTCTTTAGTGATTTTCTGGAGATTTTTCGGGGGAATTGAATCCTCAACCGTGGAGACAAGATGTTGGACAACCTCGGTGTAGATCGAGCAAACAGACTTTATTTTCTCGTCTTCATACATGTCGGAAACGTCCTTGTCTGAAGCTAGTGTCTCAACAGCCCAGTAGGGGATGGGGATGTCCGCTTCATTCAGCGCGAGAAGATTCCTGTTTATAATACTCGCTATTATGCGCGTGCTCATGTCCTGCGTCATGTGTTCAGCGTACTTCTCATTGAGGGTGTCGAGAAGGATTGTGAAAACTTTTTTAAGTTCCTCAATACCATCCGAATCAATTAAAACCTTCTTCTCCTCTAAATGGATTTTTTTAAATGCCGGGATTTCACTGGACATGGCTGTTAATAGCTCGGAAATCTTTGCAGGGCTTACGTACATCGAATTGTCCACTATAATGTCTTCTAGAATCTCCTTCATCAACAAGCCCGAATCATCAGACATCTTCGATGGCATAAAAATCTTCTTTAATTAGGTGCTAAACTTTCAGTATATTTTCTCGGTTGAGACGATTTCCACCCCGCAAGGAGTAATTCGGACAGGATGCATATGCAAGTTATGGTCTGTAAATCTCATCTTCCGGACTGTAGCCCACCTGCGAAGCTCTCCCTTAGACTGAGTGTATCCCAGTACGACGACTCCGTCAGCGAGAAACTCTTCAAGTCCAAACCTTGAAACCCTCTTCCCACGGTACTCCTCTTCTATTTCAGTGACAAGCAGAGACGTTAAGCCGCTTTCACGCAAGAATTCCGTGAAAATGAAAAGGTCATCCCGCATGTCAGACTGGTCCTTGTACAAGAGCCCTAAAATGCTGATTGAATCGATTACAAGTCGCTTTACATCCGATTTTTGAGTGATGCTAGTAATGGTCTCCATTAAAACGTCAACTGAAATGGCATAGCGTTCCTTGCTCTCGCCAAACTGTGGTTTCCTCTTCCTCAACCCGCTTAAATCAACTATCTGAATCTTGTCTTTAACTTCGGGCGCGTCAACGTCCATGCCGAAGTTTGCGAGAGACTGACGGATACCATCCTCCTTCTCCTCCAAAGTCAAGTATATTCCCCCTTCGCCATATTCCTTCGCACCATTATAGATGAATTGTGAAGAGATAATGGTTTTTAAGGTACCTGTCGGACCCGCAAGAAGAGTAATACTCCCCTGCTTTATCCCCCCCCTCAATTAAGTCGTCCATTCCCGGAATCCCGGTTTTAATCCTCTCGATCATTCTAATCGTATGGATATTATGATTGAATATTAAAAACAATCCAGTTTTTAACCGAATCTGAAAGATACTTTAACAGGATGGAGAAAAGTAGGGCAATACTACTTGTTGTGTTACTGGCTTTAATCATGTTCACACTATTTCTGTTAATCGCATTGGATGTCATGCCTGAGGGACTCTCATCATACGAAAAAGTCCTGAAAGTTATTAGGAAATAGACTATTTTCCTTTGTCTAACTCTTTAGCAATCTCGGGAAATTGCCTAGCAATAGGATTCTCAATAAGGCTTTCAAAAGCCTGCTTTAAACCGCCTTGCTGATTACCGAGTAATTCAAGTTCCTCGAGAGATACACCGTAGTCTTCAGGAGAAGTCAACATCCTATCGAGCATGACTTGAAGTTCCTTACCACAGCTTACCATGTTCCGGAAAAGTTCAGGAACGACGGGGACGTTTTTCGGGTAGTTGGGATCGTTTGCGCTCCACCAGTAAGGACAGGATATAAGAGAGAGGCCGTAGTTTCTCCGAGCCCCATTTAAAACATTAGTAAGTTCCTCCTCGTCCTTACCGCCTTTAAGTAGGATGTCGGTCATAAGCTGCATGGACTTTTTATAGGCTGTGAGAGTTTCGGAAACAATGTCGCGAAGCCACTGAGTGTTGGGATTGATCCATAGTCCGAAGTCATTACTCCAGCTTGCAGTCCGAGGGCGCTTTTCAGCTTCCTCAACGATTGATACTTCACTTAAAGCTTTCTGGGCGGAAGCGGGTTCGATCCCGAACTCGCGCATGGCCTGGATTGCACGGTATAGGGCGTAAGGTTCGCCCCTGTTGTGGTAGCCGGCCCACTCAGCATCCATTTCAACCGGGAAGATTGAGCTTTCACCCGAAAAGACTGGAGCGTGAAAAGCAGGTATTCCGAAGATGTTGCCGACGACTTCCCCGAAAATCCTGTCGGCCTCACGAAAAGACCACTCCCGCTCCCGCTCGCTTGAAAGGCCCTCAAGGGTGCCCTCGGCGCGAGCCTGGTCTGAGAGAGGGTCCCCTCCCTCAACGACGTCGAATGCGAGATTCTGGGAGGTGTTGAAGGCTCGGAAGATGACGTTTGTCCCGACCGCCTGTCCAGGGTATTTTAAATGTGTTGCAGTCGCGATGTTGAATCCTTCCTCAGGATGAGGCCTGTTATGATTTTTAGAGTCCAAGTAAACAGTAAACTGTATGTTATTTTCCTTTTGAACTTCATCCAAAACCTCAAGCAGATCTGGGAAGCCCCTAGGATCCTCAGCGAGAGTTAAAGCCTGCTCTGGGATGTGAAGCGTCACACTCCTGTCTCCCTCCCGGTTGAAATGTTTCAGAAAAAATTTTAGTGAATGATCATATTCATTCTTCAAGTCGTCCCGAGAGAGCAGAGGGGCAATCGAATGGTGAGCGTTGGAGAGCCCAACATCAAGTGCCCCGCTTTGATGGGCCTGCTTTAAACGATCGAACACCTTAGGATAATAGTTTTTCACGAGCCTGAAATAAGACTCTGGGAGAGACAGTGAAAGCGGGCTTTGCGCACCATCTTCAGACAAGACTTCCCCCAAAGCGATAAGTGGGATGAGATTGTGCCTTACTGCGTCTCCGAGCACGGTATGGATCCCTTCACCCTCAAAAGCGGAAGGCTCATAAAGCTTGTCTAATTCGCGAACACGCTCGATAAAAGGATCGCCCGTAATCAGGGAGCCGGCTAAAGAATATCTTGAGTGGAAGTCGGGGACTTTGCGGTTAATGCGAGGTTGATACGCCTGCAAGAAGGGATTGAAAAACGCAGTTCCAAGCGTAGTTGAATGATACTTTCCGGAGACTTTTTGATAAGTGGCTTGTGCGGTTTCATCACCCCCAATCAATTCCTCCAAATCTTTTTCACCAAGCCTACCTTTTCGAAACGCATAATAAGCTAGATAAGCTCGAGGACCAAAACCAAGGTTTTTAGCAAACAAAAGCGCGTCACTATTCAAAGGGGAAGGTCCGTGAACAGTGTCTTGCTCTTTGTGCACCATAGCATAATTATACGACAAACTTGATTAAATGCAACCCCCCAAATTTTTAATCTCTCACGTGAAAATAATTGACTGAAATGGGATTACTAGGTTTATTCAAAGGTAAAGGATCTGACAAGTCGAAATGTGGTTTCTGCAAGAAGAAGGGTGAGTCGCTCCCCTTCACTAAAAAGTTCCCTGACGGAGTCAAATACTTCTGCTCTAAAGAGTGTAGCAGGAAATACAGGATTGACAGGAAAAAAAGGGCGAAAGCACCCCCTACGATGGGATCGCTTCCCTGGTGAGTTAAACTACAAGTGCGTTCCAACAGCTCGGAGAGTGAATACTGCGCCGAAAAAGAGCCCTATGATTCCTATAAACAAGCCTAATAATTCTTGCCCAGCATAGAAGAGAAGCATGCCAGGCATCGTCCATATAAGAATAAAGACTAGGATGGATGTTGCGTGGATTATGTGGCTGTGTTTTGAAATTCCCAGGAAACTAAAGACGCCATAGAAGAATAGGTGGAACACAAACATCAATTCTACAAAAAAAAGCTGGAATACTTCAAATAAATCCTCAAAGTGGCCGCGAGAAAGAGTTTTCACAAATAACCTGAAAGTGATTCTCAATCCACCCCGGCTCGGAGTAATATGGTGTTCTTCGTCGAGAAAACCACAGTGCTCGCAAAGCACGTGAACCTTCGGACCCTCCAGAATGCTTCTGATTTTTTTTGAATCGCATTCAGGGCATTTAAAATACTTCATTTTAGGTTAAACTTCCTTGTACACGCCGTGAGTGGGGGAGTAGATTAAGCCCTCCGCCCTAAGTTTTTCCAAAATTGATTCAACCAGTCTTTCATCGATTTTGGCTTTTACTGCAATCTCGATTATTTCTTCCATTGTTTTTTCGGACGGGCCGGAGATTATCTTGATTATAATGGTTTCAGGCGAATCCCCCATTTTTCCAGGAATTTTGGCGGGAGAATCAACTTCGTCTTCTGGGAAAAGCTTTTGCTGGCCAGGGCTTCTCATCGTGCATTAAACATTTTTTCAGCTACATATGACACAATAGAGAAAACTTTTTCGGAATTTTCTGAAGCTTTTCCCACTACCTCTTTAAAATCCAATTTTTCACCAACAACACCGTTAGCGTAATTGTCTACAGAGCAAATTCCCGACATAGTAAGCCCTGCCTCCTGCGCGAGGGTTGCCTCGCTTGCGAGGGTCATGCCGACAAAGTCGCCTATGGTTGATAGGAATCGGACTTCTGCTTTGGTTTCTAGTCTTGGACCGCTTGTTTCAACGTAGACTCCCCCTTCAAAGACTTTTAGCTTTAGGTTGGATGCGCACTCTACGATAAGCTGGTTTAATTCATAATCCAAGGAAGGTGTTATGTGGTTGGTCGCATCGTCGAAGAATGTTGGAATTTGAGTTAATGCCAAATAGTCGGAGGGTACTGTAATCGACCCGGGCGCATATTTTCGGTGCAGGCTGCCAACAGAGCAAATCCCGATTACGTGGCTTACTGAAATTTTTTTTAGGGCTGTGATGTTGGCGTGATGGTTTATCTTGTGTGGAGGAGTGTTTTCTTTTAACCCGTGTCTTGGGATGAATGTGATTTTATCGTTTGCCAAAACCGGGACTTTGCCATACTTTGTTGACACTTGCTTTCGCGTAAAGTCGGAAGGCAATTTAGAACCTTTAAAGACGGTTCCTCCTAAAACCCCAATCCTCGGTTCAAGTGCCATATATTATATTTAAACTAGGAAAAAAAATGATTTCATTGATGGATAAGCTTGTAAACCTTCTGTCCAGGATAAGGTGGGCATCAGTTTTGGGAGTATTTCTAGTCATAACACTCATCATCGTATTAATCATGGCCATCCCCTCATCCTTCAGTTTTAAGGGGGATATCGGAGTGTCAATTTCAGCCGACCCCTCAACAATCAAGATGGGGGAGCACACTACAGTGGAAATTGAAGTTAAGAACAAAAACGCTAACCAGGAAGTTGAAGTGAACGTTGAAGTGAAAACCTATGACAAAAACTTTGTTTTCACTGAAAGCACGGACAGTAAGGTTTCCAGGGGAAACATTTTGATCGGGCCTCGCGAGTCGCGGAAGCTAAGCTTTGAAGTAAGGCCCGCATCCGGCGCTCTCGCAGGAAAATACCGAGTAGATGTTGTCGCAAGGGAGAAATCCTATGCCGAAGGAGCTCAAGATTCTGTCACCGTTAAGGTCGTGAAAGACTGAGGTCACATAAAATCTGACAAACGAACTTGTTTCGCCAAATCATTTGTGAAAAGAGAAGTGATGTCCTCATCCAACCGGTCTACCCTCTCTTTTAGATACATCGACAAACCGTATTTCTCAACAATCCCGCGGGTAAGCTCCAAATACTTTCTGATCGACCCGTCAGTCACAGTTAGAAGAAGTCTACCACCGCATTTCGTGCATTTGCCAACCAAAGGTACTCGACGATATCCGGCATTGCATTTAACGCACCTGAATTTCTGCCGGGTGAAAGCCCTCAAATTACCGTAAGTGTCGCGCAAGAAATGGGAGTTTATCACTATCTCGGCCACAGCCCGCTCATCTATTGCACGAATCTTCTCAGCCACCTCAAGCTGCGCGGAAACCTTCTCAGCCATAGTCTTGAGTTTGACATACTTTGACGTGTGGACTGGTCCATTAACGTTTCCAGTTGAGTGAGTGAACTTGAGATTCTTGTAAGGATTAGAGTCCAGCAAGTCCTTAACAATCATAATTTTACAGGAGTAGGGGCTATCCTTCTTCCATGTTTTCTCGTAGAACTCTGTCGAGTATTCACTAACAACCTCCATTTTATGGGCTTCGTCATCTATTTCAAGAGCATTCAAAATTGTGGAGACGACTAGTGGCGCGTCCATTTGACCTCCTCGTTTTTCAGGGAGATACTTTCTTGAGAAATTCAGTAAAACATCCATAAGAAGCATTATCGCGTCTTCGTCTCCGTCACAGTTCCGTCTTTTCGCGGTGTGCCAGAAGGGGTGTGCGTAACATACTCTGGCGCTGGTAAAACCGATTATTCTACCGACAATTGCAGCGGAAGTGTGGGGGGCGAGGCCGGAGACCAGGTGTCCCAACAAGTCATCCCTAGTTGAGACATTGTAAAAAGACTTTTTACCGTAGAATCTCTCAAGAAGCTGGTCTACAAAGTTTGCCACCTGAATCAGATAAGTTGCCCCAGCATCAGGAATGATAATGTCTTGGGGTTTAAGCTCTACGACTTGATCGTCTGATTCCAGTGGACTTCCAAGATAGTCTTTTTCGTAACCCAGTTCACCTAATTTTTTTAGTGAAACTCCGATTTCAGCCGGCTTAAAGTGTGTGAGGGTCGCATCTGTCGCGTCGAATCTGATTGTACCGTCCTTGAAAACAAAAACTTTGTTTGAGGCCCTTAAAATCCCTTTAACAAGTGGTTCAGGGACTTTGTAAGCTGATATCATTCCTTGCACTCCTTTTACTGGAAGAGACTTTTTCGCGATATCAACGGCATTTTTCCACATTTGCTTTATCGGGATGTTTCGCGTTTCAAAGAAGCGGGTGTTTTTTTTGCAATTCGGACAGACTTCAAGGTCGCCAACATACCTGCAGCTTGGACACGACTTGTTCAGATTTGATTCTGAACCGCATTTAGTGCAAACATTTGAAAAACCAAGTTGATTGCATGCAACACACTTGAATGCCGCCACTTCAACGGGTATGATATCGTTTTCAGCTGCATTGTTAATACTCCTATCCCGTCCGCCATATTTTCCAACGGGAAACAATACGTGAACTGCAGGTTGCATTCTCCTCTCCTTTGCTTTTTCGGGCCTGCCCATACGGCAGCCAATCCGGGTGCCTGCTTTCGCACGCAAAGGCAATGTTGAGGTTTTTTGAACGAGTTTGAAACCGTCGTCCTCATCCGACACACCCCTTGATTTAACAAGAAATTCCGAGTCCGATAAAGTGTTGTCGTGAGATATTAAGCCAAGGCTTAAAGTCAAGGGTAAATATTCTGCGATTTCAATAACATTGCCTGAAACTTTGTGGGGAACGCCAATAAGCTCTAAAACACGTTTCTCGTCTCCTTTCAACGCCACCTTAAGCACGTCGCCGGAAATCTTGCCTGCAATGAGACCTTTCACCAGCTTTTTCAAGTCGCAAGTTGAGGCGTCCTCCCAAAAATAGGTGTAGCGGGGATGAAGTGGGACCCCGGAAGTCTTTGAAATTGAAACAGCTTCAGAAGGGGTGGGAGTCTCGTAAAAACGTTTACCTGTCTTTTCATTAAGCTCGATCCGCCACCAGTCCTCATTGTATCCGGCGGGAAGTAGATTAGTGTTTGTCTGGAGGAAATCACCCAAAGAAATCAAAATGTCTCCTAGAAAAAGAATCTCTTCAAGATTGTGCTTCACATCCCGGGCGGAAACAACGCTTTCAACTCGAACGACGCTTCCGTCTTTAAGCTTCACTATAGGGCCTTCAATCTCATCACACTCAGTGATAATACACCCTTTACCTGGCTTTTCAATCTTGACTTGAGTGCCAGTCGCGATGAAGCCGTCCGTCAAGACCATGGTCGCAGGATGCATGCTCTTTGCGGCAATACCGGAATCACGGCACCTACCATACCTAAGTCTGAAAGCGCCTTTAGCGGAAGGCGCTGCGAAAATCGGCCGGCCGCCGACAACCTCGTCCATGAACTTTGCAGAAGGCTTAGCCAAAACATCCTCAACATCCTCTTGCGGCTTCTTCCCAAGCTTCGAAAGCCAATCCCACTCCACACCAAAAGCAGAAGACCGCTCGTAAAGTTTCTTCGCCTTCTGCGCGATTCCTTCAGCAATAACAAGACACATCCCCCCCCCGAACCCTATTTGATTCAATACGAGGAAGATCCCTGTGGATTGGAACCTCAACATCCTCAGTGGGATCACCATCCACACAAACAGGATTATTCCGGACAATAATCCTAATATCATCATCGGTGGGAAGATACTGAAGCCTGGAAGCCCGCTCATCATAACGCTTTATCTCCTCGACATACCTTTCAATCTCGTCTTCAGTAGCACGATAATTCTGAAGCCCTAATTTCGTCCGAATATAGTCTCCAACAAGAACAGCCATACCCTGCCCAGTACCCCCAGCACTTCTGATAGGACCTGCAAAATAAATTGAGAGGTAATGACTACCATCAGGATTAACGTTTATTTTCGCATCAGAAATACCCTCAAGAGATGCTGCAACAACACCCTCAGTCAGGATGTCCAAGGCAGTCCTCAAAGCCTGGAGAATACGCTCCTGCTGGTCTTGCCCCTCATCAGCATCAAGGATAAAATCTACTATGTCCGTAATCCGATCCCTTCCGAATTCCCGAATCTTTAACGCAATTCCCGGAGGACCAACCCTACCTTCTACCCTATCGGCAATATCTCCGGCGGGAAGAGCCTCAACCTCTCCAGAGGGATCCAGGTTTCTCGCCCGACACTCCCGGGCAAGAGAATATGCTAGGTCAATGTCTTCCTTAAGCTTTTTAACGTAAGCAATCGTTCCGGAATCGAGTTCAGCCGCCGAAGTCAATTACAGTCACCTCCAAGTTTTCAAGATTTACAATTGGAACTCTTGCCGGGGTTGGGACGTGGCCGAGCTGCTCTTGATATTTCGTCTTAGCCTGGAATGTGCCTGAATTTATGACCTTTACTCCACGGTATTGACTGTATCCGTTTGTGTGCACGTGTCCGCAATGGAATATGTCGGGTATGGTCTTGATTGTAAGATAGTCGAATTCTTCAGGAACGATCGCATCCCGTCCGTACATTGGTGCTAGATGCCTTCTTTTCAGATATTCTGTCATCGCATACTCTGGTGAAGAGTAAGTGCAACCCAATAGATTTCCAATCATCGTGTCTAAAGTCGTGCCGTGATACATCAAAGTCTTAACCCCGTGAGTTGAAACGCAAACGGGATTCCCCGTGACATGAACGTTTGGAAGATCAAATAACGGCCCCCCAACAGCTCTTGAAAGCATAGGCTGTGGCTCTGCTTTTCTTACTGCATCGTGGTTTCCCATAGACAAAACAACTTCGATGTAATCAGGAACCTTAGATAAAAGCATTGCCAAAAACTCATACTGCTTGTAGATGTCGGGAATAACAAGCTCTTTCTCCTGGTTAGGGTAAATCCCAATCCCGTCAACAAGGTCTCCCGCCACAAGAATGTACTTGATTTTCTCTGAAATGTCTGATCTCTCCCCCTTGCCAGACAACCAGTCAAGAAACCTGCCAAACTCTCTTTCTAAAAACAAGTAACTTCCAATATGAAGGTCAGACAACAAGGCCACGTGTACGGGCTCACTCGCGTAATTAGGTTTGTTTATGGTGGGAACATCTGGTTGAACAATATCGCTTGCAATGAAAATATCGTTTGACATTCGACCTTCAATACCCACAACCTCATCCAAAAGAGTGTTGTCGAAGATAAGCTTAAGCCGCCTATCACCCTTAGGTATTAAAACCGTGATCTCCCCTGATGGATCCTCAACATCCAAAAAATTAAAACCACGTTTACTATCCCTCTTATTAGAAACCATGCAAATAATCCTTGACTTCTCCTTCGACTCGTGACCCTTCCTCAAACCCTCAATCGTCGTGGATGAACGGTAGTGCATTCGCTCTTTTATGATGCGGGAAAGGTTTGAATATTTCGTGTTGAAGTAGTCTATGAAGTCTTCTAAATCCCCGTCACAAGTGGATTTTCCTGAAACGTCGGATTCCTCAATAATTTCGAGTTGCGACTCGATTTCACGAGCGAAAATAGTTTTGGACTTTACTACAACAACACTTGATTCATTGGGGTCTGCGATTTCGGAAGCGGCAACAGAAAGCTCGTCTTCAGATTTTCGGAATCGGCTTAGAAAGTCGTCGGTGATGAGCCATACGCCTTCGGATTTGGCCTCGGAAATAATGTCTTCAAGGATTATGCCTTCAGATACTATTTCATCGAAACAAACTGATGAAACGACTAAACCCTCCTCGGAAAGTCTCTTGGAAACCTCCTGCCTCTTATACTCCAAACAAAATCACCCATCAAAAGAAGCCCTCAATCAGGCCACAACATAATATTTGCTGTAGGAGATAAATAAACGCGCAAAACCATTTATTAAGGGGTTTATGAAATCAGTATTCAAAGAAGTAGGAAATCATTATTCAATTGAACCGTCAAGGCTTCAACTGAAATGATCTTTTTATTCTACGAAAAAAAACAGGTGAGGTGAAACTGCAACATGGCGAAAGACCAATTCGGACGAGACCTATTTGACGTAGTATGCTCAAAATGCGGGAAAGATACGCAAGTACCCTTCAAACCGACTGAAGGCAAACCCGTATACTGCCGCGACTGCTACAAACCAAATCGAAGATTCTAAAAGAACTGTCACACCCAGTTCACATGCGAAACGGGTATTGCGGTGTCTGACGACACGACAGAACGCACTGGAATTAAAATAAAGCTATCGAGCGCGCAGACCAACCAATACAGAGGATGTTCCTTCTTTCTTTTATGGAAGAAAAAGTGTTTCAACCCAAACAGAAAGGGATTTAGAAATTATGCAGGATGAAGTAGTATCAAATAGGGTGCGACTTATCTTTCTTTTTCGTCAACGTTTCATAGCCGACTTTGAGTTGGGTGTGTGTCGGACGAAAAGTCCGCCACATTCTTTCTTTTGTTAAAAGAAAAAGGTTGGTGTGGGCCTGACCGGAATCGAAGAGCCCTTTTTCTTTCCCGAAAGAAAAAGTGATTCACCCCCAAAAAGAAAGGAATCTAGTGATAATGAAAGAAAAAGGTTTGGGCCTGATCGGAATCGAAGAACTGTCACGCCCAGTTCCTAGAAAACGCAAGCGTTTTCTGGACGCGAGATTGAACATCAATCTCGCCGTCACATGCGAAACGAGTAATGTGGTGTCTTACGACACCACAGAACGCATTGCACGCGTTCAGTCCGTTTCAGGCTTGTTTGATGGCAAAGTCTTCTCACAAGAACTTACGAAAACCTCGATAATCTTCCAGACGATACAGAAAGGGAACCAGTTCAAGACGAACAATAATATGAGAAAATAAAGGAATTCGGGAAATTCACTTACACCCTTAAACCCAAAGGATAGTCCAAAGAGTGATAAAAAGTATATCAAAATGACCATTAATATGCCGGGTAGTATGAAAAGTGCCAAACCCATTACTTCAAGGATGGGATGTGCTTCTGCTCTTAGAATGGGCCAGATACTTCCACAATGGCCAGCACATTTTATTATGTAATGATCAGGTATCCGTGATTCCTCATAGTACAATGCAGACAATAGAAATATCCACAGGAATATGTAGGTGCCTAACCGCGGTCCTCCCGGCTTGAATGAGTTAAAAATCTTTTTCAGCATTTTTCATGCCATCAAGGACGGTAGTCCGAAGATGGCATCCCTTCTTTCTTTTCCGTACACGCTTTTCTTTCTTCGGGAAGAAAGAAAAGGGTGTGGGCCTGACCGGATTCGAACCGGTGATCTTCGCCTCGTAAAGGCGACGTCATAACCAACTAGACCACAGGCCCAACATGGATTGTGTATTGATATATGTAGTGAGTTTATTAAAGTTTTGGCTTTGTAGAAATCCTTTAGGATTTCTATTATAAGAGTTAAGTTGTGTGTGATGTATTTGAGTAGTACTTCTATTTTTTGGGTGTGGTTTTTGCGTGCTCGTATTGTGTGGCTGTATCGTCTTTTGGTGGTGCTGTTTGTGGTTTCGCTCATGTTCCGTTGTGGGTAGTCTTCTTCTGGGAAGTCTTGTTTCAGTTTTTTTCTGAGTTTTCCGTGTGTTTTCTCGATTGTTTTATCACAGTATTTGAGTGCTACAACAGGTTTGGCTTGTAGTTCCTGCGTGATGAACCGGAGGAATTCTTCGCTGTCGTAGCCGCGGTCGGCTATGACTTTCCGTATCCTGCCCGCCTTCCCAGCCTTACGCAACACCGGCTTCGCGTCCACGAGGTCGTGCCGCCGTTTCAGGCGGGGTTTCACGGCCGCGACAGCCAAGGTTTTCGTGTCCACTGCCACAGTAGTCTTCACGTAATCCCTGTGACGCTCATTCCTGCCGATACGCTTGCTGTAGTGGTACGACGAATTGCATTGCAATTCGTGTACACGCAGACTCTGAGTCTGCGTCGTAGCTTGAGGTGTCGAGACTGTAGCCTGTGGAGTCGATGGCGACATCAAAGACGCCACCGCAAACATGCTTGGCGATTAACGTGATCAATCCATCCAGCATCCAGCACGGAAACCGTGCCGCAAACTTCTGCAAGGTAGTGAAGTGAGGTATCCGCTTTAAGCCGATTTTACGCACCAGCTTGTCAGAGACTTCCAGCAACTCCACAAGCTCACGGTAGCGTAATCGAAAAACAGTCTTCAACACCAGACACTTCACGTGCTGGTGTTGAGTGAAAACACGCTTGCTGAAACGGCAACTATACAATGGCACACCACCAGAATCCAACCAAACCCCCACCTCACGAACCGCTTTTAATAACCGGTTCNCCTCATAACTAACATGAGACATGGTGGGAAACACCTCCTAATTGGCTGTAAAACCAATTAGGAGCCCACCAAAAAAACAAGGTTTTCTACAGAGCCAAAGAAATTAAGTAATTAACTATAGGAAAAAGGTTTTGTGCCCGAGTAATATTTCTGCTAACAACAGTTAATCGCACTAATAGTTTGTTTAACACCCCGTATTGCGGGTTATCTAGTACTTTTTGTATTCATGCTGTTGTTTTTTTCTTTTTCGTGGATGTTTCGCATCCGACTTTTAGTCGGGCGCGTGTCGGACGTAGAGTCTGCCACATTCTTTCTTCGGGAAGAAAGAAAAAGGTTCGTTCAAATCCCTTCGGGACCAATTTATTTCGTTTTTTTCAGCCAGTTTTCCCTTATTTTTTTCAGTGTTCCTGAGATTCCGAGGATTCTCGGCCTTACTTTCTCGTCTCCCACTTTGGTTGTGAGTGCTAGTGCGGCCTTAACTTTAGGCAGGCTTTTATGGGCGGTTCTGGCGATCCCTCGGTCTTTCTCGGCATCCCATTCTATCACAGTAAACCCTGTGTCTCCCGCATCCCATTCTCCGAGAAACCTTAAGACGACATTCCAAAGCGACTTCACGACCGCGTCCCGGGCAAGCTTCTTTTCTGAAATCAGCTCGAACGCGATGTAGCGGTTTCGCTCCCGAAGTGTTGGGGGTGTGGGTTTCACATTGAATTTAAAATAAATCGCTTTTAATCGGTTTGGGTTTTAATGGTCGTGCAAGAGTCTCTTTTCCCAACTCGTCGATACTCTTTAAGAAAAGTTCTTGAGGCGAACTCTTCATGAGGCTTTTAGCACTGAAGACGTAAAGCTTTCTTATCTCGCTTATGTGTCCTCGCTCGGTCTGGAGGGCGTGGAAGTAGTTGTCGAGTTCGTCAAGGCTTCTAAAGCCGTACAAGACGATGTGGGTCACATCCCCTTCAGGCACTCTGAAAAAGTTGATGATATTCGGACCCCTAACCCTGTCTTTAATGTCTTCTTCACTGAGTTTGCCGATGAAATTTGGGGAATACTTGAATAACGCAACTGCAAAGGCTTTTATGCCCAGTTTCTCGTAGTCGATGTTTGTAGAATATCCTTTGATTATCCCCGTTTTCTCCAGTTTCCTCCGAATCTTTCCGATGGCCTGGGCGGTAATCCCCAGTTTTTTAGCGATCTCCGAGTCTGAGACCCTCCCATTCTCAATCAGGGATTTCAAAACAGTCTTTTCGTTGCGCGTTAGTTTCAACATGATTCTGTACTCTGAATGAAAGTTTAAAAATAAAACTATAACCCACCAAACTGCATTTTTTGATCTTAAACTAGTGTGTCAGGTATAGGGGAATCCCTAAGAGGAGGAGATATCTCTTGAAAGTCTATTACTTCGAAATTTTTATCTCTATCGTGGTTTGGTAATCTTTTCTGATGACGTAAAACCCTCTTTGCATACGACACTACTAGCTATATATCCTAGTATATTCCATATTAATTTCAATGAAAATCCGTAAAAAACCGTATGTCCCCAGGGAGATCCGGCAAAGTTCTTCGGAGAGTGAGATATTAGCAGAGGATAGACGGTTGGAAGATGCGGGTATTGAACTTGAATTGTTGAGTGCTGTGGAAATTGGTTTGGAAAGAGCAGATAAGATAGCTCGGAAAGTTGATATGGGAGATAATGAATATATTGACAAATTGAAACAATATGCCCCCAGGATAGTGACATTATATGGTCCGCCGGGGGTCGGGAAAAGCACAGTTATGTCCCTCCTAGATAATGAGGAAGATGTCACAATCCTAAAGAGGAGAACCAATAGGCCACCTCGTCAATCTGAAGAAGATGATATTTTACGAAATGATTTTATTGCCTCGGATACACCCCTAGAAGAAGTGGAGGTTATGCGACGAAAGAGTTTAGTATCATCGAAAGGTGGTGGAGAACAGGAATATTATTACTGGTTTGATGCTGAAGATATGCATAAAAAACTCTCAGAAGATTCTTCAACACATGTTTTTATGTGGACTGGTTGTTCAGAAGAAGCTAGTGTGATTAAACATATTCTTCCAGAAAGTAAAAGCATATTATTAACAACTCCTCCCGAAGGAAATAAGACTGATGAAGAGGTGTTAATAGAAAGATTGGGGGCTAGAGGTGATGAGTCTGAAAGACGTGTTAGTGACCGGATTCCAGTTGCAAAATATCAATTAGCGAAGGGAAGGTATTTCGCAGACTATGTTGTCGCCAATCCTACCGGAGAACCCCAAAAGGCCGCGCAGAGGATAATTGAAATACTTCATGGGGGGAGATTACCGACACTTGCACACCAAAGTGGAAGACAAATCTCTGCATCAATTCTTTCTGCCGATTTTGGGAATCTAGAGCATGCTGTTAGGTTAGCCGAGGAGGCTGGATGCGATCAGATACACTTGGATGTAATCGACGATTTTGCCGGATTACCAGGCGTAAGTCATTATTTATTGAAATCTCTGCGGCACAGGACGAAGCTTCCATTTGACTTGCATTTTGCGGTCCATGACCCTAGGCCGCAAGTTGATTCCTTTGTCGATGCCGGGGCAAATACCATTTCAATACATGTGGAATCAGGTGGGAGTATAGGAAAAGCCATTCAGACCTACCTTAGTGATAGTGAGGTTCAAAGTGCCTTGGGAGATCCATCCAGGAGAGCTGACGCCTTAAAGCCAGTTATGGAGGCGGAAAGATATTGTGGGAAGGATACTGATTTAAGTTCTTTGATTGAAGGAAGCGAAGGCCTAACAAATAAATTCCTATGCACCGTAAGAGATATGTCAACTGAGTATGTACTAGACACTCTCAGACATATTAATTCCAAGACTGCGTGGAACGGTGAGAAGGTAAAGTCTGGTCTAGCAATTGAAACAACGACCTCAGTTGATAACCTTACTCCTGAAATGCTGCAAGAGGCAGACATGGTCATGTTCATGGGAGCGCCAGCTGGAGGAGGTGGCCGTGGTTTTCAGGAGGGTGTGCTTGAAAAAGTCAGGACGTTACGGGAGAGAATAGAGGAAGGCGGATACGAAACTCAGATTGAGTTTGATGGAGGTGTTAACCTAACTAATCTCTCTAAGGTCGTGGGGGCTGGTGCGAGTATCGTTGTTGCCGGTTCTTTCGTATTTGGAAAACATAGTTCGCCGGGAGTAAATGTTAGAGTGAGGAGTTTGCGTCAGTTAATGGAAGAGTAGATTAATGTGGTCATAAGGTGTCAATGATGGATTCAGATAGAAAATCTCCAATAGGGCATGATGTCGTCTTTTCTGTCCCAGTTGTTGAAGCGGAGGGGGAACAATTTTTATTGTTTGGATTAAAAGAAAGTGGACGTTATACTGAACCCTATTGGACATTCCCGGGTAGTGGGCATGTGGAGGAAGGTGAAAGCCTGTCTGAGGCATTAGCTAGGGAATTATGGGAGGAGATAAGAGTGGCTAAAGATTCTTTCACTTCAGACTACTTGGGTGAATTTATGGATGCCGAATATGATCCCCCACACAGGACAAATGTATTTCTGGTGAAAATAAAAGGTAATACGTCCGTCAGCCGCGAAATAATAAAAACCCGTCTTGTTAAGATCACGGACCTAGAAAAATTTTTAGAGGAAAACCTAGTTTCGAAGAGTGTAAAAAAAGCCATAGAATTAATGAGTTCTCATTGAGTCAACTTTTTACCACCTTGCTTCCCCTGCCTGGCTTTTTCTTCGAGATGATCTAATGTATCTGTCCTCAATTCTCTGTCAACAGCACTAACACTCCATAATGGTTTGAGTTGCTCGTACACTCTCTTAAATGTTCCGAACCCGTGCATATATGCCGCGTGTTCTGATTGGTTAGGCTCCACAACATTATCCATCTTAATCATATTCTCAGCAGCCTCTTGGAGGTTTCCATACATGCCTGCACCCACCGCCGCGAACATAGCCGCACCCAACGACGTGCTCTCCTTCTCGTGCACTTCCAGAACCCTCCTGCCATACATACTTGATTTAATTCCAGTGAGTGTGCTGTTTTCTGCCAGCCCCCCACTAACCCTAACATCATTTATGGGAACTCCCATCTTCTGTAGAACCTGCATTATATCTAACATGCTATATCCTATTCCTTCAAATACGGCCATAGTAAGGTCCGCTACTCCATGTTCTAATGTTAAACCAAAGAATACCCCCATTGCTTCAGGATCGTTTATCGGCTCCCTACCTCCTTTAAGATATGGAAGGAATACAACTCCTTTAGCTCCTGGGGGTGACCTGCTTATAGGAGAATCTAATTCATCAATTGGACAGTTAGCTCTAAGATTCTTCCTGAACCATTCGATTACCGGGCCCGCAAGGTAGGTGCTCCCCCCAACAATCCACTTATCAGGTGTCCCAGGATAGGGGATTGAGTAAACAGCATGTTCTGGATGTACGATCATCTTGTCTGTAACAACCTTAAAGGATCCTATAGTCCCTGAGTTGTCGACGGCATCTCCCACATTAACTGCTCCAGCACCCACAAAAGCACACAAGTTATCGTAGGTAGACATTACGAGTCGATTATCCTTTGGTATTCCCAAACCAGAGGCCACACCTTCAGTGATTGGTGGTAGAAGCGTCCCAGGTTTTATGAATTCTGGATACATATTACTGTCCAAGCCAAGACTATCCAATAGGCTGTGTGGAGGTTTACCCGTATATGGATCTGCAAAAGCCCTGACAGCTGCATGTTCATCAGAAATAACTTCACCAGTCATGCGATATATCAGATAACCAGTCAGGGATAAAAACTTGTGCATATTCTTATAAACATCTGGTTCATTTTCTTTTATCCACATTAGTCTGGGGACTGTGGATCTTGGGGTCACACCTCCAATAATCTCTCCAGAAATCTTTAAATAATCTGGATTATCCTCGACAATCCCAACTTCTTGTTTACACCTTGTATCCAAGTGCGTTATCACGTTTCTTAGAGGTGTGCCAGCTTCATTCAAACAAACTACGCTAGATCCTGGAGCAGTAATGCTCATAACTACAATGTCATCTCTAATACTACTAGCTGATGTAACAGCTTTTACGGCCTTTGTTGTCTTCTCCCAGAGATCATGCGGATTTTGCTCGATTAATTCACCCTCTGATAGTGTTCTAACAGATTCTAAATGAGAGGCGAGCTTCTCCCCTTTTTCATTAAATACTATTGCACGGGTGTTGGATGTACCCAAGTTTACGACTAAAATGTTAGACGTTTATACCACCTTCTAGTTTATATTACTCTATAAGACATTAGACTGTTTATTTCATAAATAATGTGGGATTCATCTAAGGATCTCAGGAAGCCTATACACACCTTCTACAGACTTGACCCATATACCCCCCATACCATTTTTTACTGGAACTTCTATGTCTATATCTTTCCTATCGCCCACACTAACCATCTGCGGTATTGGTATACTCATTCTCTCTGATAAAATTCTGTAGAACTTCATTGAGGGCTTGCTTTCGCCTGCAATATCCAACCCAATAACTTCTGAGAAATATTTTTCTACACCTAATACCCCTAATGTTCTCAATCCAACATTAGTAGGACTATTAGTTACAGCAGCGATTTTGTATCTCTTTGAGAGTATCTCTAATGTCTCGGCAAGTTTCGGGTCAGGTCCAAGGAAACTCTCTGGCGAGAATAACTCCTTCCAAGATGATACTTCTTTTATACTGATACCAAACCTACTTAATGTATCTGTAAGCGATAGAGTTTTACCCTCATTTGCTAATGAATATTGTTCTTTAACTTTATCCACATCAGCTTCTACTAGATCAAATGACCTCTTCAATCTTTCCGCCAGTTGCCTTAGTAGTACTGTTTTATGGGATGAAATATACGCTTTATTGTCGTAAAGAGTTTGGTCCAGGTCAAATGCAATCGCCGAGATATTCTCTGGTAGTGAGATTACCTCAACAATTACTCTACCATCTTTAGCCACATTATCTTATTATAAGTTCAACCTATTTTGTGTACTATAACTAGTCTATTTATCGTGCTGTCAAAATAATAGAGGGGTTTGAATAACCCCTCAATTAATAAAACAAGGAATCAAGTTTTGCCAAGTCTATGTATTCTAAGGACTGAACGACAAGATCGGGGTTTTCTTTTGCAAGATTCTCACTGGTATGATGACTGTCATAGAGTACAGCAACAGCCTTCATCCTTGCCGCCTTCGCAGCCTTGATGCCATAGGGGGAGTCCTCGAAGACAACGCAATGTTCCGGCGTGGCATTCATTCTCTCTGCGGCGGAAAGAAAAATGTCTGGAGCAGGCTTCCCTTGTGAAACATCAGTTATGGTTGAGACGACATCAAAGTATTTTTTCAAGCCGCTTACAGAAAGGGTCTTTAGTGTCATGTTTCTTCTTGAAGTTGTTCCTACTGCAAGTTTTATGTTAGCGTCTTTCAGTTTCTCGAGCAGTTTAACTGCTCCAGGTAACACTTTTGGTTCCGAAAGATGGTTTAAGACGATTTTTTCACGGGCTTCCATGATTTTCTCTAACTTTATTCCGGTAACACCTTGTTCTTTGAAAAACATTACTGCTACATTTTCGGTCTTTAAGCCGTATGCTTTAATCAAGTCTTCTCGTGTGAAATCTAGCCCAGATGCCTCTTTTATTGAATCATGGAATGCTCTGTAGTGTACTTCAAACAAGTCGATAAGCGTCCCATCCAAGTCAAATATCGCAGCCTCCATATTGCCCCTATTTTTCTACTTTCCCTGAAACAATTTCTATTAGTGGTTGTTTAATCATTTAACTTTCCTTTTTATATTATGTCCTTTGTGCCCCTTTCTGGAGTTTATGAATATGATTTTTCCGGTGACTATTGGAGACTTTAAGGTGAACTTTATCTGTCTCCCGCTCCACGCGTCCCCGACCACTCAACCCTCCCCAATAAACTCCTTCCGCTTGCCGTGCTTCACATAAGATATGTCTCGCCCTTGGAAACCCTCTTCGCATTAAAGAAAAACTTACGGGGGACAAGCTTCAAGACGCTGTCCTTCTCCAAGTCCTCGGACACGTTGGCCTTGATACTCGGGCCGAAAACGGTCTCGTTAAGCAACCCAACCCCGCAGTATAGGGCCTCCTCAGACTCCTCCTGATCCAACACCAAAATAAATTGTAACTTTGCCAATATAATTGTGAATCCAAATCACTATTTTATGTAAACCAATCCAACAATTAATAAGAAATGTCTGAAAAACAATCCGTGATAAAACACCTTGAGGAGTTTAGAAGAAGAATCATAATCTCTTGTGCCACCCTACTTTTCTTCTCAATCCTTTTTTACCCCTTAACTGACCGAATACTCCTCATTGTTGAGGATCAGCTCCTCGGCGGATTCAAGTTTAACGTCATAGTATTAACGCCGTTTGAGGCTGTTTTAGTCCGGCTCAAGACTTCATTTCTCATTGGATTTCTCGCAGCCTCCCCAATAATCCTATATCACACATTAAAATTCACTCTCCCAGCTCTTGAAAAACGAGAGAAAAAAATCCTTTCCATCTCACTGTTCTTTTCAATAATGCTTTTTTTCATGGGGTGCCTTTTTGCATATCAGGTGCTACTCCCAATCTCCTATAAAATACTGATTGGCTTTGCAACTCCAATCGCGACTCCAATGCTCTCACTATCTGCGCTCATCGACTTGTCGCTCACTTTGATGGTAATCTCGGGATTGATCTTTCAATGGCCACTCATAGCCGCCTTACTGGTCAAGCTGAAAATTGTTACTTCAAAACAGTTATCCGAAAAAAGACGCCATGCAATACTCGCGTCATTCATCGTCTCGGCCATCGTCACAGACCCCTCATTTATAACCCAGCTAATCCTTGGGATTCCAATGGTTTTTTTGTACGAAGTCGGTATATTCACAGCTAAGCATGTAGAATGATTTATTTATTTTTCCGGCTAATTCATAAACCAATCCGGTGATCGAATTTGAAGGGTGTTACTGCTGCACTATTAGCCTGTATTTGCTTTAGCTTAACACCAGTCTTTGAGAAAACACTTCTGCAATCTCTTTCCCCGTTGGCTCTCGCAGCAATAAGAAGCATTATCGCAGGCCTCCTACTCCTTCTTGCGATGGAGTCCCTTCACAAGCTGGGCGAATTAAAATGCCTTGGAAGGAGGGACTGCGTAATTTTGGCGTGGATTGTGTTGATGGTCGGGGTTTTAGGCCCCCTAACTTACCTCACCGGCTTAAAGACGACTGCCGTTGCGAATGGGCTCATAATCTTGAGACTGAACTCTCTTCTCATAGCATTCTTCGCCTGGATTCTTCTCGGTGAAAAAATGACTCTACACCAGTTTCTAGGGACTACTCTAATGATTACCGGGCTTGTCACAATCTTTACCAGAGGGTTCACAATATCATACGGTTTTCATCCCAGAGACTTGTACATCGCCGCCGCCGCCGTAATGTTTTCCTCATCCTCGGTTTTGATGAAAAAATACTTGCATCACCTGCCACCTGAAGTCCTAGTCGTAGTACGGAACCTGGCGGCTGGTTTAATCCTCCTCACATTAGCCTTCGGAGACGTCTCATCAGTGACCTTCAATTTCGAGACGGCATCATATCTCATCGCCCTTGCAGTAATTGGAATACTATTCGTACAATTATTGTGGTATTACGCGCTCGAGCATGCTAGTGCCACGAACGTCGGGCTTACTTCGATTAGCGTTCCTGTTTTCGGTTCCTTTTTCGCTTGGCTGTTTTTGGGGGAGACGTTGGCGGGTTATCAGATTTTGGGCGGTTTCCTAGTGATCTTGGGTTTGGTGGGTATGGAAATCCATTTATCCCAACTTAAGATTATGCGTAAGTTAAAATTCAGGGTGTTTTTCCATCACTAGTTCCTTCGGTCCAGACCGTATGAAATGCATTGGATTTTTATTATGCTTTATAAATTCATTAAACATGAAATTCAGGTTTTTGTTTTGCATTGTTTTGGTTTCCGTTGTTTTTTCCGGCTGCATTAAAAAGGAAGTTCAGGTTGCAAGCTTTGAGGAGTGTGTTAACGCAGGCTTTGCCGTTGCCGAGAGTCATCCCCGAAGTTGTGTCGACTCAAACGGGCGCATTTTCACTGAGGTAATCAAGGATGAAATCCCGCCAGATAACCAGATTGTCGGCGGTGACAGGGACGAGCACGGCTGTACCGGTTCGGCCGGATACTCTTGGTGTCCTGCAAAACAAAAGTGTCTGCGAACTTGGGAGGAATACTGCCCAATGGATGCGGTATTATGCAACAGTTCTGGAGGCCGCTTCAACGAGTGTTCGAGCAAGTGCATGATAGACAATCAAGGCAGGGAGGGTATTGCATGCACTTTAATGTGCGAGCAGCTTTGCGAGTGTGGTGGTATTGAAAGTCTTGCATGTCCTATCGGGTATGAGTGTAAGGCTCCTCCCGGCATCGTGGACGCCTTAGGCTACTGTGTCCTTCCAGGAGAGCTTTCAGGTGATGATTCCGCTCCGGTTCCTCCTTCTCCCGGGAGGCCGGTTGAGGATGTGCCTGTTCCATCCGACGCTGGTGTGAATAGGGCTTCTGATATTGCGCGAGGTTATGTTTTGAATTTGGATTACTATTCTTCCCGTAATGGCCGGAATCTTGAGGTACTTGATGTCTTGCAGGCTCGCTGTTTCGGATGTTGGTCTGTTAACGTAATGTTTGAGGCTGACTCGGATGTTCTTCCCGAAACTGACGTCTACACTGTTTTAGTTTCCATTGAGGATTGGGTTGTTTCCGATTCATCAGTCGGCAAGGAGACTGTTATTCCTAGACCTCCCGTTGTTGGCATTGCTAATCCCGCATCAATTTACTGCGCCGAGCAGGGGGGGACTGTAAGTATCGTTGATGTTCCCCCTGAAGGCCAGAGTGGGTACTGTGATCTGCCTGACGGCAGGTCCTGTGAAGAATGGGAGTTCTTCAATAGCGAGGGGGTAAACTGTGTTCCAGCGGGAGCGGATGATCCAACAGAATCAATGTTTCAAAAGGAGTGCCATTCCCAGTGTGTTCAATCAGGCTACGCCCTCGGCACTTGCAAGAAGAGTGTTGACTCAAGTCCCGAAGAGATTGAGATTAGTCCCTGCTTAATCCCTGATTCCGATTCTTGCGGTCCACAAGACAATTGCGGTTGCTTCTGCCAAGTTTAACGGGAAGCTTGAATTTCACCTGGATGCGTGATGTGGCTGGGCCTTGGACATCACCATGTCCCCCAGAATCCAAATCACTATTACGGTGAAAACAAGTGAAAAAAGCACAAGCAGGAGGGCTCGCTCCTCCCTCGCCCACCACCAAACCATTAACGCCGTGAACATGACGAATGCGGGGACTGATAGTGCGACTGTCACTCCCACTTTAATGAGGTCTAGGAAAGCGCTTATCACGAAATAGCTTACTGCAAAGACGAGTGAGAGATTCAATACGTCCCCTCCCTCACCTTCATAAAATGGGATTCCTAAAATTGCGAGTATTGACGCCAGGACCACTATCTTTTCCGCCCTCCCCTTCTTAACCCTGACTTTGGTGTTTCCCACGCTCCAGGCGACTACTAGGATGATGAGCGGGAAAACGTATGTTGGAACTTGAAAAATGACTTTCGTCAGATACAGCCAGGCCAATAGGATGCTAAGTAGTAGTCCTGCGAGAAGCCCTGTGATGAAGCGGACTCGAGTCAGTAATTCTTCATGAGGGTCAGGCTGTGGGCGCATTGTATTGGTTACTAATAACGCATTGAATTTAAAATTGTTTTGTCACACTACAAAAATTATCTTGGCCTTACAATCCCGTCTTTACCCTTGGAAAGCGGTATTGAAATCTTCCTCGAGTCTAATGGGACTCCCTCCATCTTCTTGATCTCTATCGAGTTTACCGCACCCTCCTTGAAACAATGTATCGTTCCTTCAGTCAAAGCTTCGATGGAAGTTAACGCTTTTTCAGACTGCATCTTGTCGTTCAACACGAAAAAACAGACGGTCTTGGACGCCCGAGCCCTTGCGCAAACCATCTCGAGCAGCTGTATCACGCTGTTTTCATCGGCGTAAATGAACAACTCTGAAAACAAGTCTACTACTTCCACGACCTTGTTCGTCCCAAGGTTTTTCCTAATGTCCCCCATCATCTTCGACAATCCGATGAAATCCGACAAAATTTCAAGACTATATTTCTCATTGGAATCTTGCTCTACCTTCCATGAGTGGGCGTCAATGAAAATCAGTTTTCCTTCTTCAAAAAGCTTGGTGTACTCCCAGCCCGATTCGTCGGCAAGCTCTTTAATGGCATTCGCAGTGCGGTCTGTCGTTACGAAAATACAGTGGTAACCTTGCTTCATCATGGAGTAAAGCATAAAATATGTGAGATACGATTTCCCCGAACCCGGGTCTCCGCCTACAACAATATTGTATCCTTCGGGGATGCCGCCGCCGAGCTCCCTGTCCAAGACGGGAACGCCTGTCGGAATCTTATTCATCGTAGTGTTAGTGTAACTGAGGAATTGGGAATTACGACTTTAAATACTTGGTCTGCCTGAGCAAAGCGATATAAAACGGGGATTTAAGTGGCCGGAAGATCACTCTTCGAAGATGAATAATTCATCAATCTTCGCGTTCAAGGCTTTCGCAATGTCGTGGGCGAGCTTTAAGCTTGGATTGTATCTCCCCTTCTCAAGGAAAACTATAGTCTCCCTCCGGACTCCCACCTTCCTTGCCAAGTCTTCTTGGGTCAAGTCATATCTGGCTCTGAATTCCTTGATGCGAGTTCTCATACTCCGTCCTCTTTTCTGTCGTAATATAGCAGGGAGAGAAGGCATACTATCAGGCTTCCTCCGAATAACAGTATGAATGCGGGGGCGAAATACTCGATTTTGTCGGTTATTGAAATGTACACGATTGTCGTAACCCCGAAAAGTATGGTGTACGCGAATGCTGTTCTCGTTGCCTTACCCAAGTTTTTTTCCAGCCTCTCGTCACTCACATTATATGTTGCAAAGTATGGGAGAAAACCGAGGAAACCAAAAAACCCGATGCTCCCGTTACTGAAGTACAGCAGGCTCAAGACAGACAAAAAACCCATATACCAAAGCATGTTTTTCATTCCACAACACCCTTCCAACTGACATACGCGTAGCTCAACCCGAATATCACTGCCATACCGAGTATTCCAGCTACTGCAACATGCCGGGGGATTAGCTCGGGATAACCATACTCCTCCACACCAATGCCCGTATAAACCATGAGGGCAAGCATCCAGTAGATGCTTAGTGTGAAAGCTTTCGAGGTTGCGTTCAACAGTATTTTATTCGACATCTCATCTTCAAATGGGTATCCTTTTTTCACGTCAAAGTATCGCCTCTTCAAAAACGGGACCATGAACACGAGAACCACCATAAAAATTATTCCTGGAAAAAGCGCACCAACCGATTTTCCCTGCTTTACTAGTGTCACCGCGTAAATCACGAGGGTGCTTGCGAGAAGAAGCGTTACCATTACAACAACCAATACCCTAATTTTGTCCTTCCCAGCATTATCTTTGTTTTCCATTTTTTCCCCTCCTGAATTTAGTTATTTTTTTGAATTAACAGCGATTGTAACTACTCCAATTATTAATGTGACAATCCCCTGCTCCACATACCCTTTAATCATTAGGTAAGCGGATATTACGCATATTCCAATTCCAAGTCCTAAAAAGAAACCTTTCATTTTTCTCAACCTCCTTATAACCCTTTTTTCCACTTGTCTTTATTGGTGGCTCCCGCTATGACGAATATGAGCCCCAGTATCGTGAAGGCTGAGTTGTCGGTAGTAATGCCCATTATAAGCCATACAATACCCAGGATGAAAAACGTCTTGTACTCGGGTCTCTTGCCCAGATTCTTCCTCCTCTGCCATAATGCCACAACAAGCAGGGCAACCACAAGCACCGCAATAATTGGTATTAATAACTCCATCGCAAAAACCTCCTGTGCCATATATCGCACAAAATGTTAAAAAAAACAAACATTATGTTAGAAATATACAACAAACTAGTATAAATACTTGTCGTTTCTGAAGGCCTTGCACAAAAAGTAGGAGAAATCAGTCACTTTTTGTGCAGGAGACGATTCTGCACAAAAAGTCTTATTTAAAAGATGATAAATCTGATTGATTTTTACTGTTTTTACCATACATGATCTTTACTTTTTCAATAAAATCATCAACAGATCCATTATGGTGATTGAGAAACCATTTTATATGACTTTGGACATATTTCTTGCGAATTTCATTATCCCGAAGATCCATTGGTACACGTTCCATACGTGGGTCAATACTATCAAATCCTTTGAATGGTTCATCCAATCTTTTCTTTATCATTTGTATATATTTTTGATTTAATTCAATTCCAATACAATCTCTACCTAGTTGTTGGCACACTCGTAGTGTTGTTCCACTTCCTGCAAAGGGATCTAATACTAGATCACCCTTATCACTTGAGCAGAGTACCATTCTCTCTATTAAACCCTCTGGTTTTTGGGTTGGATGTTCTTGTCTGTTCTCATTACAATAATGAATGTGAGAAAACTGCCAAACATCTCCCGGATTTGCTCCACGCATGTTATTGCGAGCTCTATAATACTTTTGGGGTATTCTTATGTCATTTAAATTAAACTTGTAGTCATCTGATTTTGTAAACATTAGTATGTCATCGTGGCGTGGAGAAAATCCCTTTTTTTTACCTAAACCTTGAGTGTAGTGCCAGGTAATCCAAGTATTGAAATTGAAATTAAGATTTCTATCTAGTATGTTGTATAAATAAGAGATAAAACGAAATCCCATGAATACGTATATAGTGCCTGTTTTTTTTAGAATTCTTTTTGCTTCAGTTAGCCATTTTTCTGAGAAATCAACATATTCCTCAAATCCTTTAATCTCATGACCATTTCCATAATTCTTTCCTAGATTATATGGTGGGTCAGCAACAATCAAATCTATTGATTCTGAGGGTATGTCTTTTAGCTTTTCGAGTGTATGGCCCTGAATTAGTTCTATGTTACTCATCAATCTTTATCCAACCATGTGATTTTGCCAATGCTAACCATTCATTAATATTTCGTCTGGAAGAAGCGAGGAACTTTTTGTCAAGTAATTGACAAAACTGCCATGATGTTCTAGTTTCTGTTGAAACGTAGTGGATGTCTCTGATTTGTAATTGACCTGTTCCCAATGCAGGGTTATAGTTAATGTCTGAGGAGGATACATATTTCAAATCATATGCATTATGGGCGACGACTTCCATTATCCCCTCCATCATTTTTGTTTCTTTGTTATGTGTTGAATAAACACGATACTTGAGTGAGAGGATTATGAATAGGTAATCCGGATCTTCAATATAGGCAGAACGTATCCTGGCAAAAGAAGTTATGTTTGGTGATTTACCACTATTCTTGAAGTCTTCTGAAGTTGATTTTACATCTACTTCTGCAGTGATTCCTATTTCTATTTTTCTTTTTTTCTCAAATTGTAGGATTATATCTGCTTTGTTAAGCCTTTCCTGTGCTTCAACATTTATGAGTTTGTATTTATTACCTTGGTCGCCTGAATACTGCGGGCTTTTAGCCCGCAGATGAAAGGCGACCTTGAATTTCTTGGGTTTCTAATTTTGTTCCATACGGCGGCGCGCC
>AQSC01000051.1 GCA_000402775.1 Euryarchaeota archaeon SCGC AAA252-I15 | reverse complement strand
TAAAACCCGAAGACTACAACCAACGCTCTATGAACGAAACCAACAACAGCACAGTCAAACGCAAATACGGAGACACACTAACCACCAAAACATACTGGACACAAGTAAGAGAAACACTCCTCACCGCAATAACACACAACATAGACCGATACATCAACACCATAAAATCCTTGCTCACGCAAGGATTGCAACGAAGCTAAATTTTTCTATAATATAAACCAATTTAAATTAAGTAATATTCTCTGTAACTCTTACCAACTTTACTTCTGGTTCTCCAAACTCCATCTTGAACCATTTCTGAAATTTGTTGTTCTGGAAGAGAGACTTCATGAATTCTTGAGTTTTGTGTTCTTCTTTCTCGATCATTCCCATGGCTTCTGGTGTGAGGGCTACGCGGCATCTCATGCAGAATAGGGCGTCTGGGGGATTGAGTTTACTACATCGGCTGCATCGACGGGCTTCTCTTTCCTCTTGCTTTTTAATGGGCTGGAAATTATGCATCTCCATTAGTGTATTGTCTAAGTCTCTCCCGCTTAAGTGGACATAGGTTGAGGGCATGTTACTTCCTTGCACCCAGCCGAAGAAAACACACAACTGGGATTCCGTTAAGTAGTTTGCGAGATAGGTTGCTCGGGAATGTCGGAAGTTGTGAGGATTGACCTTATCTTTTCGAACACCTGCCTCTTTTGCCCTGCGTCTTAACATCATCCTGATTGCATCATAACTCATTACAGTCATGTATCTTTTTTCGATATCGATCCATAAGGGATTATTAAGGTTTTCCTGGTATGGGTGGACTCTCAACCAACTTTGTAGGTAAGGTTCTGCCTCGATTAGTAGTATTTGTCTGGCTCCTGTCTTTCCGTTAGGCACATGTAGGCGCACGCCGTACTCTTCGAATACTATATCTTTGATTCTAAGACTGCCTAGTTCGCCAATCCTGAGGCCTCCGTAATAAAGCATAGCAATTAAGGCTCGATCTCTATCATGATTGCACTGTCTGATGAGTTTTTCAGCTTCAGCTACGGAAAGTAGGTTTTCAGGTAGTTTTCTTTCACTCCTTTTGACTGTGCATTTAATCCAATCTACTTTTTCGGGAACTTTACCGTGATTTGTAATCTTATAAAACTTCTTGATTGCGACTTTAAGGTCTTTCTTTGACTCCTCAGCGATATCTGTTTCATGTATTCTCACAACCAGATCTCGTATGTCTTGTTCTGTGGCTGTCGCGAGATTGAATTTGTAGTCTGAAAGCTTGAAAAGTTTTTTGTAGAGGGAGTAGTATTTTCGGATCCTCAGGACACTTAGGTTTTCCGAGGCGCAGAGCTGAACGAATTTTCTTACAGCCTCTTTATTCTCTATGCTGATCTTTGGGTCATCATAGAACCTGCTTTTAACAGCCTCTATTGAATGGCCTTTGTATTTGTATATCGTGTTTATTGCCATTGAGATATCAATTATTACGTAATATTGTATATAAATACATATGTAAATTATTATGTAATGTGGTGCGTTTATAATGACGGGAAAAAGATACATTACTATGAGGGTAAAACTTAGGAAAGTAGCAAGTGGGGGGGAAAAAGGCAAAGAGGCCAAAGGAGAAAGCTATATAATCACTCTCCCAAAAGCATTGATAACTTCCACCGAGTTCTCGAAAGCCAAAGAAGTCGAGATAACAATCGTCTCCCCCGACGAACTCAAACTGAAAGCAGTCAAGGAGTAAATCCTTCATTCTCCCGTAACCTCCGAGTTGCCTCCTTAAGATCCAATCCACACGAACCAAGAAAATCCTGGATAATCGTTACATGTTCAGGTAATGCCTGGCGAACCAACTCTTTTAACACCCTATCTTCATTGATTCTCATCATTTATTTGCTCCTCTGGATTATCTGAGGGGTCAGTAGGTCTGTCATCTAAGTCTGAATTAATTTCTTCCTCTAGAGATTGTACCAACTGTTTAGCTGTTTCTACTCTCTTCTCACCAGTTTGTTTGAGAAGAGGACTGATGTATTCAAATAATGTTTTATCACCTTGATTTAGATTGAAAGCATTTCTTTTCGCGATTTCATGCATCTTCCTAATAATAACTTCTTTTGGATTGTAGAGTTGAGAATACAAATCACAAAAATATTCTTGCAAATCATTGTAAGTCTTAATGTTACGTTCCTCTTTTATTCGATCTAATCTCTGCCTGGTTTCATACTTAACTGAAATCTGTTCACCCATTTTTAATTGGATTAAATAATCGATCGATAATCGATTGTGTTTGAACTGGGGAGAGAAAAATCTTTTTTATCGGTTTCTAGTACAAACTCTTTTAAATGCTGATATAATGCTGCTTTAACAATCTCTGCCTGAGAACAACCACGATTTTCTGCGGCTAACTTCATTGCCCTACGTAATCCCTGAGGCAAGGTCACTAAAAATCTTTTATTTTGAGTCATTACAATCACCGATATCATATAGGAAAGCTTTTTATATCAAGATTCTGATATATACTAAGATACATAAATTTCTTTAAATTGGGACTAAATTAGAATGATTGAGACTAAAAGGCCATATGAACTGATACTAAAACTACTTAAGGAACGTAGGATTGTCAGGCACAAAGACATTATTTCCGAACTAGAGAAACAAGGAGTTGGACGAGCAACAACAAATAGACATCTAACAAAATTGAAAGATGGTAAAGAAATTGAAAAGATTGGGTATCAGGCTGCAACACAATACGGGATTAAAGGTAAAGACAAGAAGGCAGTATACTATATCCTATCCTCTGAATCCCACTACGCAAAATATTATGACAAAGTTATCAAATCCCTCAAAAGTGATGATCCATCTAAGAGACGATATGCATTAATAGAGATTGAAGAATTTAGGGATATACATCTGCTTCCACAGCAACTACTTGAATTATCAATGGCTTTAACTAAAGAGGATTTAGACGTTTCTTGTAAAATTATTAGGATAATAAGAAACCATAAACCCGCGGTTTTACCTTCAGATTTAAAAAGATTCCAAGAGAACCTCATTGACTGTTTAAAGAATCATTCGAGAGAGAATCCATTCAAAGAAGATCTCGTGAAAAAACTGACGGAAAACATATTTTATTTCTTAGGCGTTTTAGGAAATCCTAATGTAATCGAGTTTATGAAAGAAGATATCGAAAAAGCAGAATTAACTAAAGAAGATAAGGCCACGTTTCTTAATCTCAAGAACTTGTACTCTGAATGGTACCTTTCGAGGATAATTAATAAAAACATGCCAGAACTTTTCGATTTTGCGGAAACATTACCTGATATAAAAAAGGAACTTGTTTTTGAGATTCGTAAGAAAGCTAGGGACAATCCAAAAAGCTATCCTGGATATTTCGACAAGATAGATGAAAAACTTGCAGAATTGGGATACAAATACGATGATTCAACGACTTAAGTTAATTTAATCACGAGGGATATAGAGCAAATTACGGGATAATATCAAGAAAATTTGGGTTTACTGTGAAGGTGATGCAAACCTCCTGGAAAATCACGTAAATAAATTCAAATCTGTAAGAGGAAACTGCAAATCGAGACTTTTTCACATAAAAAAATACCACAGAACTACAAATTCACACAAAAACACTGAAAACCCACTCTTACAAACATAAAATTACTAAATGTAAACAAAGAAACAACAAAAATCAAACAAAAAATATAACCAAAGATTAACCAAAACCGTACCAAAAGTTAAGTAAAATAGTCTCACAGACTAACCAAAGGATAAAAACTATTAAAATATCAAAATTTTTAAACATTTGAAACGATATTAAACTTTTTTAAAATGCTTAAAAAACCAGTTCAAACGTACTTCAAACAGGGAAAATAGCAAGAAAAATTGGTTTACTGTGAAGGTGAGACGATTCTCCAAGAAAATCAGATAAAATCAAACAAAATCCCTAAGCTGAAACTACAAATCAAGACTTTTTCACACAAAAAAATACCACAGAAATACAAATTCACACAAAAACGAACTGGATGAAACTTATTTTAATGTTGACGTAATTTTTTCTAAAACAAGAAGAACTGCCGATTAGGCAGCCATATCATCTGAAGAGGGGGCGGGGCTGAGTTTTAATAAAGTCGGAAGAATATCTATTATCATGGTTGATAAAGACAAATCCAAACAACAAATCAAAGAACTTGTTGATAAGTACATTAATTCAAAATCAAAGTGGCAGAAAATCAGTGAGTCAGAAACAAAATCTAAGTTCTTAGAGCCTCTTCTTGAATACTTGGGTTGGGATGTTAAGGGTGATGAATTTCCTGACGAAGTGATAAAAGAGGAGCGTATTCAGCGGAAACGGGCAGATTATACTCTGAGGATTAATGGAGTTTCGAAACTGATTGTCGAGGCTAAAGCAATAAAAGAGGATATAGAACGTGAGGACTACGCTCAGCAGGCAATAACTTATGCTTATAACAAAGCTGTTAGCTGGGCTGTTTTAACCGATTTTGAGGGTCTTAAGATATTTTATGCTGACGAGGAAAGTACTAGACCTTTTCGAAATATTCAACTGGAGAACATAGACTCATTTGAAGAAAACTTTAAGGACATCTGGTTATTATCAAAGGAATCCTTTCTTAGCGGTGAATTAGATAAAAAAGCCGAAAGAGAAGGCCGAAGAAAGAGAAGGATTAATATTGGCGAACAATTATTTCAAGACTTGAATACTTGGAGGGAGATTCTCTCTAAAGATATCGCCCGTAACTATGGGAGTAAATATCAAGACTATGAGATTGATGAACTAGTCCAGCGAATTATCGATAGATTAATCTTTATTCGGAAGACTGAAGATATCGAGATAGAGGAAAATCAATTATTAAAATTAACTCGAACCTCAAGTAAACATTACTACAAGCAATTAAAGATAATTTTCAGGTACTACAATGAGCAATACAACAGTAAATTATTCGGTGAATCCTTGGAAGATGTTCACGAATGCGATGAAATAGGTGTAAGTGACGACGTAATACTAAAAGTTATTAATGGATTATATGCTCCACAAGGCCGATTTGTAAAATACAATTTTGCAGCAATAGACGCTGACGTATTGGGGAATATTTATGAACAATATCTTAGCCATATCTTAAAAAAGACGCCAAAACGTGCAAAACTAAAAGAAGGTCGCGCACATAGAAAAGAACAAGGGATATACTATACTCCAACATTCATTGTAAATTATATTGTTCGAAATACTGTTGGGGAGATTCTAAAAAATAAGAAAGTCAACCCAGAGAAGATATATATACTTGACCCCGCATGTGGAAGCGGAAGTTTCTTATTGAAAGCATTTGACTTTCTAAATGAATATTATAACAAGAAAGAAGGTCGAACACATCAAACACAACTTGATGAAAGTGGTATATTCACTCGAAAAGCAAGAATTCTAAAACAAAATATTTATGGTGTCGACTTAGATCCCAAAGCAGTTGAAATTGCACAACTTAATTTGTTATTAAAACTCGCAGAGAGAAAACATAGGTTACCAACCCTAAAAGAGAATATAAAATGTGGTAACTCACTAATCGATGATTCTGAGATTATAGGTGATAAAGCATTTAGCTGGAATGAAAAATTTAAGTCAATTATGGCTGATGGAGGATTTGAGGTAATTATCGGCAATCCCCCTTGGGGTGCAGATATATCTATAACTGAGAAAAAATATTATGGCGAGAAATTTGGGATCAGGACACAAAACATAAACTCGTTTGAACTATTTCTTAGACAATCCATCAAACTTCTTAAAGAAGGGGGAGTTATTGGATTTTTAATCCCAAGAAATTTTATCCGATCAAGCCAATACACTGAAATTAGAAAAGTTTTTTTAGAAAATTTTATTATTCATCACATACTCGATTTTAAGAAATTTCCCGATGTTACTCAAGAATGTGTCGCAATAATTGCATCAAAGAGGGAAAATTATGGCAAAAACAAAAAATATAAAAACGAGGTCGATGTTGGAAACGATAGAAAAGTTCCTCAAGAATTATTCATAAAACTACCCCGAAATGTCTTTAATTTGAAATTAGACAAGAATGGATTCAATATCTTAAAAAAGATTGATATCGCGAAAAAATTAGGAGATATTGTTGATATTGATAGGGGTGAAGAAATTAGTAAAAAGGGTGGAGTAATAAAGTGTCCTTATTGTGGTAAATGGTCTTTTGCATCAAAAAAAGATCGTAAAGACTGCCATTCATGTGAAAAAAGCATTATTGTTGAAAATGCTTTAAATGATCAGATAATTACAAAAAAGAAAAAAGAATCATTTTCTCCTATCCTAATCGGGGAAGACTTTTCCAGATATAGAATACTTAACAGACATTATATCGATCTTAATCGAGATGGAATTGACTTTAAACCAACCAATATTTACAAATCCCCCAAATTAATAATGATGGCAGTTTCACCAATATTTATTACTGCCTATGATGAAAATGAGAATATTGTTCTAACAAAAAATAACTATTCTATAAGAGTCAGAGAAGAGGTTGATATCGATCCGAAGTATCTTCTTGCAATTTTTAACTCAAAATTATACAGGTTTTATCAGGAGAATCGATATACCTTAGGTGCTGAATACACCATTTTCATATCCCAGGAATACTTAAAAGAGATTAGATTTCTTGACCCATCTAATTTTAATGCATTTCAAAAATCTAAATATCCTTCCTTGATAGAAAAAGTTGATAAAATGTTACTTCTCAATGATCGCCTTAACAAAATCGGCGATAAAAAAAACTGACGAGAGAGCTAGGATTGAGGGGGAGATTAAGAAAACGGATGCTGAAATTGATGAACTTGTTTATCAGATTTATGGTATAACAAATGCGGAAAAGAAGATTATTGAGGAAAGCCTAACTTAATAGACTTAATTATCTCAAATTAAAGGTATCTATTATGGCAAATGGTGGAAAACAATATCTTGGATTAAAAAAACCATGGAACCAACCAGATTTTATGATGTGTATTCCCACCTGCCTGAAGACAATACTAGACAATCAATACCCCAATAAGAGAATACCGTTTAGTAGTATATCAAAGGGAATGTCGGATAAAGTGAATGTACTCACTGTGCCCAGATATGAGGGTTATGTCCCAAAACCGCCAGATGAAGTCCCTGAATCCTTAAATCCATATCTTAAGAAAAGAGGACTTGAAATAAATCTTAATATTGGTGCAACAAAACGTAATTTGATAAATTTAATAAAAAGAAACATATATCCTCTAGTATTTTTAGAAATAAAGAAATATTTCCTATATAAGGGATTCAAAGTACATGACTCCAAGATTATAAATTCACATTGTATTGCCTTGGTAGGATATGACGATGACACGGAAACATATCCAATTTATTGTCCAATCAATAAATGGGATTATACAAGAGATTATGATATTAATGAGCTTGATACAATAGATTATATAAACTTTTCCGAAATGTGGAACCTATGCCAAAGCAGATTATTATGGGTGGAAGAAAAAGCAAAAGGGGCTCAGAAAAAATTAGAAGAATTTTAAAATGAATATTTATGAGGGTGTTAGTGAGGAAACAATACGTTCCTATATCTTAGGTCACGTTGGGCAGAATGCTTTTATTAGTAATATTTCAGAAAAAGAAAATGAAATCGATGTAAGTATCGGAATATCTTTTCCGAGAATAATATCTGATGAAAAACTTAATGAAAAATTCTTAAAATTCATAAAATTTGATGATCTTTATAATTTTCAAATAACTAAACGTAAAGGTTTTAAAGAAAAAGTTGATATTCCTCGATTAGATATCTACCAGAAAGCATATACTAAATTCTTTGAATTGAATATGAAGACTGAGGATATTGTATTAGAATCGATATACTCGAAATTAACAAAAATCCCATTTATTAGAACTGCATTAAGCCCAATTTATACTATTCTCTATGAAACATACGTAAACGATACAATTCATACTATCGATTTCAAACCCAGACAGAGAAGATACTTTAAATTACTCGAGACTTTAGAATTGCTACGGAAACAAAAGAATAATATTTATGAGCAGGGTAATGCATTCATCAAGATTGAGGAAGAAATTAAAAATGAAGAGGAGAAAGAAGTAATCGATTACGTTTTTGGCTATGCAATACAACGAGGAAAAAAATACTTAATTGAGCACATTAAATTGAATACACTTATACCATTCATACGAATTGCGAACACTTATTACTTTCAAACTCTTGAAACAAAAAAATTATTTAATACAAGTATTGAAGACCTTAAACAGGAATATATAAAATTATACCCCCATATGAGAAGTATTAAAAAACCTAAATTTGAAGGATTAGTAAATCAAATTGTTGATGCTGAAATACTAAATCAAGATCAGAAATTTTATATTGGATATGACAAGATTTTTCAAAATATTCAAAAGATTGCTCTCGAACGACAAATAATCCCCCTAGTGATATCTTAATTATTTCCCGCCACCCTGTTTTTATAGGAAAAATTTTGTACGAAGACCTTTTTTGGGCCGGACACGTTAAACATGTGTTACTCTGGGGTATGTTAGCACCTTTATGTTATTTTTTTTAGTGGAAAAATTCGTTGTACTGTGGTTCTGCCCTGTTTTTGAACCTTTTTTTGTTAGCCCCCGGGAGGGTGTTGAACCTTTTTGAAATCAGGGTCTTGTGGTCTTGCCCTTTTTTTGAACTGTTTGTTCGTTGCCCGCGCCGGAATTTGAATCCGGGTCAAGAGCTCCGCAAGCTCCCAGGATATCCAGGCTACCCCACGCGGGCGTGTGAGTATATTCTTTGGTAGTTTTTATTTATAAGAAGTTTCAGGTCGTCGAGGTATGAAGCCGAAGACGGCCTCTTTCTCGTCGGGAAACGCGAGCGACTCTAAGTCGCTGCGCGCCGGCAACTATGTTGCCGAGCGTTCCGACTATCCAGGCTACTCCACGCGGGTGAAGAGGAGGTTTAATTTTTTCCACTTTATTTTTAAAGAATGTTTGAATCTTGGAATAGTTTATTAGAAATATTGTTTGTATTGTGCATTATGAGGGTTCGATAGAACCCTTAACATTCGCGGCGCGTGTGCACGGAGCGAGCCGTGCCAGGCTACTCCACGCGGGCGTATTTCCCTTACCTTTTTTTTAATTGAGGGTTTAATATTAAAGTCCGAGAATTAAAAATGTCTGTTGAAGTGGGTGGTAGGGAAGGTTTGTCGAAGGGAGAGTTTAATCGTCTTGTATCATCGGGCCGGCTTATTTCAGTTGGAAGTTCTTCCAGGGATTTACGTCCCATCCTTGTCGGTGAGGGTGTTTCAACCAAGGTTAATGCGAACGTCGGCACTTCAACCGGAAAGTGCGATCTAAAGCTTGAGGTTGCGAAAGCCGAGGCCGCGGTTTCAGCCGGTGCTGACGCCATCATGGACCTTTCCGTCGGCGGGGACTTGGATAAAGTCCGAAGGACGCTTTTAAAGAAAATCCCGATTCCGTTAGGTACCGTACCCGTTTATCAAGTTTATTTTGAATCCAAGTTTGACATGAATTTAGATTCGATTCTTAATGTTATCGAGCGTCAAGCCAGGGATGGTGTTGACTTCATGACGATTCATGCAGGGATAACACAGTCTTTTTTAAAGTCGATGAGAAAGAGGATTATCCCAATCACTAGTCGCGGCGGAGGATTCATTGCGTCTTGGATGCTAAAGCACGGGCGGGAGAATCCTCTTTACACTGGATTCGATCAGATCCTTGAGGTTTTGAAGGAGTATGGGGTGTGCCTATCTCTGGGTGATGCGCTACGGCCTGGAGCTATCGCTGACGCTCACGATGACTGCCAGATTGGGGAGCTTAAGATTCTCGGGAAACTTACTGAGCGTGCTTGGAGTGCGGGTGTTCAGGTTATGGTGGAGGGTCCAGGCCATGTTCCCATCCATATGATAGAGCAGGATGTCGTATTGCAGAAAAAGATTTGTCACGGCGCACCCTATTATGTTTTAGGGCCGCTAGTAACAGATATTGGGTTGGGGCATGATCACATCACTTCTGCGATAGGTGGTGCCATAGCAGCAAGTGCGGGAGCAGATTTCTTATGCTATGTCACTCCGTCCGAGCACCTCGGGCTTCCAGATATTGAAGACGTTCGGCAGGGAGTTGTCGCCTCGAAGATCGCAGCGCATGCAGGAGACATCGCAAAATACGGGGACATGGAAAAAGACATTGAAATGTCTCGCGCCCGTCGGAAACTAGACTGGGAGAAAATGTTCGATCAAGCCTTAGACCCACAAATCGCGAAAAAGTACTCTTGCCTGACAAGCAAAAAGGAGTGTTCAATGTGCGGGGAATACTGTGTGCTAAAGTTATTGGAGGAGGATAAGTGAATGCGTGTAGCGCATTACCCTTCACTGTGGATGTCCGTCATAAAAAGTCACCGACGCATGAACCCTAACTCCTCGTCCATCTCCCGGGCCATTTCTTCAAAGTCCTCGAAGATTCTTTGCATGTCTCGTTCAAGCTCCCGGATTGTGTCGGAGATGCTTGCACCGCGGAGTGTGTAGTATCTGCCTGATTTTTCGATGAGTCCCGCCGACACTAATCTGTTGAGTTGGTGTATGACTGCTCCCCTGGACATGTCTACTTTACTTGCGAGTTCAGTGCTTCCCATAGCATTTCCTTTTGCATTTTGCCGGATGATTTCTTTTAGGACTTTTGATGCGGTGTGTGCTTGAGTGTCTTCGCAGAATCCGAAGCTTTTGCAGAACCAGTCCAAGTCTTTTTGGATGTTTTTTTCTGGTGGTTTCCGGTTTCGTATGATTGTTATTCGAAAGTCCAATTTACTGGTTACTTTATTTAAACCGGTGAGTATTTATATGAGTTTGTCTAAAGAATTTAGACAAAACTAAAAAATTTAAACAAATTGAGGTGATGCCCCATGTGGCCCTACGACAAAGAACGAACACCATTCCCATTCCAACCAAAGGAACTGGGAGAAGAATTCGATAAACTGGAAAAACAATTTCAACAATCCCTAAAAAAAGGGGAACCTTTTTCATACGGGTTCTCAATCATAAGCGTAAACGGGAGGCCGATTAGACAAGAGATTTTCTCCAACCCAAGCAAACTCTCTTCAAACCAACCCCAACAACCAGAAGCAGAAAGAGAGCCCTTAATAGACGTAATACAAGAAGCGGACAAAACAAAAGTGCTAATCGAGCTTCCCGGCGTAGATAAAAAAGAAATCCAGATTTCGAGCAATGACAAGACGCTTGAGGTTTCAGTCGACTCCGCAAACAGGAAATTCCACAAGAAAATAGAGCTACCACACGCCGTGGGAAATCCTAAGGCAGAGTACAGAAATGGGGTTTTGGAAGTATCAGTAATGAAAGATAATGAAGAGGAAGCTAGGGATATAAAAATCGAGTAAAAAATAAAGTGTAGAGAAAGGGAAGAGAGCTATCTGTATTCCTTCAAAGTGTCGCTCATTATTGATACAATTAGTCTAATACACGTAACAACCTTAGAATACACCCTTCAGCTTTAGTTTTAAGCCAACATAATGGTTGCAGTTTTTCAAAGTTTCTTGCTAAAGCGCTATTAGGTTCAACGAATGATTCGAAATCTACAGTGTCTTTCTCACATAAAATCATCCAGCCAAAAGGGATCTTGGCTATTGATATCTCCAAGTTTGCCAGATACTCGTCCTCATTCACATACTGAAGTATTTTCAAAACACTACTGAAAGTCTCAGGTTCCGCTAGACGATTCCCCACAAGATATGAATAGTATTCGGCTTTTTCTTTTCGGGTCCTATTGTTTAAGGATTTTCCATCATTTACGAAATCAGGAATCTGTTTTTTACTATCCCATTCAATCAAGTCCTTTTCCTCCAACCGCTTCTCAAATATCGGATTAATACTACACCAGTTATTATTCTCTTCCTTCACTTCAATATCATAAATTAATTTTCGATGCCAGATTCCGTTTACCCTAGAACTTATTGAAAGTCCACTAGTATCGTAGTAAATACAGAGCTTATCTTCAGGGATATAGAAAAAAGGATCTCTGCCTGCTTGGGGAGAAGCATTTATCTTTTCCTCAATGAACATGTCATGTAGCTTCTTATGAATACATTTTTGCATATTTGGCAGGATATAACTCTTTGCCCATGTTGAGTATCCCCCACTGTTTATACTTGTTAGATTCTTCCAAAGTGGGCAATCTAATCTGTGAAATTCCAGTTCAACATCCTTGTGTAAGTAATCTCGTCTTTTTTCAATTTTATTCTTAATATCAAGCACGATAACATTCAAGTATAGAGAATATATTACAATCAAGACAGTGAAAACAATGAGTATTTGGCGTATATGGCGTAAACCAAGCTTGTTTCTCATACAAGAAAATACGAATGTGAACCTAAAAGATACTGATATTTAGAAAAAGGGGGAGACTGCTCAATACATTGATACTTTCTCGCGAGATTGATAAGTATTTATTTAAGCACACTGTAAAGATATTATAAGCCACCGTCGCGAAGAACACCCTGAATATTTGTGTGGGGTGTCGCAAAACGCGTGGCTACACTGCGCTGATGGCGTATTGCAAGACCTTGACCCGGATGGGTTACGGGGGAGTGATGCCCCCCACCAGGAGTGATTGCAAACCAACCCCAGCGCAGAACAATCCGAATCCCCTTCCCTTCTTTTCACAAAAGAAAGAATGTAGCGGACTTTTTGTCCGACACGCGCCCGACTCTAGTCGGTCGCGAAATGTTTGCGAAAAAGAAAGAAAACCGCGAAATTGAGGGGTTTGCCGACCCATCAGACTGCACATTTGTGTGAGTCGCTTTTCAATTAATGAATACACCAAATGAATGTGATGCTACAGGTCATCAAGTAATCGAAAGCGAACGAAGATGGCCTTCGCATGCTAAATGGGTGTGACAGTTGAAACCAACCCTAACACAGAACAATTCTATTTTTCTTTTTTTTTATGTGTCATCGAGGCGATAGCCGAAGATGGCACCTTTGTCGTCGGCAAACGCGGGTGACTCAATGTCACCGCGCGCCGACAACTGCGTTGTCGAGCGTTCCGACACCCCAGCGCAGGACAATTATATCCCTTTTTTTTCAAATTATCTGGGATAAAAATAAGGTTAATACTCCCAAAGGTATCACGTAGTATGTGAAGTAGTGGAATTTTCCCTCCCTTACGATTTTCATAAGGTATCCGAGACTTGCGTAGCCGACAATAATCGAAGTCGCAAGCCCTGCAAGATGAGGGATTGTGTTCTGAAGTGTGTCTGTTATCACCCTCCCTCCCTCAAGTATTATCCCTCCTACGGCGGCCGGAATAAGTATGAGAAAAGAGAATCGGGCGGCCTCCTTCCGGTCCACACCCAGAAACAACGCTGTCGCAATAGTCGCTCCCGACCGGGATATTCCCGGCACTATGGCAACTCCCTGGGCTAAGCCGATTATGAGGGCCGCACCCCAGTCTAGGCGTGAAGGCTCTTTCGGGGTTTTTGAGGCGATTAAGAATAGGCCGGTGACGATGAGGCCCAATGAAGCAATATAAAGGTCTGTGAACATGGCTTCGAACACGTCTTTGAAAAATACCCCAATTATTCCCGTCGGAATTGAGGCTAAGGCTATGAGGTAGGCAAGCTTTATGTTTTTAGTGTGTTTTATCCTTCCGGTTTTTCGGAGGGATTTAGAGGCCTTTATAAGGTCGACTATAATACTTTTTAGATCGCTTCGGAAGTATGCTATGACTACGAGTAGTGTTCCGAAATGCAGTAGTGCGTCGAATTCTATGTCTGCGGCTATCCCGAAAACTTGCTGGATGATCACTAGGTGACCTGAACTTGAGACTGGGAGCCATTCAGTTATCCCCTGTATGATGCCAAGCAGAATGGCTTCAATATTTGTGATCATCTTTACTTATTATCATTTCATGCTTTTAATTTCCTATGGTAATTGTTTTACCATGGCGTCTAAGGGCAATCCTGATCCTAAACCCCCGTCCTCTCATGGAATTCCCGCTTCAGAGTCGCTTTGGCTTCCAAGCCACTATGGGGGCGAGCTTAAGGGGAAGGGTGGTTTGGATAAGACTGTGATTTGGAGTGTTTCGGATGTCGTTGATTTTATTTTCCCTTCTAAATTCCAGCCGAGGTATCATGAGGTTGCTACTGATTTTATCACGCTTCTATTGGATTGTGAGATTGTCACTAAAAAAGAGATTAGTAAATTCTTAACGGAAAATGGTTATTCTAAGGCAACTTTGGAAAACAAGGTCATCCCAAAGCTTGTGAGGTTTGGATTGATCAAAAGGGAGCGGGAGTTTAAGGCTGGTTTGGGGAAGGGCAGGTCCCTGATTCTTTCAGATTCACTGTCTTTTACCAATTATCTCGAGCGTATAGGGTTTGCTTGGAATATGCTTGTGTCTACTGCGAGGACTAAGCGTGGTAGGCAGGCTTCTTTGGGTGGCGGGTAAGCTTATCTTTTCTTGGGTGAAGTTTTCTTTATCTTGTTTTCTATTTCAATGAGTTGTTTTTGATAGTCTCTTACGATTTCTCTGAATCCGTCTTCGTCTAATTGTCGTTTCGTATACTTTTTTTTCGTGACGTTTATGAGTTCCTCAATCTCTTTTCGCTGTGCATTAAGTCTTGCGTTCTCTGATTGTTTCGGTGTTGTTGTTTTTTCCAGCTGGTTCCAAAGAGTGTCTTGGAATCTTGATTCCCTTGATGTGATTTCCGTATTAGTGCTTCCCAATTCGATTTTGATTTTTTCCCGGTCTTTTCTCGAGATTTCCTCAAGGATTCTCTCGAGTTTTTTCTTGTTTAGATATATTTCTTTTTTCTGGTGTGCGATCTTTTTTTTGTTTCTTGCTGCTGCTTTTTCCAGGTGTATGTATTCGTCGCCCACTTTGTAGATGTTGACTAGAAGTAGAAGTGCCATAAGTCCCAATACGATGGTTATTGGCGCTGAAACCTTAGCTGACAGTATGTATGCAAAGAGTATTGTGTTTAAACCAAGTATTATTACTGATGTTTTAACCGGTTCCATATTCTAGTCTTCTTCCTGAGTTATTTCTTCAGCTTCCTCCCCGATTTTTTCCTTGGTTTGGTTTAAATGCCTTACGAGTCCGAGAAGATCGTGGGCTATGTCCACTCCCCTCGGTGTGAGTTTCACGTGTTTAATTCTTCCCTCCTTGTTAAATTCAACGAGGCCTTCACCTTCAAGGTCGTCTAGGATTTTCAGTGTGTAGGGGTAGGTGCAGTCCGTCTTTTTAGCCACTACTGAGGCGTATGTTTCCTTAAGCTCTGCGAGGGCTAGTAGAGTATCCACTGGCTTTTTGTGCAAGAGCAGTCTCATCAAGGGAGTTACATCTGACATAAAATATATATTAAAAAACATATATTTAAATGGATATTTTAAAAACAACTAGAAGGCTACATCTTCACAACCGTGACTTCTAAATAATCCCCTTTCCTCTTAACCTTCACCTTATCCGGATTCACAGGAACAGGAGTGACATAAGTCGAGTTCAAAACAACATCAGAGTCATGGTCAGCCTCACCACCCAAACCCTCTAGTTCCTCGCCCGAGCGAAGCTTGATGTGAATCGAGTTCTCGCTCGCTGAAACATCAATGTTCTCTTCGGAAAAACCCGGAACCCTGGTAGTAAGTACTAGGTATTTGCCTTTATCGACAAACTCTGATTCAAGCTTTAAAGTGGCAGCCATGTGAGCGGAATGTTTCTCAAAAAAAGGTGTTACAGTCATACCCTCAACCACCCGCTTTACACCCGAAAAAACACCATCTTTGGAAGACTCAGTATCATCCCCTTCCAAACTATCTTCTTCATCCATAAAGACCACCAAAAACTATTTTTTCGGTATCTTCCCCACAACGCCCTTTTTGAATGCAGCCCACTCCTTAGTAAGCTGGTCGGTCGCCTTCTTCAAATCTTTCATAGGATTCGCACCCTTAATATGCAACCTGTAAACAGGATTTAAAGGGTGGGGTCCGAACGAATAAGCGTCAACTCCCATACCCTGTAAAATAGGTATCAAAGCATTAGCAACTGCCTTGTCAGAGAGCTCTACTTCGATGTAGTCTTTTCCCTTGTCAACTACAGAGTATTCCATCATAACACAACTTTATTGAAGTTTTTACTGATTTTCCTTTGCTCGTTGTTTCCGCATGAATCGCAATCACAAGTACCTTCCTGTTTCTCGGATAAAACCAGTGGGCGCCTGCAGACTTTGCAGAATGCTTTAACGACTCCAAAGTCTCCTTTAGTGGACAAGTCGATTGTGTTTCCCTCGATTTTCACTATCTCAGCCTCAACGATGTCCCCGATGCCGAAAAGTGATTCCGGCTTTTCAACGTACTTGTCTGAAATGTTGGAGACGTAAATCTCACTTTTAAAGTCAACATCACCTTTAAAGTCCTTGATCTTGGAAACTATTATCGTCACAACATTCTTCCTAAAACCCATCACATCGCCGTAAACAATTTGTCCTACAGCAGGTTTTCCCAAGTTTTTCGTTGAAACAGAAACTTCACGTTTGTCTTTGTCTAAATTTGATTTACCTACACTTGCGGCAAAAATCTTTCCGTCTTCAGCGAAAGTACCATCCCCGGGAACATACTCTTCTATCGTACCCAAGTAATCTCCTATCATAGCGGCATTATCATCCATCATCCAATAATATAAACCATACAACTATAAAAAGACACTTGCTAGGAGATAATCCTGGGTAAGCCAATCAAATTCCAACCCAAGACAAGCGTCCCTAAAAAATCATTTAACGGACTTAAAGAAACATTGAAAGAATAGGTCAAGCTTTCTCCAACATTTGAGTTAACTGAATCATCAGTACACTGAACACTCCAGTTATATGACCCATTAACAAGATTCAAAACCATAAAAGACTGGTTCACTCCCTCAGAAACAGAAGGACTAGTTTGATTCAAGAATTCATTTAAAAATAGGGAACAATTAGCTAGATCCGTACTCTCATCATTGACTTCATAGACTAGGTTTAAGTCTCCATCAAAAGCAGTGTATCCGATTCCAGGCCACACTAAAGTAACATTGGGTAAATCAGTGTCATTCAAAATCCCGAAGGCATATATTAACCCGTCATCTGCACCTGAAAAAATCATTCCCCCAGAAATTGACGGGGAAGAAAGAATACCCTGCCCGGCATTAAAACCCCAAAGAGCCGTTCCATTGTATTTGTCCATGATTAAAAGGCTTCTGTCCTTTGAAGCTGAAACAATAAAGTCCCCTGAAACCGCGGGTGATGCGACAATCTCGTCCCATGTTGTAATGTTCCAAACACTATCTCCCGAAGTTGCATTTATAACGTAAAGGTTTCTATCGTTCGAACCCACAAATACCAAGTCATCCGACACTGTGGTGGAAGACAATATACTCCCTGAAGTGTTGAAATCCCAAATAAATGACCCATCAGAAGCATTCAATGAATAAATCACCCCGTCATATGATCCCGCATACAAGGAATCCCCTGAAACCGCGGGCGTGGAATAAACCCTGTTCAAAGTCGGGAAACTCCATTTCAAACTCCCATTCTGTGAATATAAGGCGTAAATCTTGTAGTCGTCGGAGCCGAAATAAACAATACCGTCATTTAACGCGGGAGATGATCTCACCATCCCAGAAGTCGTATAATTCCATAATTGCGTTCCAATTGAGCTGTTTATCGCGTAGAATACTCCATTATTCGATCCAATGTACACAATGTCAGAGGAGACTAAGGGTGAAGACTCTATCCCCTCGGTAATGTTGTACTCCCAAATTAAGTCTCCGTCAGAAGCATTAAGACACAATACGAGGCCGTCGGGATTTAAAGTCCCAATATAAAGTCTGCCTGAAGCCACTGCCGGGGAAGAAGTAACATAATATCCTGAAGAGTAATTCCACAATACCTCACCACTGCTTAAATTTAATCCGAAAACATCCCCCTCCCAAGAGCTTGCATACACAGTATTCTCCAAAATAGCTGGTGAAGACCTGACTCTCGACCCTATAGTCAAATTCCATTGCTCTACTAGTTGGCTTGAAATGTTTATTGGTGTGACACCCGTCCTCCCCGGATTCTGCCTGAACATGGGCCAATCAAGCGAATAAAACTCCAGGTTAGTCGCACCCGGAGTAGGCTCCCCAAATATCATCCAATTATTACTAAAGTCTGTCTGCCGTCCGAAAGAAGAGTTTTCCGTCACATCAGAATAAGAAATGTTGTCTGCAATCCCACCCTCCCTGTCGTATAGGATTAGCTCTCCATCATCCCTCAATGTAATGTTCGTAATGTTTTCCCATAAAACGAGGTAATCCGTCAAATACGATGTTAAACTGTGGTTGTCCGAACTTGAATTGTAAATATACTCCAAAATCCATGAAGTCAAATTCACGTTCGTGTCGCCAGCATTTGCAATCTCAATCCAATTCGAAGTCGGATTGAACTCATTAATAAAAACCATCGGAGTGGAAACATTGAACTGCAGGTGATAGTCTTCGCTGTTAACGTATCCGTCGAAGCTTTGGCATTTAATGAACAAGTCGACCGACTCATTGTTTGATAGCCCTGTAACATTCGTCGAATGGTCGGTCGAGTTCGTGGACGCAAACGTGTCAGTCATATTCTCCCATTCAACGCCGCTAACATTTGAGTGCCTGCACACTGAAATCCTGTGCGTACTAATGTTCAGCGAAAAGTAGGCTGTGTACGGCTCGAAAACCGAATTGTTTTCCGGACTAGGATTCGAAATCACCGGGACTAGTGAATTAATCGTTAAGTTAACACTCTCAGTGACATTCTGCGAGAAAGAGGTGTTGAAAAAAGCAAGTACCCAATAGGTTGTATTGTGCACTCCTGTCGCATTCACAGTCCAAGTCACATTACATGATTCATTGACGGAAAGATTAGTAAGGCACGACAAGTTTTCTGAAAACATGGGATTCGCATCTATCGTGTAAAAAGGTGTTCCACTAGATTGCGGAATAATCCCTTCAGAGTAATTTAACACAGCCGTAACATTCCCACAATCCCCTCCAACGCAAGATACAATTGCTGTAGTATTGAAAAACAAATACTGGGATACAATAATCGAAGAGTTTGGTTCTGAAAGGGTGGCTGTGAGATACCCAGGCCTAACAGTAACCGCTGGTCCATTGAACACACTTGTTGAATTTACAATCCCTGCCGAAGACGCGTTGAAGCTGAAGTTGTGTGAGCCAGCAGAAAGTGAAGTGTTGTAAAAATATGATTTACCGTCTGAAAACGTCGAGTCGGCTAGATCAGATCCAACCATAACTTGCACTTCACCCTCTATCAAAACATTTACGGAGTCAGGGATAGAGTCGTTTGAACTCGTATACACTACAGTGTAATTGAACAACTCATCCGTATAGCCGACTTGGGGTGTAACGTTTCCCTCAGTCAAGCTTATTTCAGGCGTGACACGCTTTGTACCGCTTCCCAGAAAATCAACAGTCATAGTCAACCCCGACGCGGAAATATTAGTAATATTTATGTAAGTCGCAGTCCCGGCCTTGGACTTGCTATTGGGAGTCGTCGAATCAGTAAACCCTCCCGAATCACTCTTCCACGCGTCAGCAGCAACACCCCTATCCCCCGTACCCGTAGTAGTATTCCCGTCAAGACCATACTGCGCCTGAGTATCCTCATCAGCCTCCTCCAAATCAAGCCCGCGGTCATTGCTGGGATAACAACAATATTTGTTGAACTCATTATTCGACAATCTGGACTGATCATCTTCAATGTGCCAAACCAACAATCCCGCGCCAGGGAGATAAGTGTCGAACCCAATTTGCTGCCTATTCTCAACAAGGAAATACTCTTTCTCCCCTCCAGAAGACGGGTGCTGGGGGGAATCATTTAACGGAATCATGATCTGATAAATATCCTGCACAGTCTCAGCAGCCTCAACCTCCTCATCCAAAAGAGGAGTCGTCACAACCGTGGGATACACCCAACCCATAAAATACTTGCTCCAAGCACTGAACTGGGCGGGAGAAGTGCCTGCCTGGCCGGGAGGACCATTCCAGATTCCCGAAGACATAATACCCCAACATCCGATGCCCTCGCTTGAATAGTCTATGTCGTATAAATCCGGGAGGTTTGCGAAGTCGTGCCCTGACTCGTGGGAGACGGTTCCAATCGGCGAGTCTTCGGCGGTAATAATCCCGTTTCTAATACCTTTACCGTCATAAGTTTGAGGGCAGAAGTTCATGAAATACGACCACCTAACAGACCAAAGGGTGTTCGACATCGAGCAAAAAGGCCCCTCCTCCTGCCCGCAGCCGGCGTGAACTATTGAGATGGAGTCTATGTAGCCGTCCGAGTCCAGATCATAGTCCGCATAGTTTATATCGGCGTCAGCCAATGCCGCCGCCTCACAGATTAGGTTGTAAGTCCCCTGATTAGCTGGAGGACAATAATCAATCCCACTGCAATCAGTTCCGTAGTGGGCCATACTATACTGGCTGGTATACCACTTGTTCCCCCCAATAACACCTGAAACATTAACCAATCCGTAGGAAGACTCATTATAATAGTATGCCATGCTCGCCGGGTTCGAGACGTTGAAGTACAGGTTACTGTAGTATGCTGGCTTGTAGGTGTTCGCGTCAACCCGCGGATTATCAGTAAAGTTCACCAAAATCATAAGCACCTTAACAGTACCGTTGGTAAAAGATTTAATTGAATAAGGAGAATGCCCCTTAACAGGCTCACCCTCAACCGGATTAAAGCCTTCCTGCTTTTGATGTTTCGCAATCCCCTCCAAAAACTCGGAAGACGCATCCGCCCGAATGAAACTCCCACCCAAAACACCCTTCCTCTCACGGGCAACAACCCACCACGCATTATCCTTTTGGACGATCGAGTAGCCTTGCTCGTTTTCAATCCAAGCTCCGAATTCATCACCCCTCTGCCGGGCGGAAAAAACGTTTCCATCAGGCTGGGTGAGGTTGAAAAAATGGGGTCTGGAAGGCACAGCCGACGACGGTATTGACAATAAGCAGGCTATACTAAACAATACAAGTAAAGTCCTTCCAAATTTCATCTACAAAATCCTCTGCTAGCATAAAAAATTATGAATTCGCCTTTTTATTTGAATCCGCCCTTTATAATAGAAGAAAAACCACAATAATTTAGTTAAAATGCCCCCTTTAAGAAAAAAGGATTCTTCAGGCCTTGCAGGCGGAGCCGGACTCATCCGATACTTTGACGTGGATGAAGGCGGACCCAAGCTTAGTCCGAAGCTTGTTATGGGATTCACGCTAGCGTTCGTAATCCTTGAGATTCTGTCTAAACTCCTATTCTAGGGAAGTTAAATTAGGAAAAACCCTAATTCTTAGTTGATGACGTTTAAATGGGGTGAGCGCAGGCCAACTTCAAAGACTCATTCCACACCGGCCTTGGACCATACAGTGGGTGCGGGAGAAATACCTAAGCCGAAACTTACTTCCGAGGAAAAGCGCAGGCTATTCGTCGAGTGGCAACTTGACAACGAAGACAATCCTCTCTACCGTGAGGATGTTTCCGAGCTACGGCGTCTTTCCGACGAGTCGGCTAGTTTTGATGCCGCCCTCGACCGTGCAGGTCAAACAGAGTTTAAGGCTCGTGTTATCGATAATCCTGCGGTAGTCCGAGACGAGCTTAAGGAGTCTCTTGCTAATCCTGTAAGCGAGCAGCAGGTTGAGGAGCGGTTTGATTCACAGTATAATTCCTCTAATCCTGGAACTCTTGGGGGTGGAGCACTTGGATTTGTCTCAGCCTATGGGATTGCCACTAACCTACTAACTAGTCTAAGAGATTCTGGCCCGGCATTTCTCAATCCAGATTACCCTTTTATGATGGTCCCATCTATACTCCTTACTTTAACTCCGTTCCTTCTGGTTCCAGCAGGAATCTTAATCGGTTCTTATCTATGGCAGAAAATGGAAATTCAACAGATTAGGGATTCTCTCACAGAAACTGTTACACGCAGCCTTGAACACAAGTCTACAAAAAACCTTCTTATTATGGTTGAGAACGTGTGTGAAGGCGCCTCCTCAGTCGGAGTCGGAGACCGGATTCCCCAAGACAGGGCGACTGGTATTAAAACCTCACTGCTCGCTCAAGAAATCACAAGCGGAAACCAGCGTCTTTCCGAACTCGGCAGGCAAAGAACGGAACGTGAGAAATCTCTCATAGAAAAAGCAGGACTAGCTTGAATATAATCAGGGGGGCTAAGCGAGCGAAAGCGAGCGCATGCCGCTCCCGCATGTCAACTGGGCGTGACAGTTGTGGTGGACATGCCTGTGAGTGGAAGAATCGGTATTGTCTTTGGTTTGTCCTGAATTCTTCCTCGACTCCGCGACCTCTCCAGCATCATCCATGAAAGTTAGGGCTGCTTCCTTCCGAATCTGACCCGGTTGCTTAAATGGACGATCCGGTGAGACGAAATCTCACGGTCGGAACCCAGACCAATAACAATAAGGTTTCCTCGCCTCGCAGGCTTCAGCCCCCTCGTAAGGTCGGTTTAGGGAACAGGGGACGACCAGCCCCCCAGCCTAGTCCACCATTATGATTGTGGTAAAACTCCTTTAAAAGCCGGTTTTTACCCTACTTTTTTATTTTATTTTTATATCCCGGATGAAATAATTAAGCAATGGATTCTATCGTGAATGCGGCTATTCAGCATGGCACTTTGGAGAAGCGCGTCTACGATGAATTCTCGGAGGCCGAGCACTTAAAGATTGTCGTTCTTGGAACTGGTGGCGCAGGCAACAACACTATTAACCGGCTCTGCCATATAGGTGTTGATGGTGCCGAGCTTATTGCAGTTAACACTGACAAACAGGATTTGTCCAAGCTTCCGGGTAACATTACGAAGGTTTTGATTGGCGCCAAGCTTATGAGGGGTTTGGGTGCCGGCGGGTTTCCGGAGTTGGGTGAGAAGGCTGCTGAATCCAGCCACCACGAGCTTGCAGAGGTTTTGAATAACACTCACTTATTGTTTTTATGCGCGGGAATGGGCGGGGGAACCGGCACTGGTTCTGCGCCCGTTATCGCTGATATCGCCAAGGAGACTGGCGCTATAGTGGTTGCGATCGTCACGTTCCCGTTCGCGCTTGAGCGTGCCAGGCTTGACAAGGCGCGTGACGGTATTGACAAGCTTAGGCGGGTTGCAGACACGGTAATCGTAATCGACAATAACAAACTAGTCCAGTATGTCCCTAATCTCCCCTTGGACAAGGCTTTTAGCGTGGCCGACGAAGTTGTCGCTCGCGCAGTCAAAGGCATTACTGAAACCATTAAGGAGCCGAGCCTCATTAACCTTGATTTCGCAGACATAAAATCCGTTATGGGTGGTGGCAGGGTTGCGGTTATTTCGGTTGGTGACGGTGACGGGCCCGACCGCGTCGACAACGCAGTGAAAAACACTTTAGAGCATCCTCTACTTGATGTTCGGTATGTGGGCGCGACCGGTGCTCTTATTCACATTACCGGCGGCAACGACATGACTTTGGGCGAAGCCAATGCTGTGGGTGAAAAAATCACGAAAGAGCTTGACCCGCAGGCTACAATAACGTGGGGTGCGAGAGTTAACCCGAATCTTTCCGACAAACTTGAAGTAATCGCAATTCTTACTGGAATAAAATCCCCGAACATCCTGGGCGGGGCTCAGACAACGTTCGATGAGGGTGACGGACCCTCCATCTACAGCAAGGAAATCGAAAGCTGGAATATTAAGAGTCTTTAAATCCTGGTTATTTTTTTTTAGGTAATGTATTGTGGTATTGATAGATTCCACATTCCGTTTTGATGATGAAACTTTCTGAAGTTTCAGTTGGAATATTAAGAGTCTTTAGTTTCTTTCAACTTTGAATTTGTATCCGTATTTTATTATGTCTTCTTTTCCGCGGGCTTCGATTAGTCTGAAGACGAGTTTTACGGGAGTTCCGATTTCAATTTCCCCTGGATTGCAGTCGACTATCTGGGTCGTGACTTTAGGCCCTTCCTCAAGCTCTACTATCGCCAAGACATAAGGTTTTTTGAATTCGAATCCTCGGGGTGCGGCGTGGACGACGGTGTATGAAAATATTTTTCCTCGGCCGGAATACGCGACCTCTGAGAGCTTTCCCTTCCTCCTGCAGTTCGGGCAGACTTGTCTTTGCGGGAAAAAGTGTGTGCTGCAGGTTTCGCATTTGCTTCCAAGGAGGTTGTATCTCTGCGGTATGAGCCTCCAGTGCATGGGAAGTCCCTTAGTCATCTTTAACCGTCCCTCCTGAGTATGTGTACAACGCAGCTTGCTCCCGAGCCACCCACATTATGGGTGAGCCCGATTTCAGCGTCCTTTATCTGGCGTTTTTCCGCCTCCCCCCTAAGCTGGAGTGTTGCTTCGACAGCTTGGGCGATACCTGTGGCTCCGACGGGGTGGCCTTTAGCCTTAAGCCCCCCGCTCGCATTCACCGGTATCCGGCCGTCTCGAGTTGTGTTCCCGTCTTCAGTGAACTTGCCTCCATCACCCATCTTGCAGAATCCAAGCGCTTCAATGGCCATGATCTCGGCGATGGTGAAACAGTCGTGCACTTCCGCGAAGTCGATGTCTTTCGGTTTGACCTTAGCCTGCTCGTAAGCAATCTTTCCAGCCTGAATTGCCGCCTGTATTCTGGAAAGGCTCTTCCTATCATGGAGTGCGAGAGTATCGGATGCTTGGGCTGAAGCGTCAATCCAAACCGGGTTCTCACAATATTTTTTCGCAGACTTTTCATCGGCGAGAATCGCGACTGCCGCTCCGTCTGTTATGGGTGAACAATCCAAAAGCTTAAGAGGTGTCGCTACGGGGGAAGAATTCATAACCTGCTTGATTGACACTTCAGATTGGTATTGGGCTTTAGGATTTAAAGCCCCGTTTTTGTGATTTTTAACCGCGACCGCGGCAAGCTGTTCTTCAGTCGTCCCATACTCTAGCATGTGCCTTCGAGCCATTAGAGCGTACAGGGCCGGGAATGTTGCTCCGTGGAAGAGTTCCCACTCCTGATCTCCTGCCCCTCCCAGAGTGATCATTGCACGGTCGATTGTCACGTCCGTCATCTTCTCGACTCCGCCTGTCACAACAATCTTGTTTACTCCCGCTTTTATCGAAATGTATGCTTGCCTTAGTGCAAGACCCCCCGAAGCGCAGGCGGCTTCAACCCTGGTTGCTGGAATCCCTGTGAGTCCGACGTAGTCTGCTACGAGCGCTCCAATATGCTCTTGTTCGATGAATCTTCCCGGGCTCATGGAGCCGACGTAGCCTGCGTCTATTTTCGCACCCTCTATCCCCGCGTCCGCGATTGCTGCGGTTCCGGCTTCGACTATCAGGTCTCGAAGGCCTTTCTCCCAGAATTCTCCGAAGGCTGTCATTCCAACCCCGATGATTGCTACGCGCGTCATTTTTTTTTACTTGTAGACCCCCTTGATTTTTGACTTGTATTTCGCGTATGTCACATAGTCGACGTAAATCTTGTCTTCAATATAGTTTTTAAGCGGGTTTGGGTTCCTGTTTTTCTCGTTTTCCTTGGTGACTTCGATAATAAATGCGTCTGATCCCGCTCCTGATCCGTAAGAGCAAAGTAGGATGAGGTCTCCTGCATTGGCTTTGTCTAACACGTTTACGAGTCCGAGAGGACTTGACCCTGAGTAAGTGTTTCCGATAATGGGCGTTAGTAAACTGTCTTTGATTTGTTCTTTTGTAAATCCCAGTATTTTAGCCACTTTCTGCGGGAATTTTCCGTTGGGTTGGTGGAAGACGGCGTAAGTGAAATCTTCCGGCTCACGCTTGGTTTTCTCTAATATTTTTTTCGTGGCATTAGTAATGTGCTTGAAGTATGCTGGCATTCCAGTGAACCTTCCTCCGTGAGTCGGGTATTCCGCTCCTTCCCTCCTCCAAAAGTCTGGGGTGTCGGTCGTGTATGAATAAGTATCGGTTATTTCCGCTAGAATCTTTTCGGATCCGATAATGAAGGCCGCGCCCCCTGCTGACGCCGTGTATTCGAGGGCGTCTCCTGGTTTTCCCTGTGCCGTGTCTGCGCCGATTGCAAGGCCATACTCGATTAGCCCTGATTTTACCATTCCCATACAAATCTGCATTCCAGCCGTCCCTGCCTTGCAGGCGAATTCGAGGTCGGCGGCAGTAAGGTCTGGTGTGGCGGATATTGCCTCCCCCACGATTGTTGCAGTGGGCTTGACTGCGTAAGGGTGTGATTCCGATCCCACGTAAATCGCACCAATCCTTTGGGGGTCAATTCCCGCATGAATTAATGCCGACCGGGAAGCCTCCACGGAAATGGTCGCAGTGTCCTCGTCGATTGCGGGGACGGTCTTCTCATAGACTATTAAACCATTCTTTATTCTCTCCGCATCATCCCCCCAAGCTTTAGCTATCTCCTCAGTCTTGATCCGATACCTTGGGAGATATCCTCCGTATCCAACGATTCCAGTCTTCGTCATGATCATAATTCCCTAATCTTTTCGATGAGCTTTTCCTCCTCTTTTATGGCTGAAACGATTAATGGTGTGTTTGATATTTCCGCGATTTTTATGGCGAGCTTGTCAACGTTTTCAGGTTGTAGGCCGTGGAGCACCACCATTGCCGGTTTCGGTTGCGTCACCTTTAATGCGATCATCGGGGACCTGCCGGTTTGCACTTTCGTAAACACTAGTGCCCGCTGCGTAGTCGACCCGTAGATCCCTGCGAACTCCCGGTCTGACAGGGAGAGTATCGCCTGGATGCTGTCGACAACGGTTATGCCCCAAATCTCCTTCTTCAAGGTTTTACCCCAAACGACTTTCCCTTTGACTTTTTTGACGAGTTTTTTCGCCTCAACCGGCTCTAAAAACTCTCTTATAGCCAGTATCGCCGAACTCCTGCCTTGTTTTTCCAGCCTTTGGGATAGCTCACCTCCTGCTTTCTTGTCCAGGCTTATCAATGCCTCAACGCTTTTTTTTATGTATGTTGTGCCTGGATTTTTCCGTCTGCCGCTCTCGTAGTCTGATACGACTGATGCTGTGACGTTTATTTCTCTTGCGAGTTGTTTTTGGTTTTCCCCGAATATCTCCCTCCATTTTTTCAGGGTTTTTCCGGGGTTTTCTGAGAGGGTTATTTCCCCTGCTATTTTGTTGGCTATGTAGTCCTCTGCCATGGGTTGGACACCTAACGTATGCTTTCTTCCTTTATATATACGAACACGAATTTAAATCGACGATTGTCGAATTATTCCTGCGTAATTACACTTCTAATCTCACACAAATCCTCTACTAGAAAATCCGGTTTGGCATCAATAATTTTCCATTTTTCAGGGTACACCCAAGACAGGCTGTTATACACTGCAATACTTTTCAGTCCGACTTCCCTTGCAGCATAAATATCTGCGGGTAGGTCACCAATAAAAAAAGATTCGTAAGGGATTGAATTGTATCTCTTTATAATCTTGCGAAGCCTTTCATCTTTTGGAATCGGCCTCTTATCCGCGGTCAACACTTCGTCAAAGAAATCAAAAAAAGAGTTTTTCTTCAATACCTTTAATGTAAAATTTGCGTCGGAGTTTGTAACTAAAACCAGTTTAAAAGATTCCAGAGCCTTTATCGCTTCTAAGGTTTCCAAGGCTTTTGGATTCACTGGGATTGAGGCTATCACGTCGTCCCTTGAAGCAAGCTCCTTTACCAAGTCTTCATATCCATTTACATCTACTTCTGAATCTGGGATGATATTTTCCAAGACTTCCCGAACCGGCCTTCCCAATGGCTCTGCAAGCTCTGTCACATCTGTTTTTCCACCGAGCATTTTAATTGCCTTTGAAAACGCCGTTATGTAAGCTTGCTTGGAGTTTATGAGCACGCCATCTAAATCGAAGGCCACGAAGTTCATGGTTTACTTATTAACCCGTTTCTTGAATAAAGTTTAGCGTAAATGGAAGCCAAAATTATTGTACCGGACACGTCAGTCCTCGTTGACGGGCGGATTACGGAAGTACTGGGGGAATACACTAAATGTTCCGAGCTGGAAATAATCATTCCAAACGCAGTGGTAGCGGAACTTGAAGCTCAGGCTAATGATGGCAAGGAGACGGGTTTTGACGGTCTTTTGGAGCTTAAAAGGCTTCAGGAATTGAAACTTGAATTGAAGTTTATTGTCAATTTTTCCGGAGACCATCCCAAGCCCTCGGATTTACTTCACGCGGGTATTGGTCGCGTAGACCAAATCATCCGAAATGTCGCGGAGGAAAAAAACGCGCTTTTTGTAACTGCTGATAGGGTGCAGGCTCAAGTGGCTGAATCTCGGGGTCTTGCCGTAAAATTTATTGAGCCGAAGACGCGGGATAAGGAGCCTTCAGTCTTCTCACTTTTTGACGGTAAGACGATGTCGCTGCATCTTAAAGAGAATACTTGCGTGTATGCCAAGAAGGGTTCTGTTGGAAGTGTTAAACTTGAAAAGATTGGTGAGAAAATCTCTCGAAACGACCTTGAGGAGAAGGTGAAGGAGGTTTGCGAGTGCGCTCACAGGGATCCTTCGGGGTATGTCGAGCTTGAAGAAAAGGGTGCGACAGTAATACAGCTTCGCGAATACAGGATTGTCATCACACGCTCCCCCTTCTCTGACGGATTGGAGATGACTATCGTCAAGCCTCTCGTTAAGACGAAGTTGTCTGACTACAGTCTTTCGGCTAAACTCGTCGACCGCTTGGATTCTCACGCCGAAGGGGTTTTTGTCGCAGGCCCTCCGGGTGCTGGAAAGACCACTTTCGTCCAGGCCCTTGCTGAACACTACCGGAGGAAGGGCAAGATTATAAAGACTATGGAGCATCCCCGGGACCTTCAAGTCCACGAGGATATTACCCAGTATGGTCCACTTGATGGTTCCATGGAAAAGACGGGCGATCTTTTGCTTTTAGTGCGACCTGATTACACGATTTACGACGAGCTTCGGAAGACTTCCGACTTCAAGGTTTTTTCTGACATGCGTCTTGCGGGTGTGGGTCTTGTCGGAGTCACGCACGCTTCCAAGGCTATTGACGCCATCCAACGTCTCGTTGGCCGGGTGGAGCTTGGCGTAATTCCACACGTCGTAGACACGCTCATCTTCATCAGGGCTGGCTTCGTCGAAAGTGTTTATGAGCTTTCAATGACCGTTAAGGTGCCGCACGGGATGACTGAAAGTGATCTCGCCCGCCCCGTAATCCAGGTGAGGGACTTTGAGAGCGGGAAGCCGGAGTTCGAATTGTATTCCTTTGGGGAGGAGGTTGCCGTAATCCCCATTTCTGAGGTTAAGGCTGGGACTCCCCGGGGTAGGGGCAGGCGTCAGGACAGGGTTTATTCAACGAAAAAGCAGATTGTTGTTCACGAGCCCGCACTCAGAAACACGACTGTTCGGATTTCAATTGACGGCGAGTACATCACAAGCGGCCATGTTAACGCCGGCGGAAACCTAAAGCTTAAGCGCACAACCCACGCGGCGAAAAGAATCGTAGCCGCAATCCAGGAGGGAAAAGAAGTAGAATTAGAGTAGTAGTGCTGTTCTTTTTAATCTTCTCCTTATTTGTTAATATGAGAGTGTTCCTTCTCGTGCTATTATCAGGAATTATTCTCTGTAGTGGCTGTATCTCAGGTGATAAAGTCGTTAAATTGTATGAATGTCCCAATGGTCAATTGGTTGAGAAAAGGAGTGATTGTCCAACGACAACCATTGAAACTGTAACAAAATTTGAGCCTCTTACTGTGCATTTAGGTGATGTTGGGGATAGTATATCACTTATTAAGTCAAAGGATTGGAATGTCTGGAATGATGATAACGGAGCAGTAGTTGTATCTCCTCCAGGAACAAAGGATAAGAAGTTTTGCTTTTATTATTTCGTTGTGAAGGATGACAACACACTTGAGGATAGTGTGCATAGACTCTATAATAAAATTGACGAAGATAATGACCCTCACTCTGCACTAAGAATTGTGGAGGGTATCAAGGAAACAACATTTGATAGCTATCCTGCACGTTATCTGAAATATCAGTATATAAACAAAACGGATAGAAGCAGAAAAGGATACGGTAAAACCTATTGGATCAATTTGGAGTCCGGTTTTGTGGTTATTCAATATACAGAAGGTTCCTCTGAAAATGATGATGTGAGAGATATTGGTGAACAGATATTTAATTCAATAAGAATAAATCACCACCCTCAATCTACTACAAGCACTCTTTCCACAACCACTACATCAATTCTTGAAGAATTAAAACTCAATGTTGGTGAGACTGCTAAATTTGATGAAGTCTCTGTTACTGTTCATGAAGTAAAGATCCAAAATTCATATACGTGGTGGGGTACTTATTCGAAGTCGTATCAAGTTGAGAGTGCAGATCCTGGAAAGAAGTTCATAATCGTTAATGCAGAGGTTATCAATCAGGGTGATAGATCAGCATATGTTCATTCAGGTGACTTTAGTGTCACTGATAGTGAGGGATACCATTACGATGACAAGTTGTATCAAGGGGATCAGGACTTCCCATCTCAAAGGCTTTATCCTGGGCAAAAAGCCAGAGGGATAATACTATTTGAGGTGCCAAAAAGTTCAGTAAACCTGAAGTTATACTATGACTTTAGCGACTTTTTCAGTGGTCTAAAGTTGGTTTCATGGGATATTGAAAGTAGTTTAGGCAGTGATGTAAGTTCAAATGAAGTAGATTATCCCAAGACAATTACTATTAATACGGAGGAGTATTCTGCATATGGCGACTACTTGTTTAAGGTTTTGAGTTTTCGAATGTCTTCTGGTAATCCAGAAGAGCCTGATGGAGTCCGCATACGAATTGAAAAACTTAATGGAGACTATACACATAGAACACTAACATTTAAAGATACAAAGAGTACAGTCTATGATATTGAGATAACCCTCAAAAGCATTAAAAATTATAGAATGGTTTGGGATCATTTTTACGAAGGGGGAGGCAGAAGCGGCCACGCAAATGCAGATGTTACAATAAAGATTGATAAAAAGAACTAATCGTGTCTAGATTGAATGTTTTCACTTGTTTTTTTTAAAGTTTGGGGGGTGGAGTTTATTATGGGGTGGTTTTTTACACACGCAATCTGTTCCGTTAGTCTTATTTTGGTTTTCTGATTGTTCTCCTTCCTGGAATAGATTGCGATGTTTCCACCGGTAGTGGGTTACTATAGTGTTTTTATATGAGCGGGTGTTATTACTAAATACTCATTTAGTAAACGTTTATTTAGTAAAATGTCTTTTACGCTTTCGGCTGCAAAGGGTGTGGATTTTGTTGATAGGGAGGACATCCTCAAGGAGATGCACGCCACCTTAACAGATCCTAAAATCAATGTAGGTTATGCATTGTATGGTAAGCGACGAGTGGGAAAGTCTTCAATCCTCTTGGAGCTTCAGCGGAGGCTTAAGAAAAACAAAAAAGTCGTGGTAGTCTACATCTCCGTCTGGGATCTCGTTGAAAATACTTTGGAAGAGTTTTCACTCAAACTAGCCGACCTCGTAGTTGAGGAATACCGCCCTCTGCTGGGAATCTCCCATAAGTTGTCCAACTTAAAGAAGGTTCCAGGAACGATGGTGCATAAAATACTGTCTGAGATGAAGATTGGCGTCTCACTTACAGAGGAAATAGAATTCTTTATCATGCATTACCAGGAGCGGAAGACGAGTTCTCATGAATTACTCGATGCTGCCTTTACATTAGCGGAAAAATTCGCGAAAAAAACCAAAACAAAATGTATTCTCTTTATAGACGAGTTCCCATCAATTACAGAAGTTAAGGTAAACGGTTCTCACGCAGGCGAGGCGATAATAAGAAAAATCAGGTCAATACAAGAACAACAAAAAAACACTGTTATATGTCTGTCCGGCTCACTCAGACATACCATGAATTTGACCGTATTCACTTCCACATCAGCCTTCTATAGACAACTTAAACCCCTGAAAATCAATCTCCTGGAAGATAAGTATATACGCCAGATAATAACCAAAGAGTTAGGTAGGGAAAGAATAACAGAAGATGCGCTAAACACAATCTCAAACTTCACTCATGGTATGCCCTTCTACGCGCAAGCATTAGGTTTAGAATTGAAGAGATACCACGACAAGATAACTGAAAGAGAAGTTAAAGAAGGCATTAACACATTCCTAGAGAATACAGGCAACATCCTTTTCAACAATGAATTAAAACAACTCGCTCCAAAAGAACGGCTCATCGTTGTTACTTTATCCACAAAAGACTTTACATCCTATAGTGAAATACAAGACGATTTAAGCGGGGAAATCTCGAATATAGGAACTTTCCTGAAATCACTCGAAGAAAAAGCTGTAGTCGAAAAAAGTAAGGGTGGTGAGTACACTATCGCAGACCCCATCTTTAAAGAGTGGGTTAAAAGAAGATACGGAGATTAGGGCACTCTCCCAAATATTATTCTGGGCAGCGAAAAGAATCGTAGCCGCAATCCAGGAAGGAAAAGAAGTAGAGTTAGCGTAATCTCGGGATTATGGTTATATCTACGTTTTAATTTCTATTTAATCTAATTTGTATTTTATGAATTGGAAGTTTTTCTCCATACTACTTGTCCTAGTAATTGTGGTAGGCTACTACCTTGATTTTTGGGGTTTGACCGAGCCTTGCAGGCCCAAGACCGTGGTAAAGACGCTTCCAATGTACATTAACAGGACTGTGATCCGGGAAGTGCCAGTCGAAAAAATCGTGTACGTAAACCAGACGGTCTACGTAAACAATTGTTCCTGCCCGACAGAGCCTGAGGCTACGACCACGACGACAGTACCCTCCTTTGTATTCAGTCTCGCGGAAGGAGCGAGTGTGCTTCACGAGGGCTTTAACGTGACGTTCGTTGAAGGTGGTGATAGAGCTGATGTCGGCTTGTACAAGAATCACTGCGACCACGTCCGCTACGCGAAAATAACGGCCTCAGACAAAGTTAAATCGGTGACTGACCTAACCCTTAAATTCTTCGACTGTCTTGCTCCCGTAGACCAGTCTGATTGCCTTGACACGGGGGTTTCCTGCGATAAGCTGCGTTTCGGAAACCTCACAGTATCGCTCATGGACGTCTCGTCAGTCGGTGAGTCGAAGGAAGCATTGCTTTCAATCAAGACAAACAGTTGAGGGGTGCTCTACTTTTTCCGGACTTTCAAGATGACTGCGGCCGCAGCGACAACAAAAACCAACACCACTACCACAAGAAGGGGTGAAGAATCCTCCCCAGACTTCTCATCCTCCGCGTCTCCAGTCCCCTTAATCACTGTCGAAGTCTCTGCGGTTTTAACGGTAGTCGTTTCTTTCGGGGCGGCTTCGATTGTAGTCGCCTTCATAAGATCTGCTTCGTCTTCAACGACCTTGAATACCACCAGGCTTCCGAAGTAGAAGTTCTTGTCGAGGCGCGCCTCCTTAAGCCCGAAGCCGGCGACAACCTCCATCACACCGTCCCCGTCGAAATCATGGGCGTAAATCGAGTTCGTGTTCACGTCCTTTAGGGATTCCTCGCCGCCGCCCGGATCCTGGTACTGCCATTCAACAATCTTTTTACCGTCTTCGTCGAACACCCAGACAAAGCGTGTCGCGCCGACTAAAACATCCTGCCTTCCGTCGGAATCAAGGTCAGCCGAGTAGATGCTCTGTACAGTGGTGTCTATTGGCGCCTTCCACACGACCGTACCATCCAACCCGATAAGATAAATGTTAGGTTTAGCCCCCGCGATGACCTCTAAAACCCCGTCCCCGTCTACATCAGCCGCATGTATCGCGCTGACAAGACTGTCCGTTAGAATGCTTGCGACAACCAATCCCGAATAATCGAGGACTGTGACACCCTCCATCCCGGCGACAACAATCTCCTTTTTACCGTCGCCCTCCAAATCAGAGACGTCTACAACATCCCTTGCAGGCATGTAAACCCCTGAAGGAACGTCAAAACTCCACTTCTCCCTACCCTTCCCATCCAACACGTAAATTTTTGCCGAACCGTACTTCTTCGAAAGTGCGACGACTTCGCTGCTTCCGTCGCCGTCCAAGTCCACGCCACGCACAAAGTAAACCGGGTTTTCAGCCTCAAAAACCCATTGAATCGAATCCTCCCCCCGTAAGGCGTAAACCTTCTTGTTCTTACACCCCAAAATAATCTCCTCACTACCGTCTCCTGTGAGGTCTACAGCATCAACGCTCAAACCAAACCCAATAGCCTCACCACTCTTCGTGCTAGTGGCCTGGTTGAAGTCTTCGATAAGCTCTCTCCTCCTGGAGATAGTAAACACTGTCAACACGTCGTCTTTTACGTCGTCGGATTCAGTTGCGACCAGAATCTCCGGCACGCCATCGCCTTGAAGGTCCGAGTACGCCAAGCCCCTCACCTTTAGCGAACGCGCTAGTCTTCGGCTGCCAGTGCAAGCAGTCATCGAAATCTAATAAATAAAGCTTTCCCTTAGAGGTTGCTGCGACAATCTCCGGTTTTGAGTCGCCTGTAAGCTCCGATACAGAGGAGAATTCCACGGCATCGTTTTGAAGTTTGTACGTGCATTCTGCTTTCAGGCTTGCGCCTGAGGAAAGACAAGCAGACAAAGCAATCAACGTAATTAATATCATGCATCTGTTTCTCATTTCACAACCCCCTTCCATTTGTCCGATTCCTACATCTCAGACTTTATCATGTTTTCGATTATTTTCGCGTAGGCGGGTCGTGCAATCAAAACCCCTACGAGCACTCCCATAATCGTCGTGAACGCGAATCCTTTAAGCATTCCCGCCCCGATTCCGAGAAGCGGTATCATTGCGGCTATTGTCGTTGCTGCTGCGGTGAAGATGATGAAAAACGCCCTTTTAAGGCTTTCTGACAGGCTTATGATCTTCTTTTTCTTCGATCCTGGTTTTATTGTCTCGTCTGTGATGAGTATGAGCTGGTCTACTCCTGTTCCGACTGAAGCGATTATTCCAGCTACTGCAGGCAGGTCTATTTGCCAGTTGATAAGTGATGCGAGCCCGAGGATTATGAGTACTTCGCTTAATCCCGCTGCCATAAGCGGTGCTGCGATGGAAATCCTCTTGTATTTCAAAAGGATCAGGATTGAGACTGTGAGGAATGAGACTATTCCAGTCAAGAATCCGTATTTCAGAAACTTCATTCCCAGTGTGGGCGGGGTCGTCGACTTCGATTCCACGCTGAGTTTCGCGGGAAGATTCCCTGAAGTCAGAAGTATCTGGTTGCCCGTTACTTCCTCCCTCGCCTCTTCGAGTGTAACACTGGATCCCGTGATTATCGCCGAGTAAACGCAGTTTCCTTTGGTGTTGAAGTTTAGTCTGGGCGAGCTTTGTAGGCCTGTTAGTTTCTTGATCCACAGGTGTGGGGTTATGGTCAAATTTTCCTGTGGGATTCTTGCTGTCTCAAAGCCGTTTTCCTCCAGCATGTTTCTAATCGACTCGTTGAGTGAGAATTCGTCTTCCGCGATGATTACTGTGTTGTACCCTTGCGCCTTAAATTCCTCAAGCCTTGTTACTGTTTCGTTTTCACTGTAAACTATTATGGGTATTGACGACCTGTTTTCGATGATTTCGGCTGCAGTATCTCCGAAATAAAGGTTGTCTTCATCCCCCATGGAAGTCGTCTCGCTTAACGTCTTGTAGGTTACTTCAGTCATAAGAATCGTGGTGTTTGCCGGCCGGTCTATGAAGATGTCGACGGGCCTTCCAATCTTACCCTCACCGACTTTTCCGAACCTGCACGCCCCGTCCTGGTTGTGGGTAACAGAAACACTCCAAGTGAAGATGTTGCCTTGCGCGTAAATCTGCACTCCCTGAGGGCTTAAGTCCACAGTAATCTCATCCCCCAAAACCGCAAGCTCCCCGTCAATACGCTCTTCAAAGCGGGCTTGTTGCTTAAGGATTCCTTCAATATCCCTGGTCTCTTCAGGGGATGCTCCCGCTACTGCTATCAGCATGTATTGGTTTCCCCAAGGTCTTACTGGGATGTCTTTGAGGCCGAGAGAGTTCAACCTGTTTTCGAGAATTCCTTTTTCAATGGACATTGTATCTGAGTCCACTGGTTTTTCAAGGCGAAGCTGCAACTGGGTGCCTCCCGCAAAGTCGAGTCCATAGTCGAGCCCCTTTCCAAATCCAATCCCCTCTCCCTTATTCAACGGGATGGCGTTTGTCATGAAAAGCAGGGAGAACACTATGCAAGTAATCCAGACCACTATCCGCCAGTTACCCAAAAACTTTTTCATTTAAATATTTTTCTCCCGCCAGGCACTTCAAGGTACCATCTGAGAATACCTGCGTTAGTGAACCAAGTAGTCATAAGGTCTGCTATCAACCCTAAAAGCAATACTACCGCAATATTGTATAAAGTGATTATCTGGGTTAGAGTAGACGATACTATTATCATGACTATCATAACAATAATCGTCGTTCCGGTCATGAAAAGCCCGGTATTCATGGCGCTGTCAATGTTTTCATTGACCGAGTATCCTCTACGCTTAAGCGTTCGGGAAGTGATGAGGACGTCGGAGTCTACGGAGTATCCGATTAACATGAGAAGTGCCGCGAGCGTTGCGGGCTCAAGCGGGATCCCTAGCAAGGCCATGCATCCGAACGCGATTATGGGGTCGCATATCGCAGCCTGGAGAACGGCAAATGACGGTATGAAACTTCGGAAGGCTATGAACACTACGATAGTAATCAATATGTAGGCGGCGAAAATCGCCTTAAACCCTTGCTCTCTGAAGGTTTTTCCAAGGGTCGGGCCAACAGTCCTTGAGTTAAAGTTTTTTTCCGTTACTGTCACGTCAATCACCGTGTTTGTGGCGTAACTGAGCGCGCTTTCAAGGGATTCCTCGTCAATCTCAAGTGCTATGATAGTTAACACTCCCCCGTCATAGCTTAAGTCTATCCTCTGCTTTAAAATCGAAGACAACCGGTCCTGAAGGTCTGCTGAGGGTTTTTCAGCTAAACTGGCAGTCGCCATGTCAGAATCTAAAAGCTCGCCGATGTAGGGCATAAGTATCGGGGAAACCTCCTCTTTTTCTACGACGCTTGTCGTGGCTACTGTAATCTTGTTTTGACGGGATCCCACATCCCATCCAACGTATGTTTTCACGTCAGAGAATCCTGCGGCAATCAGGCTTTGTGTTATAGCATCCTCTGTTTCGGAAGATATCTCGTTTGCAGTTAATACTTCAATCCAGGTGCCGCCCTTAAAGTCTATTCCCAATTCGATTCCCTTGACTGCGACAATAAGAAGCATCAATACTGCCAGGGCTGGTGGTATCACTGCCAATACCTTGTAGTTTACCTTCTCAGTGAGTAACGTGTAATAACCCTTGTTCATCGATTCTGCTAAATCAGGCATGTATACTACTTACGCAATAATCGCTTAAAAAACATTTTCCCCCCCTGAATTCCTCATATAATTCAATGCATAAACTGAAAAAGGATGATAAGGATGGTGGAACCCCAGAAAAGCCCCTGGAACCTGA
>AQSC01000050.1 GCA_000402775.1 Euryarchaeota archaeon SCGC AAA252-I15 | reverse complement strand
CCAGTCATTTCGAGAATTATTAGTAGGATGATAGTAATATGTAGTTGAAGAGTGAAAACCACTATTATTCTCCAAGTAGAATGAATGAGAAAAATAAAGTTTCAGTTATTATACCCGCACTTAATGCAGGGAAAACCATAAAAAAAATGTATTGACTCACTGTTAGACCAGTCATTTAGGGGATATGAAATAGTAGTCGTTGATAACAACTCTTCAGACAATACAGTAGATATTCTTAAATCATATGGAGGAAAAATAAAGCTTTTCATCGAGACGAGGAAGGGATCTTTCATAGCTAGGAATACTGGTGTAAAGAACTCGGTGGGGAGCATTCTTGTATTTCTCGATGCCGATTGTATTGTAGGGAAAAAATGGCTTGAGAACCTTACCAAACCATTGATCTTGGAGGGAGCATTTGCAGCCTACGGTGGTTCTACCGATGTTGAGCAAACACGGTGGTCGAGTATGGAACACAGATATGAGGAAAGTACTGTTGAGGGATATTCAAAAGGAGGGTACACGCAAATGGGTGATACAAAGAATCTTGCGGTACGGAAAAATGTCTTTGAAAAGCTTGGTGGCTTCGATGAATTATTCAGGTTTTCAGGAGATACTGACTTCGGATTGCGCCTCATTGATGCAGGGTATAAGATACGTTATGTAAGTGGAAGTGAGGTCCAACATCACTTCAAGGCCACGCTAAGAAGGATTATTCGGGATAAATTCCGCCACGGATTTTGGGGGGTGAAGGTTTATGCCAGACATAAAAAACATTTAGTAATCTATGGGAGAGTTCTCCATGAGGTTAAACTGTCTGCCATCTTCCTGCTAGCTTCGATACTATTTTTTTCGGCAGGAATAGTGATCACCACGGGACTGGCGACCGCGTTTAAACTAATCTCCACCATATCTACGATCTCATCCGTATTCATGCTCATTGGTGCAAACCACACCACCGTACCGATAATAAAACACGGGTTGACAGATTACAATGTCTATGGCCTCATTCATTCGGCTGCCTGGAGGTGTGGCGCACTCTGGTATGTTCTGAAAAATCCTAAAGTCTGGGGCAAGATATGATAAAGCAATCGAAGGTTTCTATTAATGAGTTCATTAGTCCGAAAACCATAATCTATATAACGAAAAAAAGAAGTCTTAAAGAAAGAGTTTATCAGATAACTTACTTCTTCGGGCGGCGGCTTGGGAGTTTACATTATTTTCTTAGAGTAACATTATGGAGAATAAAAATAGCTAGACTTATTGGAAAAATAATTCCTAGCTTTAATAATCCACCACACATAGGAGAACTTGTCCGTTTTCTACATTTTAAAGACGAAATAAAAGGGATAGAGTTTCATGATGTTTTAGATGCTGGATGTGGTTGGGGGAAATATTCATTTTTTCTTTCAGAGTTAAATCCTGCTGTAAACATTATCAGTGTGGACATCTCATATTTGAAGGTAAATAAGAATAAGATAGAAGCTCAGCGGAGGAATATGAAGAATATTGGGTTCATAAAAAAAGATTTGTTGAACTTAAACTATGACAATAAATTTGATTTAATTGTGTGTGTTGATGTGATTGAGCACATTAAGGATGATGAAAAGCTGATTAAGGTTTTGTATAAAGCACTAAAACCTGATGGCTGCATTTTTATTCGGACTCCAAGAACCAATCAATTTAGGTTTTTTTCCAGATTTAAAGACCATAAAACGGAAGGTCATGTACGCGAAGGCTATCAACCAGAAGAGTTAGGTAGTATGATGGAAAAACAAGGATTTACAATAAAAAAGATTAGGAAAACACCAGGAGTATTTGGAGCTCTAGCATGGGAACTGGATTTGATTGTGAGGGAAAACGCTTACATCTACCATCTGATATACCCCCTGTTGTATATACTGAGTTTAATGGGCATGAAATTTGTTGGAAAAACTAGATTTAATGGTTTCTTTATTATAGCAGAAAAAACAACAACCTAGGAGAATATTTACCACTAAGATGGATCTGAAGCAAAAGACGATCGAGAACACATTCATTGTTTTTGCAGTAAGCTTTGTAACCAGAGGGCTTAATATTCTCACCAAGATTGTTTTAGTAAGGCTTCTTTTGCCAGAAGACTTCGGATTGTTCGCAATAGCCCTCTTAATAATAAATACTGTCAGCCTCTTCAGGGAGATGGGAATTGAGAGCGCACTTATCTACAAAAAAGACGACGTGGAGGATGCAGCGCATTCAGCATTCATAATCATTTCTGTGATAGGGATTATGATGTATACAATAATCTATTTTACCGCACCATATGTCGCGACATTTTATGGTGAAGCGGAAATAGCTGATAAAAGAGAGGATAATTCACGCAACCCGATTATTCGGGCATACAAAAAGGTGAAAATTCCAACAAGGAGGATGTGGAATACGTAATAGTATCCAAAGAATTGGTCTGATGGAAAAAAATACATCAATAGCTTGGGGGGGTAGATGGGCGAAATCGTCAAGTCCATCGGATGTCCCGAGTAGAAGGTCGGGTTCCATAACGGCAGTTCACCAGTCTCCCTCCACATTCTATAGAGATAAAGGTTGTATGCCCCCTCCTTGAACGTCAGGGTAGAGTGATTTGAATACAGTATTTTACCTGGATTTAAGAAAATAGTGGAAAAAAAGACGAGAGTCGACAATACAAGAATACCAAAAAATATTTTACGCCCCACCATAAATAAGTATCACAGCGGAAATAAAAAACCAACATCCTTTGAGGCGATGTTAATTACTCTTTATGTTAATTTGAAAAATATTCCTTTATGATTCCTCAAAATTTATTGGTTTTAACTGGTATGGGTGCGGCCATGGTGAGTAGTAGCTTTTATCATCTAGTATCTCAAAATTTGTTCCAAAATATCTATCGAATATTATCCTGAATGTGTTTACGGGAGTCTGGTTTCTTGAGAAAATTTCTTGTTCACCATCCATGTCTGGGAGGTATATTGCATTTAGTATGTTATACCTTACATTCAGGAAAGACTCGTTGTTTCCTTGTTCGTCAAGTTCCTCGCTTCCCGGGCCATGATCTGCCTGAATTATTATTATCACAGGTCGATCACTGTAAGAGAGTATGTCATCAATTGCAGTAAGGGTTTTTTTGTTAACATAAATTAATTGATCAATGTAAAGCTCTTTCTCAGGCTTAACCCCCAAAATAACATGTTCACCGTCTCGCCCGAAAATATATGGGGGATGAGGCACTTCCATATGGATAAAAACAAAAATTGGATTCTCAATCTTTCTCAGAGATGCCATGTTGTCGAATAAGTAATTCAACATGTCTCTAACAGTTTCGGTGTGGTCAATCGGTTTTACAGGTATGAACCTTGCGAAAAACCGTGAAGCAGTTGGAATCGGTGTTGAATCTAAAAGAAGAAAATTAAATTGGTTCATTTTCAAGGCTGATTCAATATACCAATCCACATTAGTCAACTCAATACCCGAAATCTGTGAGGTGAATGAAATGATCTCATACCCCTGCCTTTCCAGTAATTCATGAACTAAATTATTGTTGATCAAATCCCTCAAGGGCCCCCTATCATCTGATTCACCATAAATGTTCTTCACCCCATTAAGGTATCTCATATTTAATGAGGATGCGAGAGAAAGGTGAGTCTGCCCGTAATTGCTACGGCTTTCATTAATTATGAAAAAACCCCGTTCCTCAAGACCGTTTAGGAAGTCATTATTATCAAAATTGTAGTGATATTCGAGTGTGTCTGCTCTCGCGTATTCATCAAGTATTATATAATATATGTCTGGAAGTCCAGTTTTATTTTTACATGTGAAATTTAGGGATTCGCGGTCAGGAACTCCATAAATCCCTGGGAGAGTTGTTAAATTGTACCCTACGATTTGAATTATTGGTGTGACAATAAGTACGACTCCTACAATATTGAAGAAAATATTCAGGTTTTTAAGATCTGTTTTAGTCGAAATAATCTTCCACAGAGCGTATATGAGTGTTGCTGCTAATGGCGGAATAAGCATACGGTGTCTTATCAATAATATCTCTTCGAATATTGGAAGTCGGAAAAATTTATAAATCTGCATATATGCTGAGAAGACAAATATCAGAAGGGATGTTGTTATCCCTGCCTTGAGTGTATTTCTCAATAATAAACGTACGATAAGAAAAAAGAGTAGCGTGAAAAAGATGATTATCATCAATGGTTTCCAAACCTGGGAGAAACCGATAAAATCCTTGTTATGGCCCCAGAGAAATAGTAATGGATAAATTGCGAATAAAAGTGGATGTAAACATAAGTATTTTTTCATGGAATTTAATTACCTTTATTGCTTTAATTATTATTTTTTCCCATCCATACGACATTGTCTTATTACATCAATCTCAAACTCATTAAGACGGTCAATCCAACACTCACGGGCACCAGTTAGTTGCCAAAACCCTTTACTCAGTGTTAAAGGAGAAAATCAGGTGAAATGATGTCGAAAGTCATAGTTAGATGTGCAAATAGTGGGGGGGATGTTATCTCCAAAATCGCCATTGATATCGATAAAATAATCAAAATAAAAAAAGGCGAAACCGTCTTAATAAAACCAAACATCTGCGCTCCACTACCTTCTTCAACAGGTGCGACTACAAATCCCCTCCTAGTCGAAGAGGTGGTTAAATACGTTCTCGGCAAAAGTGCATCTCCATCAATCATAGAATCCCCCATATTTGCCTACGACTTCGAGCAATCCATGAAGGTTACTGGCATTCTGGAAATCTCTGAAAGGTATGGGATACCGCTTATAGACGCGCAACAGGGGGAAAAAAGAAAAGTCGAGATCGGAAATGGGGTAGTGGAAATTCCTGAAATCGCATTTGAGTGTGACACCATAATCAACATGCCGGTGCTTAAAACCCACGTTCAGACGAAGGTGAGTCTAGGCATAAAAAACATTGCCATGGGATTATCATCTATAAAAGGCAGGCATACGCAGCACACCGGGAATCTTGATGAGACATTAAATGAAGTAACTAAAAGCATTATCGACAAAATCAGGGTTACTATAATTGATGGGATTGTCGGCATGCAAGGCGAGGGCCCCACACACGGAGAACCGGTTAAATCAAACATCATCCTAGTCGGAGACAACGTTGCGAGCACTGACGCTGTCGCATGCAAGGTAATGGGAATTAATCCCGCCGATGTCGGGCATATCAAGTTCGCGGGAAAGCTTGGACTCGGTTCGATTGAATTGAGTGAAATTGAAGTTGTTGGTGAGATCCCAACTCTTGGATTTGCTATTCCCCCTCAGGAAGGCTCTTTTATCGACAGGATAACGACTCATCCATTAGCAAGCTATATTATTAGGAAAACAAATCTTGGATTAAGAACTAGAACAAAACCCGTCTTGGACAAGGATTTGTGTGACGGATGTGAAATCTGCACGAAAGTGTGCAGGACAAATGCCCTGCAACCTCCTGAAATTGACTACAGCAAGTGCGTAGGATGCCTGATTTGCCTGGAAGTATGTCCAAACCACGCGTTAAAGCACGAGTCCACATTGCATAAACTTTTTAGACTGCATCGGTAATTACATACCAGGTGTATTTATGAAGATCACATTCTTAAGGTTGTCTCCATACCTTCTTTTCAACGTCCCACACCCTCAGGACGTAAGCCCCTTAATCGATGTTGGATACATGGCATCAATACTTGAGGCTCAAGGCCATAATGTGGAATTTATAGATGCTGAGGCCTTTAAATTTACTTTTGATGAGCTGGCGGGAAAACTTTCTAAAGCCAAGGCAGACGTTATCGGAATCGCGACTATGACTCCTACTGCTGAAGTCGCATTGCAGGTAGCCCAAAAACTCAAGGAAACGAATAAGGATTTGTTAATATTTTTGTTCGGCCAGCATGCAAGCGTCTTACCTGAAACTTTCCTTTACAGGGATTCCCCAGTCGACTTTTGTGTAATTGGCGAGCCTGAATTAACCGTCAGTGAGGCCGTGGAAAAAATATCTCAGTGTAAGGATTTCCGAAAGGTTGATGGGATCGCTTTCTTTGACATAAAGACTAATCAGGTCGAAAGAAACAGGGAAAGAAAATTAATCGAAAATCTTGACAAACTACCTTTCCCAAAGCACGAAATTTTCCTCAATGACGCTTACAAAATTTTCTATCCCGTACTGTTGTTCCGGAAAGCTAAATGGGGTTTTATGGAATCCAGTCGCGGATGCCCTTACGCATGCATTTACTGTTCCCCGACGCTTCGGATGTCTTTTGGGAGTAAGTATCGGGGGCGTTCGCCCGGAAATGTAGTGGATGAGATGGAGTTCCTTGTATCCACGGGCGTTAATGTCATATACTTTCTCGACGATGTTTTCACATTCGACAAGAAACGGGTTCTAGGCATCTGTGCCGAAATAATTCGAAGGAACCTGAAAGTTAAGTGGCTTGTTCAGGCAAGATTCGATCACCTAGACGGTGAAATGCTTTCGAATATGAGGGAGGCGGGATGCACTACCCTGTGCTTGGGTGTTGAATCCGGAAGCGACAGAATCCTTAAAATCCTGGAAAAAAGCGAGACTTTAGAGCAGATTAAATCAGGCCATAAACTCGCGAAGGAACATGGTTTTCTCACAGTCTGTTTTTTCATGCTAGGATGCCCGACCGAGACGAGAGAGGAGATAGAAGGGACTTTCCAGCTTTGTAAAAAACTGGGGCCGGACATGATCCAGGTCGCATACTATACTCCATACCCCGGCTCGAAAGCATTTAAGGAACTCGGCGAGAAAGAAAAGATATCCTTTACTAAATATTCCCACTATAATGAACTAACCCACAACTTCTCGAATGTCTCGACCAAGGAACTTGTAAAGCTTCAAAAATCATTTTACAGGAGATACTTCCTAACACCAAAATTTTTTATCAAATACGCTGGAAGGCGGATACCCTACTTGTTATTCAACTTCAAGTCGGAATCTAAATTGATTCTCGAAAGCCTACGATTCTTGTTTAAAAAATAATTACCATGGAAAAAAGTTCAACGCGAAGGTTCCAAGAAGAACTTGCAGATACTGATCCGCACCAATTAATGTATTATCCAGCCAACCCAGTTGAGCGATGGATTTCAAGGACTCGTCGGAAGATAATACTTGATCTGGTTTATGGATTCGGTGAGGGTATGGTTCTTGATGCGGGTTGCGGGGACGGATTCTTTCTGGAAATGTTGAGAGGAGATGTTTATGGAGTTGATATTTCAGAAAAGAGGTTAAAAAGATCTCGAAAAAAGAATATTTTTTGTAAACTCACTCTAGCTGATTTATGTTATAAACTCCCCTTCAAAGATGCATCCTTCAATATCATAATACTAACCGAAGTCATAGAGCATTTGAAAAAACCGAGCATGGGCGAATTACTACGAATCCTAAAAAAAGGAGGTTACCTGATAGTCTCAGCTCCGAATGAATATCTCTGGAGGCTTGGGAGACTTTTCACACTGCGTTTCCCGTTGAAACTGTCAGACCACTACCACGTTTGGACGCCAAAGAAATTGAACAACACCATCCAATCAAAACCCATGTTATCCAAATATATTCCAAACCTGTTTTACCCTCTTTGCATGATTCACATCCACGTCTATCAAAAGTGATTTAATCAGGTTCTACTGTTTATTTTGCGTAATGGACAATTTTTTTACTTAGAGGGAGCAAAGAAACAGGGCTGCCCACCACTCTCCTTAAAAAAGCGTTTATGATCCTCGGTTTAGTATAAAAACCAAGATACGCCCTGCGACGAATGCCCTCCAATTTTTTCTCGGATAAGAAAATATCTTTAAGACACTCATCATCATAGGTTGAACCTTGAAGCGGGGTAAAGACTGAGTAATGTGCGGTATCAATATTTAAGGAGCGGGAAAAGTGAATCGTTTCATCTATCATCTCGCGTGTTTCCCCCGGCAATCCAATCATGAAGTATCCGCACACTTTAATCCCCTCTTTTTTCGCGTCATCAACTATTTTTTCCACGATATTCAAGTTGGATTCCCTTCCAATCTCCTCTAAAATTTCAGGCGTCGCAGACTCGATTCCTAAGGCCATGCTCCTGCATCCCGCTTCAAACATTCTCGCAAGAAGTCTTCGATTCAACGATTCTGGGCGAATGCCGTTCGGGCACTCCCATACCACATCTAAGTCTCGTTCAATTAGCTCGTCACATATACCATACACATGGTTTTCGTCTACTGTTAGGTTGTCGTCTTCGAAGTGAACGTCTCTTATGCCGTGGACTTTTACAAGCTCCTCTATCTCGTCCACAACATTTTGAGGAGAACGTGCCCTCCACTTACCACGCCAAATGGTGCTTGAAGGGCAGTACTTGCACTTAAAAGAGCAACCCCTACTTGTTACAACGCTTGTATAGGGTGTTTTCACACTTACCATCCCCGAACAGTACTTTTTCACCGGGAAAACGAATCTATCCGGGAACGGTATTTTATCCAAGTCATCAATATGCGACCTACCATTATTTGTAATGATCTTGCCCCCTTTTTTGTAGACAAGCCCGTTGATTTTACTTAAATCCCCCTCCTTATCGAGTGTTTCAGCGAGCTCAAATATTGTGTCCTCACCTTCCCCCACGATCGCAAAGTCGATGGCATTTCCTTTAAGACACCCTCCGGGATTGACGGTCGGTTGAGGCCCTCCGAAAACGATCTTTGCGTCTGATAAAGCCTTGAGTTCCCTTGCAAGAGCTAGCATATCCTTGTTGTTTAACTGTATAGTTGTAAATCCAATGAGCTGGGGTTTAATTTTTTTTATCTTATCTTTCAGTGACTCTTCACTTTCCAGGCTTAAGTCGTGTCCGAAAACTTCAAACCCCTTAGACTTTAAACTTGATGCCAAGTAGGCCAAGCCAAGGGGAAAAGAGCTTTCCGAGAGAATCTTGGGTTGCACGAGGAGCACTTTCATTTTCTATTTTACATCGATTGATTCGAAGTAATCGCTAATGGTTTTGAATTCAAATCCGTGTTGAAGGCACCAGTTGACGTAGTTCCTAAAGTTTTCTATCATCTTTTCTCCCGTGTTCCTCTTGATAATTTTTGGAATATCCCTCTTTGTCAGGTTGACGAACTCCCAGGGGTGGAAGTAGATGTTTGCGAAGTCGCGTGCGGCTAGTGTGCTTCTCGTGGCAATTTTCGCGTAGGTTAATCCCAGGTTTCTAAACCAAATCCAAGAGTAAGGAAGGCGTAGATAAGGGATTACTGATATTGGGACTTCAATGATTCCCCCAATTTTTTCGATGTCACAGTTTTTCCCGAGGTTGTTGTATCTTCCAGGGACATAAGTGGGGTGGAGGGACGAGTCATATTTGAACCCCGCGCTTGCCAAGACGTGCATTCGAGGAGGCTGCATTCTCGGGGCCCTGAATCCTGGGACTTCACACCCGCAAATTTCTTTGAGCCCTCTCCTGCTTTCATTCAATATTTGAATTGATTCTTCAGAAGGAATCGTCGAATAGTTGTGGGAGTGATTGAATCCGTGGGATCCGATTTCATGTCCACTTTCTATTAATCTCCTTATAATGGACGGATTTTTCTCTGCGAAAACGTTCGTTGCGAAGAATGTGCAAGCAACCTCATGTTTGCTGGTGATTTCCAGAACTTTTTCCAAGCCTTCCTCAGGGATGTCAAAAAGTTGATTCTCCTCCTTAACCCCGTACTCTAACGGAAGGTCAAATTCCTCCAAGTCAAAGGTTAGAAATATTGTGCCCTTCATAGTCTAATCTTGAGGATGTGTATGAACATGTCTAAGCTGTTTTTCAAATTGAACGTGCTACCCTCCCGGTGTTTGGATGGGACGTAGATTTCGAAAACCTTGAATTTATGTTTTTTAAGCCTCCACAAAAGTTCCACATCAAATTCGAATCCACTTGTCTCAAATCCCCCGCCTATGTCATCCCACGCCTTTTTTCTTAAAAATTTCATCCCCCCCTGAGTGTCGTGAAAGTTTAAGCTAAAAAGGATTCTGGATAAAAGGTTCCAGACTCTGCCGGCGGTCTTCCTAACCAAAGGCTCCTTAACACTCCAAAAGTGTTTACCCTTCCACTTGGATGCGATGACGCAGTCATATTGTCCATCCTCTAATAGGTCGAAAAATTCTTTAAGATACTGCAACTCAAAAGCATCATCAGCATCTATGAAACCAATAACCCGGCCTTTCGCCACGTTTAATCCAGTTTGAATCGCACCCCCCTTTCCTAACCTGTCAGAGTATGCAACACACAGGATATTCGAATTTTTCACCGAGAAATTCTTTACTATATCCTCAGTAGAATCATGGCATCCGTCACATACTACTATTATCTCATAATCTTGGTATGTTGATTCAAAGTACTTGATATATGACTTTAATGCGTCTCCAATCCGACCCTCCTCATTATATGAAGGTATTACGAGAGAATATGAAACATCCATTATGGGAACTCCATAGAATATCTTTCACTGGTACATAAATACATTAGTATCTAAGACCTCAAAAGAATGCTTACTTTGGGTGAATGTTTTGAAAAAGAATTCAGTTATACGATACTTCGACACTAAAGCTTCAGAATATGACTCGATGAAAGTCAGGGGTTTTACTGGAAAACTTGCTGAAAAAGAATCAAGGGCAATCCTAGAGTTTCTTAACGTTAAAAACGGGGATGAAGTTTTGGATGCCGGATGCGGTTCAGGCTTTTATTCAGATTTTATAAGAAGAGGTGGCGGAATCCCGTTTGGAGTCGACCTTTCTGAAAAAATGATTGATGAATTCAAGGATAAATCATTTGAGGGAGTTGTCGGGGATATCGAAACAATTAATCTTGGGAAAAAGTTCGATAAGATTTTGTGTGCGGGAGCTCTAGAATTCGTTGGAGATCCAATCAAGACTGTGGAAAACTTGAGTAGGCATTTACGGGATGACGGATTATTAGTATTACTTTATCCGAGTTCTTCTTTTATTGGCCTACTCTACCGATTATTCCATCTGACTCACGGCATTAAGGCCAAGTTATACAATGATTCCGAAATTACTGAAATCATGGTTATTTCAGGACTTGAAGTAGTTCACATGAAACAAATTACTTTTATTAGTAAAGTCATAAAGGCAAAACAGGTGAAAGTTAAGCCTTAACACATTTTAGTCACCCACATCACTTTTTTTTATAAACTTCATAGACGAGATAATCCCCAGTCGACAAGTCTTCATACTTTACATAACCTTCTTTTTCAAAGAATTCTTCATTGAACTCTTCGAAGCTTATGTGCCGGTCGAATACGGGTGTGAGGATAATGAAATCGAAACTGTTTTCCCTGACCCTCCCTGCAAATTCATCTGGATTATTTTTCCATTCATAAGACATTTCATCAATGTCTGATTGGAGCAGGTAGTAGGTGAGGACGTTATCGTTTATTAGGAAGCTTGGATTATTCAGAGTTTCGAATTCTGCCATAAGATTTGTTAATCCCTTAAAGGGTTTTGAAAGTAGATTACTCGATGTTTGCACTGAAAAGATGAGAAATAATATTGTAAATGCGACAAGTAGGATCTTCTTTTTTTCAATATAGCGTTCTATTACCAATCCAATTGTTCTCGCTGAAATAATAGCAACCGGGAAAACCAGGTCATTGAAATACCTAATCATTTGATCCACCATAAAGGAATGGTATGTGAAGTATCCGACGAAAAGTATTCCAAATACTTGAAGAATCAGGTCTTTTGAAGTTATTGAGTATGCAAGTCCCACAAGTAAGACAATCAAAATAACTGGGGAGTAAAATAGGTTAATCAGCCTTACGTTTAGTAGAGGTTGATTTCTTATTGGTGATTCACCAAAATAGTCGAGGAAAAAACTGCTGAAACGGGGGACATCGCGGGGATACATATGGCTGTCTATTTTTTCATTGTTTAACCGGTCCATGTGTTTGTAGGTGTCGATGATGTTTTCAGAGTAAATCAGAACTGTTCCAAACAGAAAGATCAAGAAGATGGATAAATCCTTCCTTGAAATGTGTTGGCTACTAATCCGACCCCTTAAAATGTAAAGTATGAAAAAAATGGGAAATACAAATAATACTGTGTATCTCATTGAAATTCCAACGCTGAAAGTGAGCCCGCTTAAAAAGAAATAATCTTTGTTACCTTCTTTAAGAGCGATTACAAACAGCAATAAAGCTAGATAAGTAAGTAATGTTGCGGGTTCTGTATGGCCTGCAAAACCTGAAAAGAAGATCATGTAGGGGGAAAGCATTAACAAAAGAAATGCGATGTATGCTGTCGTCTTACCCCAAACTTTCAGACAAAAAAAGTATGCGATAAATGGTGTGACGACCGTCGAGATGAAGGATAAGGTGGCTCCTATCGCATGAAGGTCGTATTCTCCAGGTAAGATGTGGTTTTCGATGAACAATCTCCAAAATACTTGGATTAATCCAACGAGTATATTAAATAATGGGGGGTGGGGATTGAAAATAGTCGCATAAGCTAGAGAAAACAACCTATCCACAATGTTAGAAAGATAAAATAATAGGAAAAATATTGCTAGAAGGAGGGGACTTTTTCTCTTCCAGACGATAAATAATGATGCGAAGACGATTAACGCGAAAGCGACTGCCTCATAACTATTGTAGTATATCTTAGCGCCAATATCTTCAATTTTCGAAACCTTTGTTATTTCAAGGCCGTTCATGTCAGTAGCGTTGAAGTAGTAGACTCTCATGATTAATCCTGTAAGAAAGACTACGAGCATCAAGGCGACAAGGAGTTTACCACTTTTCCCCATTTTTCACTCCAGTAAACGTTATGTGAACTCCGAAAGTCTTTGAGTTACCTAATAACCCTCCGACTCGCCTGTTGAGGGAGAGGATGTTGCCTGTCTTCTTCTTTTCAATTATATTAAACCCTGCCTCCAGTATTCGTTCCTCCCACCCTCGCTCCCCCCATTTTTTCACTTCATCGAAGATTGTGACACTAGCGCGGTCATCAACGCTCCAGTCTTTCTCGTGGGCCCGTTCGACCAGAAAATCCTTAGCAGGGTTTCTGAGAAAACCTAGCGGATTGTTTGCCACGTGGAGGATGTACTTCAACCAGCCTTCCACGCAAAGCATGTATGCGAGATGGTATGCTGGTGTTGGAACTGAGATAAATGCTTTGGAGCCTGGCTTAAGCACTCTAGAAACTTCGGAAAGATATTTTTTTGGATTGCTCGCGTGCTCTAAAACAAAGTTTGAAGTTAGAGAGTCAACGCTTTCCGATTTGATTGGGAGGTTTTCGCCTTCAGCGAGAATGTTTATGGGGTGGTAGGCCCAGTGGTCTACTCTCACATCAACTCCGAAGACATCTTCCTTCAAGTAAGCCTTGAAGTTCTGGCTTCCGCAGCCGTCATCCACTAGAAAACCATTTTCACCGATTTTCGAAGCAAGATAGTCGAAGGTGAGCTTTGTTGATGGAACCGTCTTTTTCACGTCCAACGGCCTTAATCTTGTTTTGCGGTAGTTTACGGGTCCTAAATACTTTAAGGTTTTTTCATTTGGTTTCACTTGGGAGTTTAAGACTGGGGTCTTAATTTTCACAAGACCCTTTAACGGGCATGCGTCCGCGCATTTCCCACAGTGATTGCATGACTCGTTTATGTGGATTCGCTTTGATTTCACGCCCGGAAGAACCCTCTTGAAATAAATCGCATCTTCAGTACATGCCTTCGAACACTCAAGGTCACACTTTCCGGGATTGCAGGATTCGGTGAAATAGACCACATCGCATATTGGGATTAAGCAGTCGCATTCTTCACATTTTAAAAGATAATCTTCACCTGATGTATGGATGTTTAAGTCTGTATCCGCTACACAATTTGGACAAGACAATATTCTAATATGTTCCCCGTTTATGGAAAATTCAGGCAGTGATTTTTTCATACTCTCTTAAAGCTTTTTTCGCGATTATCTCCCAGTCATAGCTGATTATTTTCTCTTTTGATTTCCGACCCATTACCACTCCTTTCCCGGAATCATACATTTGACTGAGCGCCTCAACCAGTGCATTAGCGTCTGCAGGCTTGACAAGTAGGCCGTTCACCCAGTTTTCTACTACCTGAGTGTTTTCTCCCGTGTTTGTGGCAACGATGGGTAGGGATGAGGCCATGGCTTCGAGAATAACCTGGGGTAATCCTTCATACAGGGTTGGGGAGGCGAAGACGTCGGAAATATTGTAGAAGCCGACAAGTTCTTCGTCGGAAACGTTTCTAAAATGTAGAACACTATCTGTAAGGCCGGTTTCACTAATTAATTTTTTTATCCGTTCTTCCTCCGAGCCAACACCTATTAAGATAAGTCTTGAATTCTCAACCTTCTTTTTCAATAGTGAAAAAGCGTCTATCAGATAAGTTACTCCTTTTTGAGGGTCAAGTCTTCCCACGCAAATAACGATAAAGTTGTTTCTATTTAATCCATATTTTTCTCTAGATAATGCGGGATTTTTCCCATATTCTCTAATTAAGTTTAAATCTACTCCGTCGGGAAGTTCAATTATCTTCTCTTTTCTTAAACCGAATCTTTCAATTAACCTCTCCGACTGGACTGGGCCTTCAGAGGCCACAGCATCACATCTTGTTAAGCAATACTTTAGCGGCAGGTCAATCGGAAGTTCGCCCACTTTTTTTGACAGGTGTCTCTCCTTCCAGGGTTCAGTCCCCCTGTGGAACGGGGAGACTACGACGGGCTTCCGATTCCTCCTTGAAAGATAGGGAAACCCGTTTATCTCGAACATGTGGAGCAAGTCGAAGTCGATTTTTTTTAGATGCTGGTACGCCCGAATATTATGAAGGTGGTATGACCTGTAGAATCCGAAGAACCTGCTGCCAACCACTTGCGGGGGTATGAAAGTGTAGTCGATGCCATCAACACGTTCCCTTCTTCCTTTACCCCCAGCTTCTGGGGGTGCGATAATCTCGATCTCAACGCCTAACTTGGCCAAGTGTTTAGCAAGCCCGTGAACGTATCTTCCAGTACCGCAGAAGCTGTGGAATGGCAAGATATTTCTCGCTGCGAAAACGACTTTCATATTGGTTTATTTATCTATTAAGCGATTTAATACCTAAAGGAAATTGCCATGATGTCTAAAAGACACAATGTCGACCGTCAAGAATACCTGGATTTCGAGGAAAAGATAATTCAAGACGAGCTTTCAAAAGGTTTTGCAGACCGTCCCGACTCCGTTGAAGTAGAGCGGGAGTACATAACAAACCACAGCTACCGGCACCTAAAGACTATAGAGTTCATCCCTCCCAAGGATAAACTCAGAATCCTAAACATCGGGACCGGTCACGGAGTTCTCGAATACTTCATAAAGAAGAAATTTGGCTACACAGTTGAGACGATAGACATCAAAGACGAGGTCGAAGGCTACTACGGAAAGCGCATGAAACGCCTCAACATACCCCAAAAAGCATGTGACTTAAACCGGGAAGCATTACCCTACAAAGACGGCTCTTTCGACGTCGTAATATTCTCTGAAGTATTAGAACACCTTCTAGTATCCCCGCTCAAACCACTGCTCGAAATAAACAGGATACTCGTAGAAGGCGGGCTCCTAATCCTCGTGACCCCGAACGTCGCCTCATTCAGCCACATAATATTCCTCATATGCGGACGCCACTTCATGCCAGAGTACCCGATGGTAATGCTAACCACCATGCCCGACCTAAAACACACGCGAGAGTATACCATACGCGAGATGAAGTCGCTCCTCTCCACAGCGAAATTCAAAATAGACACACTTTACATGAGCCGCTATCAAGACCGATTCTGGATCGACAAAAAATACACTCTAATGAAAAATCCAGTCCTCGTACCACTCAGAAACCTTTTCAGAGCGCTCATCTCAACGGTAACAATCATATTCCCCAGATTCCGGTCCACGATAATCATCAGAGCCCGGAAATGAATTTTATTAAAAGTTTTTTCAAGCCTGAGGGGGGCTGGGAGGGGGATAGTGGTTTCCGCTTGATTTTTGACAAGTCTTCTTTCATCTCTGAACTGGTGGAGGGTAGGGACGTCCTAGACTGCGGTTGCGTGGGAGACCGGGATGAAGACTTGCTTGTCCACGAGCTCATCCGCTCGAAGGCTGGCTCTTGCGTTGGGGTGGATGTTAATGAGGGAAAAATCCGCGGATTGAAGGCGAGGGGTTTCGATGTTTTGTGCCAGGATGTGGAGAAGCTCGACTTAAAGAAGAAATTCGACGTCGTCTTTGCCGGGGAGCTTTTAGAGCATTTGAATGATTCTGGCTTGTTCCTTGAAAAAGCTCGCGAGCACTTGAAAAAAGACGGTAGGATACTGTTAACAACTCCCAACCCCTACTACCTAACAATGATCTTTCGCAATCTTTTAGGAATTAGGGTGCTTGTGAATCCAGAACACACTTGCTGGTTCACGCCGGAGACGCTGAAGACTCTTCTTGAAAAAGCGGGGTTTACCGTCGAACAGACACTCTACTGCCAACACAAGAGCAGGTGGTGGATAAACTGGCTTGTTGGATTCCGTAAAAATCTCGCCCGGACGATAATTGCGGTCGCAAAAAGATAGGGTCTATTAAATTCAGGTTTGTGAATAACTTACATAAAATAGTGTGAAACCATGAAAGATAGTAAGTCGATGATATTGCTTTTTATAGTATTTTTGTCTTTAATCGTCAGGATTCCTTTTCAAGACCCCTGGTATTCGACCGTCGACTCCTACTCCTATTACTCCAACGCCCAGTATCTTCTGGAAGGTGACTTTTACCACATGTTCCTTTGGGTTTGGTTTATCGGCTACCCCCTTCTTATCGTGTACTCTTTCCTTCTGCTTGGAGTAAGTCTTTCCTCGGCTGTCCTAGTCTCAACCTTTCTCGGAATCCTGACAGTCATTGCAGTCTACCTGCTCGGCTGGGAGCTTGCAGGCGAGGATGTTGGTCTTCTCTCAGCCCTTATGGTGGCTTTATCCCCCACCCACGCCCACCTTTCAGTGACCGTGATGTCTGACGTGCCCGCACTGTTCTTCCTGGTTTTAGCCGCCTTATTCTATATTAAATTTTTAAGGTCGGAGGGCAGCCGATTCCTATACCTCTCATCTTTTTTCTTCGGGTGGTCCGTGCTCGTCAAGTACTCGAACGGTATTCTAATACTCCTTCCATTATTGCATTCACTTTCTGCTCGAAGCTTTTCAATGAATTCTTTAAATCGGCGAAGGATAATGCAATATTCCACCGCATTCTTCTTTCTGTGTCTCGCGCTTACCCCACAAATCCTCTATAATCTGGTAAAAGAAGGGAATCCCCTGGAATTCAAGATTTTCGAGACCCCGTCAGGCATCGAGAAAGGATTTGCATTATCAAACGCCTTTACGACAGGCTATCTTAGGGGAATACCCCCAATCATACACTACCCATACCTCCTTTTCATGAAGTACACAATACTTCCGCCGTTTCTTTTGTTCTTCTACTTAATCGGAATTCTCAGCTTAATCAAAGAGAAAAAGACTGTTGAATTAAACCTCATCCTACTATGGATAATCCTACCCTTTTCCCTCATCCTCTTTTTAAGCCCCCATGACGCTTCGGGTAGGATGGCACTTGTCACTCTCCCCCCGCTTGCATTGCTCGCTTCTTCGGGAATACATTATACTGTGAAAACCCTATTCAAGAAAAGATATGATAAGGTTCTACTGCTTTTTGGGATTCTCTACCTCTCCATGATAATCCCCTCCTACTGGCTTATCTCGGATAACGTTCACGTGCACTCGACTGAAGAAAGCTTCCAGATTTGGCTCAGGGAAAACACACCCAAAGACTCCCTCATAATCTCCTCCCCACACCACATTGACGACCACATTAAACCCGTCATGCAGCGGGAGGCAGTCGACATAAGGCTTGCCTTAGCAGAAGGGTTAGATCACCCCGACCCTGCGATAGCCCAAGATTTAATTGAGCGGGGGGATGTGCGAAGTCAAAGCGAAAAGATGCAAGAACTTCTTGCGAGTCATCCGAACACGTACGTCCTCGTCTCCCAGTACGGGAACGAGGAAGTCGAAAACTTCGCTTTTTTAGAGGATGAAGCTTCGCTTACTCTACTCAGGGAGGAGTGTCTCCGCCTCTCAATGATGAGTCCGTGGCGTGCTTATACTATTTCACTTTTCAGGTTGGAGGGCAACTAGTTTTCATGGACATTGAGGCTTTTAAGGAGCTTTTCAATCTTGAGGAGTCTTATTGGTGGTTTGTGGGGAGGAGGAATATTGCTTTCACTTTGCTGGAAAAACATGTTAGAAAAAGCCTTTCTAATCTGGTTCTTGATGCGGGTTGCGGTACGGGCTTGAATGCAACAATCCTTAAAGAACGAGTCGGGCCGACGATCGGGCTCGACATTTCAGATAAGGCGATCGGTCTTGCACGGCTTCGAGGGGTTGACTCGCTTGTTCGTGCGTCTATTGAGGCGCTTCCCTTCAAGGATGGGAGTTTTCACCTCGTTTCTTCGTTCGGAGTGATATACCACCAGGATGTCGTTGACTTTAGAAGAGCGGTTGGGGAGTTCAATCGGGTCTGTAAAAACGGGGGCTTCGTCTTAATCACTACTCCCGCATTCCGTTTCCTTCGAAGCCGCCATGACATACTCCAAAAATCGAGTCGAAGGCTTACGAGAGCCGAGTTGCGGGAGGCAGTCTCAGGGGAGGGATTTAAGATCAAAAAATTATCCTACTGGACGTTTTTCATGTTCCCCCCAGTGTTGGCTGAGAGGGTGTTTTTAAATCTTTTTGATCGCGTGAAAGGGGGGGGAGATTCCGCCTGAAAGCGACTTAAAAAAAATTCCGAAAATCCTAAATAAGATTCTCGTAAAGATTATGGGATTAGAAGCTAGGTTGCTTGAAAAATTGGATTTTCCGTTCGGAGTCTCGCTTTTGTGCTTGGGAAGAAAAAGCGCCTGAATCTAGATCTCCTTCAAATCCAGTGTCTCTGTTTCCTCTCGCAATCCCATAACCGGAGTCAAGGTATTGCTTCGAAGACGGCATCCCATCCTGTGGTCGTGTGCTATGCAAGAGCTATCACAAATCCTTTTGTTGTTTAGGTGGCATCGAGTCATTCTGCTTACGTTTGATTTATTGTTTTTATTCGCTTAAATATGGATTTCCTTACTGTTTCCAGCGTTTGTAGAGTTCGTGGTCTACGCGCAATACGTCGAGAATCCTCCCCACGAAAAAGTCGGTTACGTCTTGTATTTTCTTAGGGTTAGGGTAGTAGGCTACGGCCGGAGGCAGTATTATGCCGCCGGCAAGCTTGACTTTTCTCATATTCTCAATGGCTGCAAGGGATAATGGAGTATCCCTCGGGACGACTACTAGCTTCCAACCCATCTTCAAGGCGTTTTCGGCTGCGCGCACTATCAAGTTGTCTGCGAAACCATTTGCAATAGCGGACAAAGTCTTCATGCTGCAGGGTACGACGACCATGGCGTCCACAAGGAAAGATGATGAAGCGATGGGTGCAGTAAGCTCATTTTCACTGTAGGATTTAGAGGCTAGATTCTTCATATCGTCTGCGGATTTCCCCTCCTCGAATTTTGCGACGGCCTTCGCACCTTCAGAAACGATTAGGTGGGTCTCATGCCCGCTTCTTCCAAGCTCTTCTAAAAGCCTTTGCCCGAGAATCACTCCCGAAGCCCCTGTTATCGCGACGATTATTTTCACGGTTTAAAAAAAACATTATCTTCTACAATATAAAAACGTGCAATGACCAAATTATTCTAGTATGAGCGAGCAAAAAATCATAGTTCTTAAGGAGGGCACTCGGGTGGACAAGTTCGAAGATGGGGTAAAGATTTCGCGAGCGATTTGCTCTTCTATCGTATTAATTAAGGATGCGGGCCACAACATACTGGTTGATCCCGGCGCCCGAGGGTATGCCGGGGAACTTCTGCGAGGCCTGGAAAAACATGGCTTTGCGCCTTCTGACATAGACATTGTGGTTAACACGCACACGCACTTGGACCACACCTTCAACAACTTTTTATTCGACAAGGCTACAATCTACACTCCTGCGGGACTTTGGCCTCCGGAAAAAGACCAAGTCTTCATCTACGGGGACATCACGCGCGCAACCATTCCCTGCGTCGAACTAATCAACACTCCCGGCCACACGTCCAAACACGTTTCAGTCGTCGGGGAATCAAACGGTAAAACAATAGTCGCCGCAGGCGACGCAGTCAGGGAATCAATAATCGATGAGGGAGTGCTGCCCGACAAATACGAAAACAAGCAATCTTACCTTGAATCCATGAAAAAAATATTCGAAATCGCAGACGTCATCATACCCGGACACGGGAAAGTCATCGAGGGAGAACACCTCACCGAACTCAAGAACAAACTCGACGACATGAAATGAAATACGTAACAGTATCCGAAGGGGAGACAACACTAAAAGTCCCGGAAGGAAGAATCCGCTCTAAAAGAGACCCCGTCTTCTACAACCCCGTGATGGAAGCGTCCCGGGACATAAGTGTCGCAATAGCCCGAATACTAAAACCCAAAACATACTGCGACGCCCTAGCAGGTTCAGGCGCCAGGGGAATCCGCATCGCAAAAGAAGCGGGAGTCGAAGTCACCTTAAACGACTTGAACCCCCTCGCATGCAAACTAGCAAAAGAAAACGTAAAAACCAACAAACTCAAAGTCCACATTTCAAATGAGAGTTCCGACCACTTTCTGTCCGACAAGAAATTCGATTTCGTAGACATTGATCCGTTCGGTCCGCCAGTCCGCTACCTTGATTCCGCAATCAAGGCCATCTCCAAAAAGGGTTTCCTAGGTGTTGCGGCAACCGACACTTCAGGCCTTTGCGGCCGATACCCCCGCGCCTGCAAAAGAAAATACGATTCGACTCCTCTTCGCACAGACTACTACGACGAGCTCGGCCTTCGAATCCTTTTAGGCTATATCGCAAGGAATGCAGTTCGATACGACTTCGGGGTTAAACCCATCTTCTCACACTCAACAAACCACTACATGAGAGTTTACGCTGAATTAAACCGCGGACGAACCCACGTAAATAAAACACAGGAAAAGATTCCCTTCCTCCAACACTGCTTTAAATGCCTTGACAGAAGGTATGCAAAACTAAGCCAACTAGAAATAAAATGCGCCTGCGGCGGGGACCTTTCAACCGCCGGCCCCCTTTGGAGCGGGGTGTTTGCGGATTCAGCCTTCTCCCGGGAAATAGCTTCTGAATTAATGGATGGTGAATTCAACACAAGGAAGGAGACAGTGAAGCTTGCAGAGTTGATTTCGATGGAGCAAGAAGTCGAAAAACCCTACTTTAACTTGCACAAGCTCTGCAGGGTGAAGAAGGTTTCAGCCCCCAAGACGGTGGAGTTCGCAAGCCGACTAAAAACTGCCGGATTCAAGATAGCACCCACCCACTTCAACGACGTGGGATTTCGATCTGATGCGGATTCAAAAAATCTCCTCAAATTTCTATATTAACGCATCACACTGTATACACGTTCTTGATTAAGGATTCTTACCTTCAATAGTGGCCTTAATCTTCCCCCTAATATTGTTTTTTAATATCACAAGGTTGTCTCTGAATGTTTTATGATACACGTCCTTGCATTTCACGTAAATGTATCTGTCTTCATCATCAACAATTAAGTCTACATCTGGTCGTTGATCGCTCCAATACCCTTCTAAGGGTTGGGGAGTATATATATCTTCGGCTTGGGAGAGGAAGGCCGCCCAACAGGAGTAACTACTCTGAGATTGGATGATTTTTTTAGCCGACTTAATGAAATTAAAGTCTTCTAAGGGGGATGAGTGTTTGAGGGTGAAGTCGTATTTTTTAAACTTTTTTATAAACTGGTGTTTTGGTTGGTCTGTGCAAATAAGCACTCTACTGTATTCGGCTTTGTCTAAGACTTCCTCGTAGAATGAGAATGGCAAGAGACTTTCAGGGGTATGTGTCAAATAATCCCTTAAACGTATATGGATTAAGATATCATCTTCACCAAGGTTTTTCTTCAACTTTACGCTTGATTTAAGCCAGTCGGAACGTATTTTGTCTTTGTATGATTTATAGTATTCATACCTCTGGAAGAAACCATTGAGAACAATCTTCCGTTTTGTATTATCCCGTAGTATAGTGCCTAAGTTTACATGATGCTCCGAAAGAATTTTTGTTGAATACGACGAGTAATCATGTCCTTTGACCTCTGTCTGAGTGTTTGGGAAACCGGGGATGGGATCAGCTTTTAAGGCGTAACCTAATTCCTCTGCGAGTATTCTTCCGAAACAATACTGGAAAAGATTATTACCTAGCCTACCCCTATATTTAACTTCAATCATTGTTTAGATAACTCTCTTGAACAATTCTTTTACTTTGATTACAACCCTGCGGACAAACCCTTTATGGTAAATGAGCATTAAATCCTTCCCCTTCAAGCCAGAGTTTTTCAAAACAAAAACAGGTTGTAATCCATGCTCACTTCCCCAATCCCTATTTAACCGTAGTGATTCAACACCAAAAACATCCAACAATTCCCAGCCTTCTAACAGCTTAGGCAACCTTATGCTACCGTATACTCGGTGGGCATTCCATACAAGCGTGTCTTGGCCTATCGGAACCGCTAGGAACAGTAATCCCCCTGGTTTTAGGATATTTTTCATTTTCTCCATAATCTCAAGATCACCGTTTGGCATTAGTGGGTCGCCGTATCTACCCAAACCGTAATGCTCGAAGGAAGAGATTGAGAAGGCGGCGTCGAATTTCACAGGATTCCTTTCGTATTCATCAGTAGTCAACACTTTCAGCCTCGTGTCTTTTGAAAAAATCTTGTTGTATTCTATTGTCATCGGATTGCCCCCAAATGCTAAGCAGACAGCTTCATACCGGGGTTTGGCAGAACCCATAATCGCAACGTCTAAGCCTGTGATGTCGTACTTTTTCAGGGCCTTGTAAAGCCACAAGTCTGTTTTCCCGTAACAGAATGTCTTCCTTTGTTTTACCGCTTCGACATACTTGTCGACTTCTTCGCTCTCGTATACTGTTTGCCGTGAAAAACTGTCGTCGAAAAAACTGTATTTGACCCTAATCCTGCCATTAAGAGTATACTCATCCAACAAATTATCGGGGATCTCAACTGGGGGTTTGAGTTTTTCCTCACGATTAATTTTCGTGTTTCTAATTTCAGTCATATTCATATCACTTAAAAGGTATATACAAAATAGTCTCATAACTTTATAACTCTTTTTTTGAAAGTGATCAAGGTCAGTTGGCCTACTATCTTTTTCCCCCTCACCTTCCTGAAGTCTTCCCTTAGGGTCTCAAACCTACTGATAAAGTCGAGAATATCATCTCATTCCTCATCGGTTAGCAAGTTATGAAGATTATTCAGCTTTTTTGTTAAGTTTCCGATTGAGGGACTTGATTCCCCCTGCTATCTCTCTTCAATTTTATCTGAATTTGTCGTCTGAATACTGCGATGCTTTGCATGCGAAATTCAGTTTCACTGAATTTGCACGCAGGAACGCTTGTGCGTTCCTCGCGTCGTAGATGAAGGACGACTCATTGTTTTGTGTTTCTAATATTCTTCCATACGGCGGCGCGCGCCTCTTCGGCGGGCCTTTGGAGGGCCGCCGTATGGAGGCATACAAAATGGATTTGATTGGCGTGAATCATGTCTCCGGGAAAAAGCATAGTCGACTTAAGTAGGGGTGCTTTTTTTTATCTAATATGTTATTTATGACAATAATTGCGAAATTCCCCTCTAATGAAAAACACGATAAAACAGTTAGTGAGGAAAGAACCTTTGTTAATAAATTTTTATTACTACTTGCGGAATTCAGTCAATTCATTCAGGGAGAATCCTGGTCAGTTTAACCTCCTGCACTTGATAAGATTTTATCCTAGATGGTATGCCAGCTTAAACAGTGAGTCCGGTTGGGGGGAACGTGTTAGCCCCTGGTTTACGTATGGGGCGATAGAATTCATCGAGGAAAAAATTGATGTAGGGGTGCGTGTTTTCGAGTTCGGTAGTGGAAGTTCAACTATTTACTTGGCAAAACACTGCCATAAACTAGTATCCATTGAGCACGACAGAAAATGGTATGAAAAAGTTCATGAAATACTTTCAGAAAAAAACCTCTCAAATTGCGAGTTAATTCTTGTTGAGCCTGAAAAAATCACGGGTTCCCTACCCCTAGACTTCGCAAACCCTGACTACTATCTCTCTTCAAACAAGGATTATTCGGGAAAGTATTTCAAGAAATATTGTTCTATCATAGACGATTATCCTGATGAATTCTTTGACTTAATTATTGTTGACGGGCGGGCAAGACCATCTTGCATTAAGCATTCGATCCCAAAAGTTAAGGTGGGTGGGTTTCTCGTCCTCGACGACTCGGAAAGGGATAGATACACGGAAGCACTGAAAATTCTAAATAATACTCACTGGGTAAAGAAAAGCTTTTTCGGTCCCGGGTCTGAACGCAACTACTTTTTCGAAACGAGCATTTACACTAAACTGACTGCCGCATCCACTTCCCTTGATTCAGTCAAAATTACTTTCGGTTTGATTGTGTTGAATGGTGAGCCTTTCATCCGGTATAATTTGCGCGCGATTTATCCTTTCGCGCATGAGATTATTGTTGTCGAAGGTGCGTGCCATTCAGCAGTAGATATTGCACGGCAGGATGGTCATTCAAGCGATAATACGCTTGAAATTCTTCGCGAGTTCAAAAAAAATGAGGATCCAGAGGGAAAGATTACCATTGTCACCGCCGAGGATGAGGGTTACGAGAACGGTTTCTGGCCTGGTGAGAAGGACGAGATGGCGTCGGCTTTCGCTAAGCGTGCTTCGGGGGATTACTTGTGGGAGGTTGACGTGGACGAGTTCTACAAGGAGGAGGATATGTTAAAAATCATAGACCTTCTTAAGAGGGATCCTGACATCTCGTTGGTTTCCTTTAAGGTGATTACTCTCTGGGGTGGATTAAACTATACCGTCGACGGTTTCATGTTCAAGCATCCTGCATGCAAATACTGGAGTGGGGAATACATGCGGCTTTTCAAGTGGGGTCCCGGATACAGGTATACTACCCACAGGCCGCCCACAGTCTTGAATGAATCCGGAGTCGATTCGAGGAGTCTTAAATGGGTTAGGGGGGATAATCCAATCCTAAAGGATATTTTTTTATATCATTACTCTCTCGTCTTCCCAAAGCAGGTGGAAGACAAATGCAAGTATTATCTTAATGCAACAAAAATATGGGGTGAAGACAGGTCAGAATTGATGAAATGGTTTGATGATGATTATCTTAAACTGGGAAATCCTTACCGAGTACATAATAGATACAGTTTTCACTCCTGGCTTGACCGATACCATGGCACTCATCCGACCATAATAAAAGAGCTTAGAAAGGACATAGGGGACGGTAAACTCAAAGTCCAAATGCGTTCCTCAGATGATGTTGAGTCTCTTTTAAATTCGTTTTCATACAAAATTGGAAGAATAATTCTGAAAGCGTGTTCAGCGCCTTATACCCTTTATTGGAGGATTAAGATTTCCCTCCGACCGTTGAAAAAATTCATTTTAGGGGTATTATGCTCTGATTTATAAGTTTTCTCCCATATTGTATTTGACATGCAATCTAATGCTAAGTTGTCTGTGGGTGGGGATCCCCCGGAATCTATCGACGACATTCTAACAAGGCTTTTTTGGAAGGAACCAATCCTTAAAAAAGATGCTAAGGCTTTTTTATCGTATGTGCGGCAGTGGTCTCGAAGCGAGACACCATATAGAGTAAGCCAGTGGGAATCCTACTGTGAAAACTCAGGATTAACACAAAGCCAATACCATAACATATTAAGGCGGTTTAGGCGTGCGGGCTTGATCGAGAAAATATACAAGAAGTCAATACGAGACCACGAACTAGTCTTATCGAAAAAATTTTCGGTTGAGTTAAACCGGCTTGCGGTTTTATGGGATGAGTTCTGCATTAGGTGAGGTACTCTCCCCCTCCTCTTTTAATCTTACGACTATCCCGACAATTAGGAAAAACATTATTCCAATCCGTTGATCATAAAACGGGTAGTCTAACAAACCCTGAACTAGTATTGCTAGGATTCCTGCGGAAAACCCAATCACCACTCTCATAGCGTACGCGTCTTTGAGTTTCCGGGAATATACTTCACGGAAAAAAGCGAACAAAAAAATTAGGAAGACACTCAAAGCGAACACACCCCTTTCTACTGCAATATGCAAGAAAATATTGTGGGCGTGATGGTATATCCCGCAAACCTCCTTTTGCCTGAAAGTTCCGACACCAATACCCAGCGGATTTTCAAGAATCCCGTCTACGACCTTACCGTAACAACCAATTCTCTCCCCAATCTGCCCTCCCGATTTAAGCATCCTGTCGACGTACGTTATTTCACGAAAGTCCGGGAAAACGAGAAATAAGGTGCTCAAAACAAAAAAAACTGCGATGACTCCGTAAAAAACTTTCCGCTCCCTCAAACTGGAAAAAACCATTAAGGATGCTGCGAAACCCAGCCAAGCCGACCGGGAGTGACTACTTAAAAGAGCGAGTAATGGAATCAGACATAATGTAGTTAGCCCGTATTTTGTAGTGCCTTTGTAGTATCCAGTAAGTGATAAGAGTAGTGGGAACACTAGGATCAAGTATGCCCCGAAGATGTTGTGGTGGTTGAAAGTTGATTTAACCAAGTGTATGACGCTTATCCTGCTTGTCTTGAGGAACCACTCGTCTTGCGGGACGAATTTGAAGTATTGGTACAATCCATAAGATGACGTGATAATCAATCCCGCGATTAGGAATGCGACCGTCTTTGCAAGATATCGCCTTCGAAATCTTCTCGTAACAGAAAAGTAGAGCAAGACCAGCACCAGTGTGTCCACGACAACTTTAAGAGAATATAAAGGCGTGTCTGACCCGAAAAAACCCGTCTGGAATTCAACTTGACTTAAAGGTTGAATCACAGAAACTAAAGTAAAGAGGAGGAATAAAACCAGAGGAACATCCAACGCAGTCTCACCCAGTTTGAACTTCCCTGAGAAAACCTGCGAGACTGTCCAGGAAAAAAGAGTTGCGAGCACAACCAGTTCGGCAACGGAATAGTTGTTTGTGCCGAAAACCTTCGGGGACCTGAAAAGGATGGGGGTTAAAAATGCTATGGCGTAGAAGGAGTATTCAGACCGCAAGAATGTGATAATCACAGTCACCGCGACAACTGAAGCCAGGAAATATTTGTTCTCGGAAAAATATATGAAGCCTGCGATCGAAGCAAACAACACTATCACAGTTAATGCGAACAACGTCCTCGTCCAAAACCCTTTCATCTACCATCTCCCCTTTGAATACAAGATTGAGGGAATAGTCTTAATAAGAATCTTAAGATCAAGCATGAAAGACAGATGCTTGATGTAATACAAGTCCATCAACACGGCCTTGTCAAACTCCATCTCATGCCTCCCGCTCACCTGCCATATACCTGTCAAACCCGGCTTGACCTTAAACCTGTTCCCACGCCAACCAGAAAAAAATTCCATCTCCTCGGGAATGTGAGGTCTGGGCCCCACCAAACTCATATCTCCCTTAAGAATATTATACAGTTGGGGGAGCTCGTCAATACAAGTCCTCCTCAATAAGTATCCGACGCGAGTTACCCTCGGATCGTCCATAAGTTTGAACAGTCCCTGAACTTCATTGAACTCGGATAGACTCGACTTCAAGCTCTCAGCATCCTCTTTCATAGTACGAAACTTAACGACAGTAAACTGCATTTCATTCAACCCCACTCGCTCCTGCCTGAAAAATACACCCCCCCTAGAATCTATCTTTATGGCTAACGCAACCAATAAAAAAATGGGGGAGAGAAAAAGGAGCATTAGCGCTGAAACAACGAAGTCCAAGACCCTTTTAAAGTCTCTGGAATAAAGCGAAGACTCTCCCCCTCTACCAATTGAAATAAGCGGAATGTCTCTGAACTCGTCGAAACTCAATGGTTCGGATATAAGCTTGACCAAGTCGGGAACAATCTTGAATTCAATGTCATTGCATTCAGTCACCAGGTCGATTAACGCCTCCTGATCTACGTTTGCGACAACAAAGACGGTCTCAACACCCCTCCTCTTCAAAACCTTAGACAACTTGGAACTCAAATCCACAAACCCTGTGAAATCATAGCTCAGCTCCGGATGCTCCCTGATTTTTTTAAGTATTGTTTTTCCGATCGCAGTCCTGCCTAAAATCACGGTCTTCTTCCCTGTGAAGCCCCGAATCCTTCTTCTCATGAAAAAATAATTTAGAACAGACCGTGCTGCGGTAATGGAAAAAAGGCTTAAGATGAATGTGTTGGTGATGATAAGCCTTGAGTAGTCCATCGAGTGTGACAGGAATGTTGCGGCAGCGATAAGTAGATAACACAAGATGATTGATTTCAAGAGTACGTAGAACTCTTCGCTGTCGAAAAGCCGCCTTTTAACCTCATACAGTCCCTGCGTGAAAAAGACTGTTAATAAAGTGAAGTTTGCAAAAACTAGTAGCATGTGGTATTCGTCTATATGAAGTATCTTCGGCCCGTAGATCATAACCGAGATTACATAGGCTAACCTAAATGCAAGGTTGAACATGAGCAAATCCGCCAATGCAACCGGAATCATCCACAACTTTTTCCCATCCATCTTATGTTATTTGCTTGCTTCATTTTTAAAAGGTATTCCATATATAGTGTTAAAGCGTGGTTTCTGTGAAATTCATTGACGGCAAGGGCAATCTCTTCGGGAAGGTGAATTTAATCGACTTCGTTATCGTCGTCTTTCTTGCATTATTCATCCTCAAGATACTATACCCCTTAATAGTCCCTCCGCCCGTCGAGTGGGTCCGGGTAGAAGCGTCTGTCTGCAAGTTCGGGGGAGAAGGAAACTGCGTATATAATTTTCCCGACTGGCTGTACGAAAACATCGTCGTGGGCGACGTCATGGTTGACGACGAAAACAATTCCGTAGCCGAGATAACCGACGTAAAACTCATCCCCTACGGAGTGAACAGGACAGTAATCCTCACACTCAACATGAAGGTAACCTCGAACGAAAAAGGGGAGATGTTCCTCGTGGAACAGAAAAGCCTTTCGAAGGAAGAATCCCTGAAACCGAGCTCACGGATACTCTTCGAGTCCCCGAGGATACAGATGATCCTCACCGTTAGGGAGGTCGAACCGTTCACCCCTGAATTCATCATGGAGTCACGGGAAAACCTGACGCTTAAAGCGGACGTCTGCTCTATCGGAAATTCAGGGTCATGCGGGTCTGGATTCCCTGAATGGCTTTACCGTAACATAATTGTGGGTGACTATATGGTGGACGAGAGGAACGTAACTGTCGCCAACATAACCTCTGTCGAGCTCATTCCTCAGGGAGAAGACAGGCGGATTATTCTGACATTGGATACGAACCTCATAGTCAACGACAGGGGCGAATACCTTTTTAACGGGAGGCCTCTGAAAATCAACTCCCAATTCCCATTCACCTCTAGAAACGTCCTACTAGGCCTTCGGTTGCTAGAGATCGGGGAATTCCAAACACTAGACAGGGAAACCAGGACATTGATTCTATTGCTCGAAAATGTTTCCCCTGAAATCGCCCGCCAAATAAAGCCCGGCCTAACCGAGTCGGACGCGTATGAGAAGGTTATCGCGGAAGTTATCAACAAGACGGACCAACCTTCGCGGATGATGGTCATAACGGAAACCGGCGACGTGTTCGAGCGGAAACACCCATACAACCTGGACTTGACTGTTACAGTAACTCTTAAGTCTGAGAGAATCCATGACGACTTATTCTACAAGCAAAACCAGCGAGTAAAAATTGGAAACACTCTCTGGATTGTGACCGACCGCATAAACTTCCAAGGAACAATCATCAACATCCTAGAAAATTAAACGTCACTGTACTGAATCCTATCTATTTTTTAATTTTTTTCATTAAGACGTTTGTTTTCACATATTCAAGCTGGGCGATTTTATTACTTAATCCGTTTGTCCAATTGGCATGGTGCATAATGATGTTTTCAGGGAGTTCCAATGGCATACCATGGCTCCAAAGTTTTCCGGTTAAGCTACCTCCAGAGAAAAACTCGATTGGAAAATATTCCCACCTTATTCCATAAGGATTTAATCCATATTTTGAGAAATAATATCCCATTAGTTGATATAACCACTTTACTACCAAAAAATTACGGTTGGTAAGCAAAAGAGAGTTTAAACAATCTTGGTCACTGCCTTTTTCAAAACCAATTCGATCTCGGACATCCTGCCATAACCGTAGTGTTTTGCGATTGCATCTTAAGGCAAAAAAACCAGTGCAAAGTTCTCCGTCAGGACTGCCGCTTTGAAAAACTAAATCATGGTTTTTTGACAATTTTTGTACATATTCTTCTGTTTTGAGGAAAAATTGTATGTCGGGGTCCGAGAAAACTATCACATCATTTAAGTTATCCCTGATTGCTTGAATTATCAGATCTGTTTTTTCTCTAGTAATATCATACCACCCCTCTTCTTTGTATCTAACACTTTTTGTTCGAGTTGTCTCTTTATTTAAAATGACCTCAAAATTATCTTTCAGGGAAGGCAGGAACCAGTCTCTTACTAGCTCTTCATATGCGGCTGTGTAATAGCAGTAGATTTTCATGATGCATTTTTTTACTATACTCTCCCTTTAGCATATCAATGATTTGATTGCAGGTTCCTTCCATTGTAAAATATTTACAATATATTTTTCGTATCTTATCCTGTTTTTTCTTAATCATCTCCTTCGTATGAGCGTTTATAATTTCGGGAAGTTTCTCAACGTTCTTGACATTAATACTAATTGCGAACTCACTCCATCCTAATTTATCCCCCAATAACCTAATATTACTTTGCGCAATACCCTCGTTATTGCCAGCCTCAATAAAAAAACCATGTCTAAAATTAATAAATTTTATGAGTTTCAAATCAAGTTCATCTAAACCATAACTTCTCGCATGCCTACTAATGTTCACTCGGTTACACATCAATCTTCGAAATGATTTTTTTATTAGATAAAATATGTCAATCATTTTATTGTGTCATCCTGTTCTATTTGCATTAAAACATTAGTGAATCCCTTCTTCAAAAAGGTGTTATTAATCTAGTAACAAAAATCATCTTAATTAATAAAAAACGATAATTGATATTAATATGATCACAATATTCGCAATACCTAAATCCTTTAAGGGACATTTTGGATTAATCCAGCGGAATGCAATAGAAAGTTGGAGTCACATTCACCCCGATGTTGAAATAATTCTTTGCGCTGACGATGAAGGAACTGAACAGGTAGCAAAAGAATTTGGTTGTGAGTACATACCAAATATAAAAAGAAACAAGTATGGCACTCCCCTGCTTAGCTCGGCCTTCAAAAAGGCAAGCAAGGCAGCTAAAAACAGGCTTTTATGCTACGTTAATGCCGACATAATCCTTATGGGGGACCTTTTAAGTGCAGTTAAAAAAATATCGTTTCCTGATTTCTTATTTATTGGAATGAGTTGGCGCCTAGACATTCGGTTCCTAATCGATTTTCAAGGAAGAAGCTGGGAGGAAAAATTACGATTAATAATTCAAAAACAAGGAAAAATGGGAGAACCCTACCAGTTGGAGTATTTTATATTCCCCAAGAAAAGCTCCTTAATAAATATCCCGGACTTTACTGTTGGGCGGTACCAGTGGGACAGCCTTTTTGTTGCAATGGCCCGGAAGAAGAGAATCCCCGTAATCGACGGGACGAAAGCAGTTACGGCAATACACCAAGACCATGATTACTCCCACATCAAAACGAAGGGCGGGGGAAAATACGGTGTTGAAACCAACATTAACCCTAAACTAGCATTCAAGGAAATCGGCTACAGCGCCAACACCTATGATGCAACTCATGTAATCACAAAAAAAGGGGTTAGGCCAGCATTAGGGTTGAACTACCTTGAAAGAAGAGTCAAATTCCTAGCCGTTCAAAAACCCTCCACGAAACCTGTAATCCACTTTCTAGAAAACGTCTTCAACATATTAAAGACCGTCCTCCCCCAATAATCTAAAGAGAGGTGATAAAACTCTTCGTCAACGTTTTTTTATACATTAAAAACCATAATTTACCGTAAGCGAGAGGTATAAATTGTCTAAACACCGTGGAATTCGTTCGGCTGTGGGGTACTTGAGGGTCTTTACCATACTATTATTGCTCTCGATCCTACTCACAACACCCGCCACTTCACAATCCAAAGACCTGCAGGAAAAAATATTATACCTTCTTAGAAACCCAATCCCAATCTCAGACGACTCTTTCAACAAATACTTGGAAAGCTCCTCCCTCCTTACGGTTTCAAATGAGGATGCTCAGCCAACTCAGGTCTCCGCAATCTTGAATTTTACGAACATGACCTTTACTTTCGTGCAGTCTACATTACACGACAACATCTCTACGGCAGCATCTGGCTACAGTATGAGGTTTACGGTAAACGCTAGTATTCCCGGAACCAAGGATGAGTATCTTTGGATGCGTCTTCCAAAAAACATAACTCTCACAAACACAACTCTTCTTGTAGCAGGCCTTATGAGCTCTTCAGAGGCATCTTTCGACTCAAAAGTCTATTCCGTAGGTATTGGTGAGATAAGCGGTGCTTTCAATGAGAAGGAGATTGTCGTTGGAACTGACGACGGCAACCTGTATGTGATATCATCTGGAGGTCTTGAGATAATTCCCCTTGAAAAATCGCTTGACTATCCGATTTACGCGGTTGCCGCCGGTGACGTAACTAGCAGAAATTCTGAAGATTATGCAGTAGGTCTCTCAAATGGCACTCTGATAGTATTCACGAATGTTGGTAATGAAGTTTGGAGTTACTCCTACTCAGTATTCCCAATTTATGCGCTTGAAATCGGAGATGTTGCTGATTCATCATTCAGTGACGTGGTTTATGGGACGTGGGATAAAAAAGTGATACTAATTAATTCTTCAGGAGATCATGTATGGAATTACACTGTTGGAAGCGAGGTTCATGGTATTGCAATAGGTAATGTTTCAGCTGACTATGGCAACGAGGTTGTTGTCGCTTCCTACGATGGATACGTGTATGTGCTAAATAGTACTGGCTCTCAAATTTGGAATTACTCTGCAGGAGGCTGGGTTATGGATGTTGCCGTTGGAGATTACAATACCTCCTCACCTGGCAATGAAGTCATCTACACTTCCAACAACTTCAACGTATACGTATTGAATTCAGATGGGGATACACTACTTGCATCTTATGCTACAAACAATTATGTTGCCGCTGCAGAGGTCGGTGACGTCCTGCAAGATTCTGGTGTGGAACTGGTTGCTGGTTCATGGGATAAATCCTTGTATGTCTTTAATAGTTCCGGATCCCTGGCAGTTAATAGATCGTTAGATAATTTTGTATATGATGTTGAGATTGGTGAAGTATTCACTGAGGAAGGATTAGAGATTGTTGTAGCCTCCGGAGGGGGAGTCTACATGATGAACTACCGGTTCTTTACTCGGGACCCTTACATAGACCTTGCCGGGTCAGGCCAGCCTTATGAATGGAATTATACCGGAATTTTCCGGGATACAGAGTTGGAAACAGATTCATACATCTCGCTCATACAGGCGGAACTCGACTCATGCAACCAGACTTTATGCGATATCCCCTTCACGGGTCACTCTGAGGAAAGTGGAGTGCTTAGAGTAACCCCCTACGTCTACTTCGACTACAATGCAACAAGATTGATCGACTACGCTCTCGCAACTAACGTGTACTCTAAAACAGAATACATTGAAGTGAACGAGGTCGTGGGAACAGAGCTTATCAACATCACTTACCCGGGAAGGCCTGAAATAGATGTCGTAATAAATTACATTCAGGCGGGTGAGGGGGCTACTGAATGCGATTTCAACAGCCAAGATTATTTAACACAAATAATCACCACTAACACCTCAAACATTACTGTGTGCGACATCAGTTCGGTTGGAAGAGTAATAAAGGCGAGCCAGGCATACGATCTTCCCGGAAACGATTCTTACTGGGATAATACTATGGCGTCTGTAATACCTGCAATACTGGTTGAGGACGCGCCTTCCACCACAAACAGCTCTTGGAGGAAAAACATCACGATAACAAACGGGACGGGCAGTCTATTTCGAAACATCATAGCATACACTAGCGTGAACGACTCGCTTTACGCTCAAGAACTCCGCGTGGACTGGCAGGGAAACGGCACTTACGAGGACATCACGCCAGCCGTCTTGCGTTTAGACTGTAATTCGAGCACTCCCACTTATACGGGGATTGCAGTCGGATCTGACCTTTTCTACGTCTGCCAGCAAGATGAAAACGGAAACGGAATTGTGGATTACTACAAATGGATTCAACCCTACATAAACAAGACTACCCGCTATTTCACTGCAGCCTACGTAGACTACGCCCCCGAACTCACAGACGTCAAGGTAACCCCGTCAGAGGCGCCTTACGGCACTTCATTCAATTTCTCAACTCAAGTAAGCGATCAGGAAAACCAGGACGTTGAAGTCACATTGTATGTGAACATTGGAGGCGGATCCTTCTCCGAGTTGGGCACGGTAAACGTTTCCGGTTCTGGAGTCGCATGGATAAACCTCACTTCCGATGAAAGTTGGATAGGAAACAACAATTCCTTCTACTTCACCTACACCGACCAAACCCACCCCCTCTACACAACTTCGAACGTGAGCGCTCCAAACGTCACCGGCCATGGAATACTCTTTGAAAGCGTGGTCGGGAACAATTCCGTCGTCGCAAGAAGTGGTTTGAATTCCACCGAACTTTCAGTCGTCTTGAGGGATGAGCAGTTGGATTCTATTGTGGGTGCTGGAGTAAACTGCAGTTTCATTGTAAAGCAGAACGGTGTTTGGGCTCCGGTCTATTCAACAACCACTGATTCGAATGGCAGGTGTTCATACGGCTTCGACCCTGATGCTGATTACGGTCCAGGACACCGTAAATGGATTGTTGAAGTCTCAAACAACCTGATATACCAAACCTTAAACTCCTCAGACTACTACGTGAATATCACAGGGGAGGCTAATCTTTCCCTCACAGTAGTGGATTCCCGTTTCGTGCGCGGACAAAACATGAATCTCATCGCAAACGTAAAAGACGAATTCGATCAAGACGGTGAAGTATCAGGGGCGACTTGCAGGTGGTATCTGAACGGAAACTTCAGGGGAACCTCCCAGACAAATGCTACGGGATACTGCATCCGCTCTGAGGCTACTGCCTGCGACACATGGAACCTTGGAGTATACACTGTAAACGCAACCCTAGGCGGATTAAACTCCCCGTTCTGGTTGCTTCTTTCGAACTCGTCTGAGGGTCCCGTAACATTGACTGATCTGGTATCCTTAACAATAGACAATCCTGCGAATGCAAGTATAGTCCATAAGGGAGATACCGTTCAGCTAAACTCAACTGCCGTGCCTTCAGTGTGCGCGTATGCGGTTGATTCAAACCAAATCGACTGGTTTGTGGGGGGGACTTACGTATCTTCTTCCGAAGACACTAACTGGACAGTCCCAATCACCGAGACCGTTGGGCCTAAGAATCTCGCAGTAAACGCCTCCGGAAACTACAGTTCAAATCCAACAACACAATCAGTCTACGTCTACGGATACTCT
>AQSC01000049.1 GCA_000402775.1 Euryarchaeota archaeon SCGC AAA252-I15 | reverse complement strand
AACACGAAACCGCGGTCCTCCGCGACCTCCCGGAAAACACGCTCACACTCACTCTTAACGTCACCCACCAAGATACTAAACGCGTATTTTGGTTTCCACACCAAATGGAAACTGCACTGACCACATCCATGGCTCACGCTAAACACATTCATTTTGGCATCCTCCATACGGCAGCCCTCCAAAGGCCCGCCGAAGGCGGGCGCGCCGCCGTATGGAACAAAATTAGAAACCCAAGAAATTCAAGGTCGCCTTTCATCTGCGGGCTAAAAGCCCGCAGTATTCAGGCGACCAAGGTAATAAAATACCCCAACCGTTTTCCTCGCTTCCAGTACCTCTTCGAAATAATCTCAATTGAAGAATCTTGTCTTCATCGGATGCTTGCTCAGGTTCCTTAAGTAAGGGATTAGTGCTCTTAGTTTCAAGCGCCCTGCTTTTCTCGTCTAAATCTGCCGGATTTTTCGTTTGTTCCCTACCCATTGTTTCCTGTGCTACAAGTACGATGCCTTCGTCGGTAGTTTGTTTTGATACGATTGTTTTAGGGGCCACATATTTTATTACTGTTTGATTGAACTTATATTGAGAATAAAGCCTGTAGTTTCTCGACGGAAATATGTTCTAAGGAATCCACAATCATATCAGGGTTTTCTTTTTCGAGTGCTTTGCGACCTTGATGGCTGCCGTACAGGACTGCGACAGCTTTCATCCCCCCTATTTTCGCAGCCCGGATTCCGAACCGGCTATCTTCGAATACCACACAATTCTTCGGGTCGACTCCAAGGTTTTTCGCAGCATGCAGGAAGATGTCGGGCGCGGGCTTTCCCCGCCCAACATCATCTATGGCCGAGACGTCGTCGAAGAAGTCGAGCAAATGCGCAGCTTCAAGTACGTTTAACGCCATTTTTTTGCGGGCGCTCGTTCCGACCGCAAGCTTGACCCCACCTGTTTTGAGTGCGTGAAGAAGCTCGACCACGCCAGGCAGGACTTCAACGTCGTCAACCCCTCTGATTGCCAGGTCCCGGCGCTCATCGCCAATCGCATCCAAATCCTTACCCTCATAGGATGCGTCTTCCCTGTCCAGAAACGACGTGATGATTTCCTCACCCTTTAGGCCGTATCCCGACTTTAAGTCATTGCGCGTGAAATCCAAATCAAAGTGTTTTTCCACGACCTTTTGAAACGTCTTGTGATGTAAGTCGAACAAGTCGATGAGCGTTCCGTCCAAGTCGAAGATTGCTGCCCGCATTTTTTCCTATATATGTTTTTATGTCGGAATAAATACTTGGAGGATGAAGTTTTCAAAAGCTATTGCCTATCCCGGGCTTCCGATGATTTTTGCGGAAGGATACTTTATTGTTGAAGGGAGAAGATTCTCAAGCCACTCGTCAGTCGGCGCGGCCTTGACCACGGTTAGGGAGGGCATGCGCACTGAAACAACGGTTGCACCATACGAGTATGACCCGCTATTCAAGGTTGACGGAATACCTTTGGAAGACAGCCGGGGCGCGGGGATGCTCCACATCATTGAAGAGTTCATGATGCGCGCGAAAAACTTCGAGGGGGTATTAATCGACTCGAAAAACTTAAAGATTCTTACGGGAAGCTCGGATTCAGGGTGCGCCGCGCTCGTAACCGCCTTAAATGAGTTCTATAAGTTGAATTTGTCCAGGGAAGAATTGCTTTCACTAGGCCTCTACGGCTCTGAGACATTTTTTCGAAGCCTTATCGGCGGGCTTTCAGAGTATCGGGTGAGGGGGGAGGAAGTCTCGGTTCAAGTTCTTGCAACTGCGAAAGAGCTTTCAGACGTCGTTGTTTTTTCAGTGTCTTTTCCAGGGTCGAGGTTTTCCGCGGACGAGATTCACGGGGCGGTCGTGGATCATCACGGATACGGTTTGAGGAGGAAGGTTGTGAACGCGAGGATTCTGGGTGTCAGGACGTGTGTCGGAGAGGGCGACTTGTATGGCGTGTTCGAGCTCATGGAGGAGGATGCGCGCACCGTCCACAAGATGTTTGAAGATGTCGGGAGGAAAGTGATTTCATCGAGGATGAAGAGTTTGTGCGCGCAAGTGGAATCCTGGCGGAAAGAAGGTCTTAAAGCCTACTGGAACGTGGCGGGAGGAAGGCAAGTGTACGTCTTCTGCTTGAAAGAAGACGCAAAAACCGTAAAGTCGAAGCTTTCCGCGAAAAAATATTCCTTCAAAAAACTGAAGATTGCAGGACCCCCTCAAATCGTCTCTTAATCCCCCACCTTGAAAACGTGGGTGGGATTTATAATTATTCTATTTTTGGGAGCCGGCGTTTCAAGCGGGTTATCCTTACAGAGGACTGGAATGGGAATCCTGCACAAGGAAGTTAAGCCTCTTTTTTCTGATTCTTCCAAAAGCTGGTTTTCATCGTATTCTTCATGTCCTCCGGAAGCGATGATGATTTTCACACCAGGGAATCTGTCGAGTATGTCCTCGAGGATACTAGGTCGTTTAAATGAATCCAGCTCAGCCATTACTTTACGATACCTTTCCGTATCTTGCTCTGATAACGCATCCCAGTACTCGTCATAAAGTCTTTGAGGGGCGTTGCTGTAGGGGAATCCAAAAGACTCCATACTGTAGGCTACGACAAAGTCTTTTTCACCAGACATTGGAATCTCGGATAAAGGCCGGTAAATAGGGCTGACGGAACCTGAAGTCCCGTTCAAGGCGATGTTTATGCGGATGATATCCTCAGAAGTGGCTTCTGGTTCAGCCTTAGCCCTTGAGAGGACGGGCAACTCCTCTTTTTCAATGGCGAGTGCAGAAGACGCCTCACAACAGTTTACCGCGGCATTAGCGATTACTGCATTTCTAGATCCCACGTCCGCGAAAGGACACCCCGCAAGCTCGCGTGCATATTCCTGCATGGCTAAGAGAAGTCCGATAGTCCAGGGTGCCGTGTAAGGCGTTGACCACTTCCCGGCCTTCCACCCTCCAGTGAAAAAGTCCTGGTAGGCGTATGTCCGCCAGCCTGGAAACGAATCGAAATCCATGGTCTCGTGAAGCCAAACCTTTAAAGGATGATCCTCAATAAGCTCGTTGACTCCAACCTTCAGGTTATCTTCAAAGCCTCTTTGAACTACTTCCGAGAACCAAGGGATTTTCTCGTTTAAAACCAGTAGATTCCCGGCACGGAAATAAAGGGGCTCCTGAAAATCCAAATGCGAGCTCGTTATCGTGAAAGGCTGTTCACTACCATTAACCAAGACGTTATTTTTATGAGCACCATACTCTGGGTAAAACAATTTTATAATGCCATCTTCTAGTGCATCCGCCTTCTTTCGGAGCGACCTCTCACTTATTCCGCCCTTTAACCTCATCTTCTACTTCATGCTGGTATTTCTTCAGAAGTTTTCGCGTAAGCTCTCCCGGCTTTCCCCCGCTTACAATCTCACCGTCGAATTCGACGACGGGAACAAGCTCCAAAGCCGAGTTGGTCAGAAAGATTTCGTCGGCGAGGGCGAGGTCGGAAATGGAAAGCTCGCACTCGATTGCGGGGACTTCAAGTTTCCCGGCGATTTCGAGGACTGTTTTCCGGGTTATTCCGGGAAGGATTCCGGATTCGATTGACGGGGTCTCTAGCACGCTGTTTTTATAGATGAACAAGTTGGCTGAGGAGGTCTCGGCCACGTGTCCCGTCGAATTTAGGAGGACGACATCGAATACTCCATGGTCTCGGGCTTCAAGCTTTGAGAGGGCGTTTACGAGATAATTGTTAGACTTAACGTATGTGAGCGGGTTTAAGGGTTCGCGGATGTATTTTGCGGAAACTGAGATTTGAACGCCTTTTTCCTGCATTTCGTCGATGTCGTCGGGTAGCGGTTGCGCCAGCACGAAGACATTGGGCTCGGGTTTTTCAGGGGGTGTGAATCTTGGACCCCCTTTCCCGAAGGTTGCAGTCACACGGACGAAAGCGTCACGCAGCTTGTTAGCTGAAAGCGCGGACTGAACGTCGAGGGAAAGCTCCTCCCGGCTCCTCCCCAAGTCAAGGCGAATCTTCCCGCAACCCTCAAACAACCGGTCCAAGTGGTCGTCCAACTTGAAAACCTTACTTTGATAAGCCCGCGTGCTCTCGAAGACTCCGTAGCCGTAGAAGACGCCCCAGTCGAATAAGGGGAGGCTGGCTTTTTCTTCCGCCACAAGCTTCCCATTAAAAATGATCTTAGCCATATCCTAGATTATTATTGCATTTCACCCAATAAGTTTATGAAGTAATGGAAAAACGAGACCACATGAAGCCAAGTCCGGAGGAGAAACTTGCATCCGCCGCTAAACAGCTTGCCAGGGAATACCGTGAACGGGCTGACCCATTAAAATTGTTCAAGGGCATTAATGAGACTTCTATTTCCATTGCGTTAAAAGAGCTTGACTGCCCTGCCAAAGTAAAAGCCCGCGCAAAACCGTTCATTGGAGGGGGGGAATGAGTTATTCATCACCGCCAAGAAACATGAAATGAGGATTTCGTTCGAGGGGGCGGATCTTGCCACAGCCCGGCGTGTTCAAAAACTGGTTGTCGACAAAATCGTCTTTAATCCAGAAGACGTCGGGGAAGATGAGGGACGAGTACTGCTTGACCCTAAATTTAGACGGCATTACCAAATCGTGGAAGACATGCAATTGACAGATTTAGCTAAACTAGACGTTAACTATCCGAGTATAGTGAACCAGATGTGTATCGCAGCAGAGATTGCAATCCTTGGCCGGGAAACGTGGGAAAGGTTTCAGTTTAACAAGGATATTCGGAACCGGACCCTTTCCATGATGGTGCAGACTGAATTATCGGGTAAATAAAAAAAAATACAGAAGGATACGGATAAGATGTGTTATGTACAATATTACTCAGAGCCATTTAATTATAATAGTTACCGATTATATTATGGAAATGGTTCTCAAGAATATAGAAAAGAAATTCGAAATGCCCGGATTACCAAACCGTGATGAATTAAAAAGGGGGATACATACCTCTAAAGTAATTGACCCTGACGAGGTCTCAAAAATTACATTTCAACGTTATGGTTTCTACCCCCCCCAATATTTGATGCAGTTGGAGATGATACCGTAGTAACACTATTAATGGCAGAGAAAAACCCAAACTTGCCTGAAGAGGAGGATAATACTTTTTATCAAATAACTGGTAAAATAAAAAAAGAACCTCCAAAAGGGCCCATCATTGGAACAATAACTGATGAGGACGATAATCAAACTGAAGTTGATAATAATAGAATTGTCGGGATGCATATTGAAGATCCAGGCAAGCAAGTTGCAAAAAGATTGTTTGATATTTCAGAAAAACATGGAATAGCCCTAAGAGTAACCGATACCCAAGGAAAAACAGAAATTGGATATATTAAGACTAGATACGATCATCCTGGGGTGTATGAAATATTTTCTGAATTAGACCATTAACTTAAAATAAATCAGCGGCTCTTCGTAATACTGTCGGTCGCCCTGCGGGCTCCCTCGCTCGGCTTGCAGCCTTGCCACATAACAGGGGCTAAACGAGAAAATCCTGCGGATTTTCTCCAAATCGCCTCCTTTCAGCCGGCGACTTCGTTTAGCCCTATACGTTAATTTAATGAATCGAACAACGCTTCCCCCTTATCCATCGTCTCCTGGTATTCTCCTTCGGGAGTGGAGTCGTATACTACTCCGCCTCCGATGTGGAAAAAAATTTTTCCGTCTTTCACTATCATGGTGCGTATCACGATGTTTAAGTCGCACGAACCATCAAAGCCGATATAGCCGATTGAACCAGTGTAAAGCCCCCGCCGCGTCGGCTCAAGCTCGTCAATAATCTCCATCGCGCGGACTTTAGGAGCGCCGGTTATGGAGCCTCCCGGAAAAGTTGCGCGGATGCAGTCGATTACTGAGACGCCTTTGCGAAGCTTCCCCCTTACCGTCGACACCATGTGGTGGACGTTCGCGTAAGACTCGATAACCTCCATCTCGGCGACACGTACGCTCCCAAACCCGCAAACCTTTCCCAAGTCATTCCGCTCCAGATCGACGATCATTATGTGCTCGGCCTTGTCTTTTTCGGATGCGGTTAGTTCTTGCGCAAGACGCTTGTCTTCTTTGGGTGTCTCACCCCGCGGTCGGGTTCCCTTGATGGGGCGGGTTTCGATAATACCGCCTCTTATTTTCAAAAATCGTTCAGGGGATGAGGATAGGATTTTGGTTTCCCCGAAGTTTAGGTAGGCGGAGAAAGGCGCTGGAGAAAGTTTTCTCAGGTTCTTGTAGAGCGTCCACGCGTCTCCTTCATATTCGGTTTGGAATCTTTGGGCTAAGTTGACCTGGTAGGTGTCGCCTGCGCGAATGTAGTCCCTGATTTTCTCGACTGCTTTAAAGTATTCGGATTTAGTGAAGTTGGATTCAATGTCTTTTACGTTTTTTTCTTGGGATGCGATGTTTTTTCTTTTAGTTGTAATTAACTTGTCTGAAAATTTTTTTATTTTCCCCTTGCATTCCTCCTCAGACGTGCCTTGAGCACTAACATACTTTTTCCCCTCAATGTTGTCGCAGACAAGGGATACATCGTAGAATCCGAATTCCAGATCATACATCTTATGATCCTCGATGCCGGTGAGGTTGATTCCTTCAGTCAGCCTGCAGAGATCATAAGAAAAATAGCCGACGGCACCAGATGCGAAAGGAATGTTTACATTAAAATCTGCTTTTTTTTCAGACAGCTTTTCTTCTAAAAACTTGAGGGGGTCGCCTTCAATCCTTTCAAACTTCCCGCCGGAAACATAATCTATCTCCTCTCCTCGGCTTCGCAATACTGAGTAAGGATTCGACCCCATGATTGAGTAGCGGCCTAGTTTTTTTGGGTCACACCCTGAATCAAGGAAAAAAGAGTATTCTTCGTCCGCGATTTTCTCGAATATTTCGTAAGGTGAGAGATTTTTGAAGCTTTGAGAAACATCCTCAACCAAAAAAACGGTCATTTTAATCTAAGGCTTTTTAATGCACGCGAGGATCGAGCCTGTCCAATGCGAGTTTCACTGGAGGTGTTACTTCAACCTCCTTTGGATTAACCCATGCGACTTCCCCTTCGTGAAGCCACCTCTCATCCCGGTTTAACTCCTCGCTTTTCACGGTGCAGTAGAAGAGGAGGTTGTAGTGCACGTGATCCTCCGACGAGTAATAGAATATTCCGATTGGTTTTTTCAGCATCTTGACCTCGCCCTCCCCGATTTCATCAGAGACCACAGCCTCAAGTCCCGTCTCCTCGGCAATCTCTCGCAAAAGCGTCTCTTGAGGTATCTCCCCCTCGTCCACGTGGCCGCCCGGAAAATGCCATAAACCCTGCCAAGGCTCCTTATTCCTCTTGATCAGTAAAAGCTCATCCCCCCGGGAGATGAAGGCGTTTACGACAAACTCGGTTTTCACGTTTGATAAAATGGGAGCCGTAATTAATAAGTCTTCACGAAAATAGTTATTGAGGTGACCTAGGATGGGAAGAGGAACGGGTTTTGGGAAGACTATCCTATTCGGAGAGCATTTCGTCGTTTATGGGCTGCCGGCTGTGGCGGCCGCGTTCGGGAAAAAGACTATTGCTGAAGTAGAGGATTCGGAACAACTCAGTTTCACCGACAACCGCCCCCAGACGCCAGGATACAAGGAGCGGAAGAGGGACGAGATTAACCGTCAGCTAGACTTGCTTTTAGACTACTTTAAGATTCCAAGGGATGGTGGCTCGATAAGCATTACTTTAAGCGGCGACCTTGTCTGTGCTTCGGGTGTTGGCGCTTCCGCAGCGCTTGCCGCAAGCATTGTAAGGGCGATAAGCGACCACAAGAATCTCGGATTATCAGATGAAGAGGTAAATGACGCAGCATACAAGGCCGAGGAGGCTGGCTCGGGAACGCCGTCTGGAATCGACAATACTTGCTCAGTCTACGGGGGATTCATATTGTTTACGAAAAACCTTGAAGGCGGACCTAATGACATTAAAACTCTTTCAGTGGATAAACCGTTAGACATCGTCATGGCAAGCTCTGGGATTACGCAGACAACCAAGGAGGTCGTGGATGACGTACGGCGGCTCAGAGGCGAGAATCCTACGCAGTACGAGCGGATTTGGAGCGATTACAGGGCGCTTGTGGATGATGGAGTTGAGGCGATAAAGGAGGGTAATGTCGAAAGGCTTGGCGAGCTTATGAGCGGGAACCAGAGGCTTTTAGCGGAGATGACTTTATCTTGCCCGCAAGTGGAGGAGATTATCTCGGCTGCAACTTCGGCTGGCGCTTTAGGGGCAAAGCTTACTGGAACCGGCCGGGGTGGAAGCGTTATAGCATTGACTCCGGGGGAGGCCCTGCAGGATAAGGTTTCAAAAGCTATCGAGGATAAAGGTTACACCACTCTTAAGACTAGTATCGGTATTTAGGATGAATCTTTTACTAAAGATTTGCACAATCATCTTGGTTTTGTCTTTAACGGAAATAGCGCAAGCTCAAAGCCAAGATTATATGAGGGAGGCCTGGAACTACACCACCAAAGAGATTATAAGCTCCCTATCTGTCGGGGATGTGGACGGGGACGGCCGGGGTGAAGCAATCGTTTCCTCCTCTTCAGAAGGCTTTGTTAGAGTGTTTGACGGTGACGGATCAATTCTGTGGGAGTATTCGATCCCGACATACGTTTTTACGGTGGTCGCAGCCGACGTAGACGCTGACGGGAAATCTGAGGTTGTGGTTGGTGGGGGATCCCACGTTTACATGCTAAATACGTCGGGAGAGCTCTTGTGGAAGTATTACGTCGGAAACAATAACGTTCGGGTTATCGAGCCGGGAAGAGACGGAACCCTTTTTGTGGGGGTGTACTCGCAGGCTTGTGAAAAAAACAGCGTGTTCGCCCTTGACGGGAATGGAACGAGAAAGTGGATTTACAAACTGGATTACGAGATGCCGGCCATCCTCCATGCAGTATCATTAAGTTCCTCGGAAGCTGACGAGGTTTTAGTGGGATTCATTGAAAGAGGAGTCGACACTGTGCACAAGGCGTGTACTCCAGCATACAACAAGAAGTCCAAGGTTATTGCACTGAATGATTCCGGGAAAATGATTTGGGAGGCTAAGACGCCTGGCGCGGTTTTCGACCTCGCCGTCGATGACATCAACTCGGACGGTGAAGTCGAAGTTTTCGCCGCATCACAGCCGGAACTTTTAGTATTGGATTCAAAAGGAAACCAACTTTGGAATGCGACAGGCGTAAGCAGGGTTGACAAAGTCACAACCACTGACTTATTAAATGATGGGAAGCGCGAGGTATTGTTCGGCTCCGACAACGTTTACGCATACACTGCGGAAGGGACGAGGTTGTGGACTGCGGTAACAGCGGACCGAGTTTACACGCTTATCGCATCAGACCTGAACAACGACGGTTCCCCGGAAGTGCTAGCGGGCTCGGACTCGCTTTACGTGTTCGCAGACTCGGGAGAAAAATTATTCAAGTCGAAGCTTCTCGTATCGGTTGGAGACCTTGCAGTATCTGATCTTAGCGGCGACGGGATGGGAGACGCAGTACTGGGTGCGGTAAAGCAGGTGATACTACTTGAGACCGCCACCGCAGCCGTCAAGCAAAGTGCCCTGGCCTTCGAGCAGCTCGCACTAGACTTTGAAAGAGACAGGCTTAATGAGTCTGCAATCGAATACGCTCAGAAGGCGCGCGCAGCATACCTTCAGGTGGGGGATCTTAAGGGAACTTCAAGGATGGTTAATTTGATTGACAAGCTTGAAGGTAAAGTCGTGGTGGAAAACAAGACTTCAACTTCGATAAAATCGATTCTGCCTCCCAAGGATGTTGAGCCTGCCGACGCGCAAGACATTGCAATTTCAGCGAAAAAATTTTTCGGAGGCTTAACCCCAGGCTCGATAAAAAATGCGTTGGGCAGATACAAGCTTGCATCAGTGGGAATATTCATTGTGACAGCCTTGATCGTCTTCTCCGTCTGTGTGGTCTATCTCGTCGGAAGGGGGATGGACCATGCAACCGAGCGGGGGAAAACCCCCAAGATTGAAGACAATTTATCGCCTAAAAGGGCTATGCGGCGGGGTTTGGTCAGGGGTGTTGAGAGGAGGATGGGACTTAAGATTTGAATCCGTTAGTTCGCACCAGTAAGCCTTATTATGTCGGATATTCTCCTCGCCGCAGTGTCTATGAAGTAAATTGTGAGTGCGGCAGCGAGAAAGTAGAGTGTTAAATGGTTTTTCTCTGTTGAGGTTACTTTCGAACGGTTTTTCACGGAAAAAACCACGTCTTGAGTAAGCTGCAGTGATTCGCCGCTCACATACAGTTTTCCCTGGCTTAGGCGCGCGAGCTTTTCCAAACCCGCTAGGTCTACTCCCACATCCTTGTATTCTTTTGGATAGTTCACGGAAAAGCCTGTGGAGTCCGTCCCATCTTCGGACGCAGCCCCCGCCAGGTATACTCCCGAAGTGGTGGCTTGATACTCGCCGGTGTACAAGTTCAATCCAATCCTTTTCACAGGGAAATCCTCTTCCCCCCCGCCAAACGGTGAAAGCCTAACCACCAGGGGTTTGTCGCATTTGGCTATCACAAGCGCGGGTTCCCCTAAAAACGAGTCTTCAACCTCAATGAGCGTGTTTTTCCTGCCTTCAATGTCTCCGACAACCCAGTTGGTAAGGCTGGGAATGAATTTTGCAGCTTCACCGGAGTATAGTCCAGTAGCCCAGGTAAGGCCGTTGTCGGTTGAAAGGGATGCGACCCTCCCGAGTCCGAACCGCCAGACGGTGAGAATCGGGGATCCTCCCTCAGTGGAAAGTAGAACTTGGGCGTTAAGCTTCTCCCTGACGTTATTGTAGTCGGAAATCTCCGCCCCACCAAGGTTTAGATTCCGGGTTATGAAGTGGTGGGGATCCAACACGGCAACCGAAATCTTTTCCTTATCGTCCTTCGCCTCCCGGTTGAAGGAAAGCTTCAGCCTCTGATACTCCTTAGGCTCGAAAAAGAGCGCTCCTGAAGCTTGGGAGATGTATTTTAGTGTGGAGATTCCCACGTTGTCTTGGCCTACGCCCACAAGGTAGACTTTAACGCCTTTTTGGGTGAGGGATTTGATCGAGTCAACGGTTGAGGGAAGTCTCGTAAGCCGGATGATCCCGTCAGATAATAACACGATAATCCTCTCGTTCGACTCTTCCCGCAGATAGTCTTCAGACATTTCAAGGGCCTGTATCATGTCCGTATCCCCGCCGGACTTAAGTTTTAGTATCCTGTCGATCACCTTGTCCCTCCCAACGTCGACTGGCACGATATTTGAGATGGGAAACGCATTCATGTTGAAGGCGATAACTCCAAGGGAATCATTCAAGTCGAGCTCTCCAATAAGTTTTATTGCCAATGCTTTTTCCAGATCGATTGTTTTTTCCGTTATGCCAGTATACTGCCCGCTCCCTGAAATGTCCATTAGAAACAGCGCCGTGATTGGCCTTCTTTTTTCCTTGGGTTTTTCCCGGGAGCGTACTGGGAGCATGTTTTCTATGTAGCTTAGGTTGTAGCCTCCCCTGTCATATGAAGCGTTTCCGCCTACGATTACGAGGCCGTTTCCATCGGTCACGTAATTTCGCAGTGACTCGATGTTTACGTCCAGGGGGTGTGAGTCGATGTTGTCTATGTAGATTGCTGTGTAGGGTGTGAAGTCTCGGGGTATTGAGCCTGCTTCGGTGACGTCATATAGTTTTCTAAGAATCTGGGATAAGGGAGAGTTTGGATTGCTGGACACTACGAGGACTTTGGGTTTTGCGACTACTTCCACGACCTTCGTATAGTTGTTGTTGGCGTGGAAGAAATCGTTTCCGGAAGGGACGAGTTCGAAGGTGAGTCTCCTGATTCCTTCGTCTTTGAATGTTAGAGTGAATCCGATGTATTCCGTGGTATTAGTTTGCTTGATTTTCTTTGCTGTTTTTTTGTCGCCGTCAACGTGGATTCTAAGATCGTATTCCGACTCTTCACCCCCGGTTCTTGAGACTTCCACGATAACTTCATAATCGGATTCCTTCGGAGTCTTCGCCGCACCGTAAACGTTTGTGATCGACGCGTCAAGATAGGATGGTCCTGGAAGGATCGGGTATATTGTCGCATTAGACTCGGAAATGAGCCGTGCAATCGAGCTTAAATCTTTCCCGTGGTTGGATTTTCCGTCGCTCACCACCAGTATGATGTTGTTTTCCTTGGAGGAGCCTAGAATCGTCTGGTATAGGGCGTCTCCCAGCGCAGTCCTATTGCCTCCGCCGAAGTAGTTTATTTTAATATCGCTTTCCGTCGTATACGCAGATACTTTAGACTTGATTTCTTCGAAAGCATTTTTTGCGATCGAGCGGTAGTTGGGGTATAATCCCATGCTCTCTGACGAATCCACCAAAACAGTGATTGTTGATTTCTTTTCTATTCCATCATCCTCTTTTAACACGTAGGGGGAGGCTGTCGCAATCAGGAGAAGTGAGAGTATGATTATCCTTGACAACAGGAAGGATCTTTTACGGCTGTTTAACCGGCCGCGAAGTGGTATTACGAAAAATAGGATTATTGGGAAGAACAAAAAGAGCATCTTCGGTTTTTCCAAGTGTATTTCCGCAATTATCGGGGTGATTTTTGAAATGGCATTGGTTATGTAGGGGATCGTGTTTCTCCCGGTCTCGGTTAATTGTGAAATGTAGTCAGCTTGCATAGTAACCCCTCCGCCTTAGGAAAAAAGCCTCAAAGACTAGCAGTAATATACCTGCGAATGCAAGCCAAGTGTATATCTTTTTGTCGACCTCAACCTCCTCCTCCTCGATTTTGAAAGACTCTGCTGGGACTGAATTCTTCACGTCCAAGATAATCGAGGTATTAGACTCCCGAGAGTTTTCCAAGTTCACAGTCAACGTGTCTACTCCGCTTTCGTGTTCAATATAGTAGACTCCCACCTCATCAAGCAGGATGTTTGATGACTGAATCTTCTTCCCCCGAGGCGTTGTGACCAATACCTTACCCTTGACTTTAGGCATGTAATCTCCTGCAGAATACGATGATATGGAAACCTCACCTTCCGGGACGTTAACCCAGTCAATCAGCCGAGACCAGAGTATCGGGTAAGACGCAGTGTAGTAAAAGTTACTCCACTCGGGATCAGAGCTAAGTCCCAGGTACACTACCTTCCCCTTGCCGTATGTGTGGTAGGTTATGAGGGGGTTTCCGTCGCGGGTTTCGGCGAGAGTTACAGTGTCGTTTTTCGCACAAGCCTCATAGTATCTTTTTACTATGGTCTCTTCGAATACTACTTCACGCTCGTCTATTGCCTCATGGTTTAGTTTTCTGATGATTTCAGATTCCCTGTTTATGACTCCCGACAATGTGATTGGAAGCATCTTTTTGAATTTAGGATCGGTTACTCTTGTCAAGCCCATTGAAGGCGACACCACTAAGGCTCCACCCCTCAAGACGACCTGCTCGATGTCGGCGTAGGTTCCGGGGAGAACCTTGTCTTCTTCGAAGTTGCCCACGACGACCGTGTCAATGTCTTCCGTGCGGGGGGTGACCGGCGGGGCGGAATCAAACAACCGGACGTTGTTTATCGAACCCAACGCATAGCGGACGAACCTGTCCCCCCCGATAAAGTCGTTTGAAATCAGAACAAGACGCAAGGTTCTAAGCTCTGGCAGGTAAACCATCGCCTTGTTATCCACTGTTAAGTCGTCACTTTCGTCGAGTTCCACTGTTATCAAGTGTTCCCGCCAGCTTACGCTAAACTCTCTTGTATAGAGTACGCTTGAATGGGGTGGGACTTTTCTTTCGATGGAGTCGAAGGTCTGATTGTCAAGCAAGACGTCTGCCTTGACTAACTCTTCCACGCCCCCATAGTTTGTCACCATGAAGCTTAAGTATACGCGAGTCTTGTCTGTTGGAGTTCGAGATGCGATAATTGAGGTTATGGCGAAATTTCTGTGGCCTTTGTTCGCGCTTACGAACTCAACGTGAGTGCCTTCTCGCTGGGCTATGCTTTTCGCAGCCTCAACGTCCATCCCGTCCTGGAAGGAGAAATCCGAGAACACAAAAATCTTCTTTGAAGCGTTTTCCTCGGTCAACAAGTCTTTGGAAAAGTATAGGGCGTCGCCGAGATTTCCAGGGGAGTCCGACGGCCTAAGCTTGGAGAGTACTGTGAGCGCCTGGCTTGGAGTCCCCTTCTTAAACGCCAGTATCGGGATTTTTTCCGAGATGACTATTGCCACGGAATCCTCCTCTGTGAGAGACCCCAAAACCTTTTGAGCGGCTTTGACAGACTCGTCGAACCGCGTAGGGTAGACGTCGTTTGCCTTCATGCTTGCTGAAGCGTCTAAAAGAAGGATCACTGATTCCCTGTTTTTAACTACTTCATTAGTTTTGTAGAAGGGGTTTGAGATTGCGAGTATGAGAAAGGCGATTATCAGAATCTGGATTAGAAGGAGTGGGTCTGTCACAAATCTTTTGATTGCAGAATGGAATCTCTTAGACTTTTCAATGTGTTTTATGAACATGATTGATGAAAAAACTATCTTTTTCGGCTTGGGTTTCAGAAGGTAGAGTAGTATTAATGGTATTATGAGCGTGAAAGCCCAAAGTGCTTGCGGTAGGCCGAAAAAAAGGTTAATTGGAGGGTAGGCTGGCATTTTCCACCTCCCGGTTTATTAGAGATACGAAAGTCGGGAAAATCGGCTTGTCAGTTGTAACCGAGTAAAAGTCGACTCCTAATCGGTCGCAGATTTCCCTTACAGCGTAAGTATGATCAATCAGACTTTTACTATAGTCTTTTATGAACTTGGGGGACATGAAAGACCTCTCTTGCGCGTGGTCTTCAATGTCTTCGAATATGATGTCGTCTTTGAAGGTGAGTGACACTTCACCGGGATCAAGTACTTGCACTAGTAGGAGTTCGGCAGAACTTTTCGCAATCCGGAATATTCCCTCCTCAAGCTCGTTTAAGGGTTGGAAGAAGTCTGAGAAGAGTATGACGTATGCCTTGGATTTAATGAGGCTTCGATACTCTTGCATGCACTTGGCCATGTCGGTAGACCCTTCAAGTTTTGTCGCATTCAACACTTCAATCGCCTTGAAGAAGTGGGGTTTCCCCCGCGCCAAGTCCATGACGGCCCGAAGCTTCTCCCCGAAAAGCGAGATAGAGAATTTCTCGTTTTCCTGCACTGCAAGGTAGGCGAATCCTGCGGCAAGGCTCCCGGCGTAATCGAATTTACCCATATTCTGGGTCGTAAAGCTCATGGACGAACTCGCATCCAAGAGTATGTGTAATGCGAGATTCTTCTCGACTTCATAGCGTTTTATGTATAGTTTCTCTGTTCTCGCGTAAATCCTCCAGTCGACGGTCTCAAGGTCGTCTCCAGGAAAGTATTCGCGGTGATCGATTATCTCAATGCCCTTGCCCTGCTGAATGCTCTTTTTCGTCCCCGTGTAAATGCTTGAAACCCTCCTCCTCGAAGTTAGGGTAAGCTTTTTAAGCTCGTCGATAAAGGATGCGTCTATGGGCATCAGCCTACCTCGTGCAGTATCTCCTCGATCACTTCGTCCGCGCTAATCCCCTTGCGCTCTGACTCAAAGTTCAGTATAAGCCTGTGGCGGAGGATCGGGTAGGCCATAAATTTTACGTCCTGCTTGTTCACATAATTTCTACCAGAGATGAGGGCACGCGCCTTGGCGGCCAAAACCAGGCCGATGGCAGCCCGAGGTGATGCCCCGTAGTCCAGGTATTTTTTCGCGAACTTGTTTTTCCCGGGTCTTGTGTTTGTGACAATGTCCAATACTTTTTCCTTGAGATCCTCAGACATGGGCATCTTCCGGGTTAAGTCCTGTAAAACCAGCAAATGTTTTTTCGTAAGTACTTTTTGCACGCTCGGCTGTTTTTCAGACGCATAAAGGTTTATTATCTCGCCTTCTTCTTCACGCTTTGGATAATCTACTAGTATCTTGACCAGAAACCGGTCTAGCTGGGCTTCGGGTAGGGGATACGTTCCCTCCATCTCGATCGGGTTTTGGGTTGCAAGCACGAAGAATGGGGGGTCTAGCTTGTAGGTTGAGTTTCCGACTGTGACCTGTTTCTCCTGCATGGATTCCAGAAGAGCTGACTGAGCTTTGGGTGTTGCCCGGTTTATCTCGTCCGCCAAAACGACGTTCGAAAAGATCGGTCCTCTTTCAAAGTGGAAGCTTTTCCGTCCCGCATCATCTTCGACTATGATGTAGGTTCCAGTAATATCTGAAGGCATGATGTCTGGCGTACACTGCACCCTCTTGAAAGACAAGTCCATGACGTCGGCCAGGGTTCGGACCATAAGAGTCTTTCCAAGGCCTGGAAAACCCTCAAGGAGCGCGTGGCTTCCACAGCACACTGCAATCAAAATCTGCTCGAGCACGTCCTGCTGCCCTACAACGACTTTTCCAACCTCATTTCTTAATCCCGACGTAATCTCGCCCATGGCAGAGTACACCTTCTTCACTTCCTCGTCCATTAATTCTTGTTTTCCCTCAGATTCTTCAGCCATATCCCACAGGCTTTTTCCTTTATCTGTCATTTAGCTTCCCTCCAAAAGTTTCTCAAAGTATTTTCGAACAAGCTCCTCCTGTTCTACAGGATAATCCTTGTATTCTTCACTGCCTTCAACTTCAGGCAATGCATAAGCGATTTGCCCGAGAGTCTTAGCCTCCTCGTTCACGTCGACGTCGCCGCCGAACTCGGGGTGAAGCTCCATGTCAAGCTCCTGGCCCCAAAGGTTTGCAGACCCCGGCTCCCCGTAAATATCCAGGTTGGCCTCGCCCCCGACACCCCCACCTTTACCCTCGATCGGGCCTTCGGAAAATCCTGGCTGCAAGCCGCCAGATGACGCCCCCAACTCGTCTTCCTCCTCAGGAGCGGAGTAATCCTCTGAAGACTCCCAGATTCCCCCGCCGAAAAGCCGCTCCCCATTCTCCCGGATTGCCTTCCCGGCCCGGGTTAAGGCAGTCTCCCGGATTTTAAGATCTAGTACCAGATCCTGGTAGCTTACGACGATGAGTGTGATGAATATGAATGCGAGAATAACTGTCGAAAGAGTCCTGTAAGTAAGCTCCTCAACGTCCATGAGCTTAGAGTAGCCCACCATCTTAAGTTTCGACTCCGCAGAATGAAGGAGGTCGTCTACTATAACATTCTTCTTCTCCCTGTTTTCGTACGCAGTCCTCAAGCTCCCGTCAAAATCCGCCTCCACCTGCTCGATCCGCTCCACAATATTGGGCTTGAACAAGAGCTGGAGTATGACCAGGAATTCGATGTACAATGTTGAGGGGATTAGAGCGTAAACGGTTTTCACACCTATCAAGTGGAATAGTATCGTGAATCCTAGAAGGGCTGCGAGATAAAGGATCAGCCACCCGTAAATCCTGGTCAACCAGTATACTCCCTTAGCCTCTCCCAACTGCCTTAAAAGATTTTTTTTATAAGACTTAGTCATTCCAAACCCTTTATTCTGCTCAGATAATAGTCGGTGTCGTTAATCTTGATTTGAAGCTTGTTTAAGGCGTAGGAGATCTCGTAGATGCTCGCGTCAATGGTCTGTACCTCGCTTGAAATTTTGCCTTTTACTGGACTATCTGAGAGTTTGTCTATCTCATCATCAAGGTCACTTACGGCATACTCGATGTCGGAGACTTTATAGCTCATCTCTTCGGAGCGGTCTTCGATGTAGTCTAGGGACGCGCCTATTTGCACGAAAAGATTTTTCATGGTCGTAAACTCGGCCGTCCTCTCATTGTAGTTTTTCGTGAGGGCGCTGAAGTCTTTTATCGTCTTGTCGAGCTCGTTTTGAGTGTCGGTGATTTGTTGGGCGAGGAGTGCGTTTTCAGTCCTTATCTGGTTGAACATGTCTCCGAGGCTTGACTCCCGCTGCCGGCTTATGTCCAAGGCGCTGAAGTACTCGTCCATCTTAGTCTCCTTGTCCTCGAGCGCCTCCTCCCGCTCGTGCAATAGCCGAGTTCTCTCGTCTAGCTCGTATTGAGTGCGATTTAATTCGGCGTAAGTCGCCTCCATCTCGACTCGTGCTTGTTCATAGCGTTTTCCGAGGTCGTGGAAAGTATACTTGTAGTAGGCGGACAAGCCCACAACGGATATGAGCGTTAAGAGCAAAAGCCCCATTAAGGCGTAGTTGACATCCCGTTTCATTGCAATTTTAAAATACGAATACAAGGTTAAATTTAATTCCGAAACTCGAAGACCAGTGCGACAGCCAATGCGAGCGCAGACAATCCGAAGATGACGAAGAAGTTTGTGCGCTCCTTCCAGCTTGTCTGACTGCAGACTATCTGGGATAGAAGGATTGAGTCTGCTGGATCCAGGAGTTTATGGTTTGAAAGTTTTTCTATCAAGCCGGTCTCCTTGATGATTTTCGCCCGTTTGTTTAGAATCCGGTATTTGTAGATGAAGAAGATGAAAAAGCCTGTGACTCCAACATACCAGGATATTTTACCGTAGATTGGGTCCACGGCATTTAAGGGTTCAATGATTCTTATCGAAACCGTCGCGATAATTCCAATCAGGAAGAAAATCCATGATCTGGCGTTTTCCTCGCATAGTACCCGCATCCCACAAGTCTTGCATTCCGGCTTGTCCATGACAGATTAAGGATTGCAGGGATTCAATAAAAAGCATTCATAAGCCGAGTAGGCGTTTCTCCCTCCAGGCTCCGAAAAGCAGAAATGCCTCTCTAGGATGTCTTACGAGGGGACCCAAGCCGTTTACGAGGAAGTGTGCGTTGTCGTCGAAAACACGAAGCTGCCTTAAATAGGGGTCGTGTTCGGGGAGCCCTGATTTTCCTTGTATTTCTATTTCGTGGGATTTTGCGTCGCGAAGCAATGCAGCCCTCAAACCCGCCAGATTCCCCTGAAGTTTACCTGAGTTCTCCGCGATGAGCGCGTCTTTTTCGCCGGCCCCGGCCGCCTCGACCTGGTTAAAACCTTCGTTAAGCTCTGCCACGGCCTTAACTAGGGGGGTTTTGGTCGCAAGGCAATTATTGGAGTCGCTGAAAATCCACCTCCGATTAATTGCCACCTCATATCCTTCCGGAAGTAAAGGATTCCACCTGTGGACGACGAGGAATTCGGAGACGTCGCTTACACCGTGAAGTACTTCAGTTGGTGACGTCAACTCCTTGGCTAGCGCATTCAACTTCAACCACTTGTGACCATAACGTTCAGCCAACTGGAACGGAGAGTAGCTTGAGGCAAGCATGAGGTTTTCTGCCTCGTCAATAGGATTACTGCTTCCTGCTAATTTCGCCCTGTCCCTGAAATTTTCTTTAAGCAAAGTCGCGGAGATAGGTATGTTACGTTCGACCTCACCCTCGGTTTTACCCAGGAATAAACTCTCGTCCAGACTCTTTTTCGAAGTGTATAAGTCAGAGTGGGTCCCAACCTCCGCAACGCCGGGAAGCGCAATGAGATCGTAGCCGTGTCTTGAGAGGACGCCCCTGACCAGTGGCGGCATGCTTCCCCACCGGAGGGGCCTGTCGGAAACCCGTTCCGGAACAACTTCTCCCAGCCTTACGAGAGAGTAGCCATCCCACCGGCGTAAATCACCAAAAAGCTGATCCCAAGTTTTTTCCTCCTTAATACCCCGTAGGATCCTATCTCCCATATCAGACTCGTAGAATATGCCAATAAGAGAGGAGAAACGAACTACTTGACCGAGCGGCATCTCCGCGATTTCCCGTCTTATTTGAGGGTATTCAGCGTCATTGATATAGCGAACCAACCTTTTTGCAAGCGGGTCTTCGCGATTTATCTTAACTCTCTCAGCGGCCATGGCATTCAAGGCCCCGGCCTCGAAACCTCCCATTGGAGGCTCTACTGGCACCACATGCCTGAACTCGTCATCCCCCATCTGCACAAAATAGAGTGACCTGCCCTTGTTATTCGGGTCCCTAAGCATCTGGGATACTGAATCCGCCCCAAGCATGCTTACGCCAGGAGCGTCTCTGAATGTCACTAGTTTGTCGCGGTCTCCTAGTCTTATTTGGTAGTATGTTCCTTCAGGGCCTGTCTCAGGGTGTTGGAAGGAGGGCTTAACTTCCTGCTGTATGGGGCCTTTACCAGTATCAATGTATTTGACGATTCTCCGATGCATGAATAATTTAAGGGGTTTTAAAGAATAAATTCCCAACCATTTTTCTTTGATAAAAGCGTATGAATAACATGTCCGCAATAAAGGAAAAGTTAGCCCACGAAAAAACCGGCGGAAAAAACAGGGTATTAGTCGTAAACAACAACGAGACAGTAAGGGGAACCATGATCGACCTCTTAAATCAGGCGGGCTTTCAAGCTGAAGGAGTGAGCTTTGAGGGTGCGCTCACGCGCCTGGACGAGTCCGCCCACAATACTAGCCTGCGGGAAAGGGAGAAACAAGAGGGACTTCTCCCCGGTTTCCTCGAATCAGTTGAACCGTTCCGCGACGTTGATGTTCTTGTCGTCGACCGTGGCGAGACCGCCACAGATGGCGTATTAGAAGGCGACCGATTATTACTCCAGCTTAAGGGCATGCGACCAAATCTTCCCGTCATCGTTACGTCTACCGAGGAGCCGCCAGAATGGAAGGAACACCAAGGTGGCCGCCCCACCAGAGCGGATGAATTTTATGCAAGCCATGTTGCACGGCACGTTTCGCCAACCGGCTATCTCCAGCACCCGTTCACACCCAATAACCTGATTAATGCGATAAGGAAGTCCGCTCTAAAAGAGACTGTTTAAGGTTTCTCCCCCGAAACCTGCCGCAAAAAGTTGGTGTACTCACGGTCGTAGAGGTTGTGCGTCAGCCCGTCTAGCATACCCCGGAATTGAGATTGAGAACTAGCAGAGGATATTTTATTTATTGTGCGGGCGAAGCCCAAAATGACGGGGAACCTGTCGCCCGTCGCCTCCGGCATATTGTGGAAGTGGGCTAAAACGGAGGGAATTGTATTGAGCATGCCATTTTGAAGCATTCTGTTAAACGCGGTTATGACCTCATTGGATTCCTCCCGTGATCCTTCGAGCAGGGCCAGAAGCTGCTTGTAGGAGTCTTCAATCAAGCTTTTTGTAGTCGTCGGAGCTTGCGCTGGGAGGGAGGTGACTTGAGCATCGGATAAGGGTTCGGGTTCATGAGAGGCCGCCCGCTCGTTTGACGCGATAACGAATACTTCCGCACGTAAGCGCGGGTCGTGGTAGGTGGCAGTAGGGGGATTCTCCCCCAACATCTGCTTGAGACGATCCCGCTTGCTGCGAGCGCCCTGAATTGCTGCAAGCTCGCTGAACTGCTCTTCAGAAAGCGGTGGAATGAGCATGTTCCTCCCGTGCAGTTCAACGGGGCAACCGAACAGGGAAAGAACGTCTTCGTCGCGAGCCACCCATTCCGTCACCCGGTGGGTGCCGACGCCAACACGCTCCGCGAACTGGTTGGGTGAAAGCCAGCCTTCAAGCGCGTATTTCTTCCGGTAGAAGGCGCGCAGTTCGCGCGCATGCTCTCGTGAGTAGATGACGCTTGTGCCTCCCCGACGTTTTCCACGGGGATATACGTGCGAGTATCCTTCATCAACCCCCAACCCCCAACCCCGTTTCTTGGAAAGCGTGAGCAAGGTGTCTTTCGGGAGCTTGGGAAATTCCTCCCGCAGTTCGTCGCTGAAGACGAATCCACGGTATTCCGGCGGCAGGCTTTGCCTGCGAGACTCCCACATGACTCGGTGCGACCAGTCCGGGCACGCCTCTAAAAGCTCGATAAAGCTCATGTCGACGTGCAGGCGGGCGGGGTCGAACGGATTCCACGCACCGGCGAGCGGTGTTTTCGGAAGCGGTTTGTCGCGTCGCTTGCCTGCAGGTAGAACGTGGACGGTTACGTCGCCTTCCTCGCATCCAACGACGAGTTGAGGTGAGTGATAGTCTCCTTCCACACTCACAAACCGTTCAGCCTTACCTACGGGAAGACCGAGCGCGTCAAAGCATTGGGAGAGCCGCTTAAGGGTTGGGGGTGACGCGGTCGGACGCCCTATTTTGGGGAGGGTGAGGTCGAAGGCGTGGAAACTCTTCGGGAAGCGGTGCTCGTCCTGTGCATGTATGCGGAATATCTTGCAGGGGACTCCGCAGATGAGCTTACGGTCTCTTGAGCCGGGAAGGGTTGTAAAGCGTTGGAGGCGTTTGAGAAAGGTGAGTGCCCCCACATCGAGACGGTCCGAAATCATGTGACTATTAACAAAATCGGTGTCGCGAGCGGCAAGTTCCCGTTGTTCGCCTTCGATTAGGCGGCGCTCCTGCGACGTGTAACAGCGTTCACTGCCCTTTTTTCCTGGAAGTGTGACGCCGAGTTCCGGCTGTTTTTTCAGCCTTCCGTGGAGGGTGCTGCCGCCCATTTGAAGGTGGGTGGCGAGTGCGCCGAGCGAGTAGACAATGCTTTCCTTGTTCCCGGCAGCACCCAGTTTGTCCTGGATTTCTTCAGAGTCTTTGACGTCAATGACCCACGCTTGTTCGTCTGCGGGCCTTCCGCGCTGTTTTCTCGATTCATCACCTATCTTGCGTATGATGCGCACCTGCCTAGTCTTTGGCATAACGGTTACTTTTAGGTGGATGGCGAAGAAAAATGGGTTAGGTTACGGTCACGATGCCGTCGGCGACGGTCACCGTGTCGCCGGACTTGATTTTAGTGACGTCTATCTGGTCGACCGCGGGAATGTCGGAGATAATCATTGCTGCGGGTTGTAGGGGTGATAACCCCTGTTTTTCGACATGGCTGTAAGTCTTCTCTCTAATTCACTTTTAGGCATTCTCAGCCTTATTTCATCCTCTCCTAAGGGCGTCAAGAATCCTTTCTTCCCGTCTTCAGGAGGGTGTAGTTGACCTGAATCAACCCACTTTTTCTCGATCCGTTTGAAATTCGTCTGAAAGAGGTTGTGGGGGTTTTCCACTGCCAGAAGGATGAATCCGTCTTGCCCGTATCTTTTAACAAAATTCTGGACTGCATCGTCTCTTTTCGCCTGCATGCGATATGCCACACCAATAAGAACTCCCGCACCAACGACTCCCGAGCCGAGGGTCCCGCCGACGAAAGCGCCCAACGCCAAGCCCGCTGTGAGGGCTGCCGTAGTTGTGAGTGGTGGAAGCTCGGGCATAAGCGATTCATTATCTTTCACTGCAGCCTTAGCCAGTGAACTGGAGAACATGTTTTTCCCGAATGCGGCACCCAACCGCCTGACAGAATAGTTGAAGGCATCGCCCATGCTGATGGGCTCGTCATGTCCTTGATGATGTGAAAAACCAGGCCTTGAAAGACTCTCGATGACTGCATCCGGATTAATCAACGTCACAAGAGAGAGACCCAACTCCATGTGCACTCTAGGATCATGTCTTATTGTTGGCTCATTAACTAAAGAGGGAGTAAGTCTGATCGTGTGACCGATTTTGGAATAATTCGCCTTCGCCCCTAAAGCGCTCACATTATAATCCCGCGAAGGAGCGAGGTCATCAACACTTAATTCATAAATCCCTGCAACCCGCTCGTACAGTCCCAGAATATTTTCGGGAAGGTGGGTTTGGTCGAATTTCTCATGGACTCTGGGAAGCTCGGGATGAGTCTTCCAGTTGTGGGCTCCGCGCGTTTGAAGGGTTTTTTTCCGGGACATTTTATCCCCTGTTTTTAGGATTATACGATTATTAGCCTATAATCACTTTCTCCCCGTCGACTTCTACTTTGTCCCCTGACTTGATTTTCGTGATGTCTATCTGGTCGACGGCGGGAATGTCATCAACCAGTAACTCGAGTGTTAAAGTAGTTCAAGGAACTCATCAACTTCCATACCTGCTTGTTTAATTATCCCCTGTAAGGTGCCCTTCTTGAGTTCTTTAGCGAGAGGGACTGGGAAGGTTCTAAGTTCTCCTTTATACAAACCTTTAAGTAGTACATGACTTCCTTTTTGGCGTGTTGGATATAATCCTACCTTAGAAAAAGCTTTTATTACTTCTCTACCTGAGCGGAGGGGTAATTTCATTATAGAAACCTCCCGCCCTCTGTACCTCCTCTTCTGTAGGAGTGATGCTTATGGTTATTTTAGGAACGTCCTTGTAGTTAATAGACTTTTGAACATCTTCATCTTCTAGATACAGTTCTAACGCCTCTTTGATGTTATATAGTGCATCTCGCACTGTATCACCTTGGCTTACGACACCAAAAAGCGGTGAGTTAGCTACGTATCCTTTACCTTCTTTCCACAAGATTACTTGTATGTCTATTCTTGGCAACATTATGCATCACGGTTTAAGTATTATGCTATTATCATCTCCAAAAGAGAGCGTGTATTCATCACCCACATTTGGTTTCTTTTTCAATTTCTTCCATTCCTCTTCGGTGAAAAAGAAGGTTGCTCGATTCTCACGTGGCGATTGAGGTAGTGGAGTTTGAATTCCGGGTATTATTTGAATTGTAGTGGCACCTGGTTTTTTTTCAGTTATCTTGGGTGGCAGTAGGCAATCTGTAGTAAAGGCAACTCCAATCCGTATTTCGCCATTTGGATTAAGCGCACTCCCCACAGAATGAACTATAATTTTCATATTACTTCCTAATTTATTGGGCATTTCGGTATAATAAGCTATAAAAAAGGAAGTTTAAACAATAGTTACCTTGTTACCCTCGACTTTCACTTTATCGCCGGACTTGATTTTAGTGACGTCTATCTGGTCGACCGCGGGAATGTCGGAGATGATGCATCCGACGGCGACGATGGTTTCAACGTCCCGGTTGATCATGGCGAGCGGTGCCTTACCGTTTTTCACGAGCTGGTATATCGTGTAGGGTGCGACCGTAGAGCCCTTCCCGTAGGGGAAAACCAGTATTTTCCCGGAGATGCTCTGCCCGTTCAGGCTGTTGTCTTTGTCGGTTATGACCCCGCTCTCAGGGTCGACCCCGCCGTAAAAGCTTATGGGGTCTTTGGTCACCAAGGCCTCGCCATAAGCTTTTCCCTTGTTTATCACGCGTCCCTTAAGATCCATGTTCTAGTCCTCCCGGTTTTTCACCGTGAATGATACATTTACTTCGTGAGTGTCGGCGTCATAACTGCTTTCGAATCGGTCGGGCATTGTAGTCATAAGAAGAACCCCCATGCCTGCGCCGCCACCTTGCCTGCCACCTTTTTCCTCATCTTCGATACGCTGGGAAAGTGCATTAGCGTACCTCTCACCTTCCTCAGTATCGCGAAATTCTGCAGCTGCCATCCCGTCCCCCGGAGCGGTGAGCTCGCAAAGCCCTCTCTCCCGTTCCTTTGCAATGGTTACGAAGTCGACGTCCCGTTGCTGACGCCAGGTAAAGGAGACTGCTGCTTGTTCGGCTGTGACTTCCGCTGTTACGCGGGCATCACAGGGGAGCGCGAACTGCACGATGTTTGAAGCGACTTCCTCACAGCATAAAAGCGTTCTGTTTTTTACCTTGCCTGCGAAACCGAATTCAGCGAGCACTTCCCCGACCTCGTCGTTTAGGCGGTCGAACGGTTTTTTCGAGTCCATGAAGTTTTTGGGGTCGACTGGTAGTGTTGCCGATATCGTGTGCGTTTCAGGTTGTCCGATTCCTCCGTCACGCACAATCTTTGTGGTCATCTTACTTTTTCCACACTCCGTCGACCGCTGCATTAAGGCATTCTGTGAAGTCGCCTATGTGCACTTGCATCTTGTTTTTCCCTCGCGCGTAGAAGCATGCTTTCGCGCTCGTCGTCGCCATCGTCTTAAACCGCCCTTTTATGGGGGCGACCACCATGCATGTGTCGACAGCCATCTTGCCGCCAGCATCCTCGATTATCTTTGTGTAGCCGCGCTCGTCGGCGATGTCCTTTGTGGGACGCGCAGTCGCAATCCAAAGTTCGACACCTTCCTTTACTTTCTTGCCTTTGAGATATGTTGCGACTTCCGCAATCTCTCTCATGCTCGCGTGAGGGCAGCCCAATGAGACGAAGTCAACTTCCGTGGCCTCATCGTTTAGGGATTTGTAAGCTTCGTCCAAATCCTCCTTGGTTACAGTTACCTTCTCTTTTGGAGGCTTGTGCAAGCTCGCCTCAGGTGTTACACCTTTTATGTGGTAGAGCGGCGGGCTTCCGTAGGTGATGATTGAGGCGCCGAAGCTTTTCAGGTTGTCGGTTGTGGTAGTTGAAAGTCCGGTTATGTAGGGGATTCTACGGTCTGATTGGGAGCCGATTGCGTATCCCAGCGCACCCCAGTCCGCAATGGATTCGATTTTCGCCTTAACTTCAACGTGGAATTGGGGTTTACGGTTTTCGTCTAGGTGGAAGCCGTAGGAAGGAGTCTTCCCGATCATTGCTGCTGCTATCGCTGACGGCCCGCCCTCGCGGTTTGAGCGCGCTCCTATCACAGAGTTTACGAAGGTTACCGCACTGGATTCAGCCCAAGCTACGTGCTCTCCGTATGCGGGGAGGTTCCCGATTAAGTATGGCGTGCAAGTGCAGGTTGTGATAACACCCATCTTGGCGAAAGCCTCAATGACCTTGTTTTGTTTTTCGGCGAACTCGGAGGTGATGCCGAGCTTCTCCCATTCGCGCAAGTCCATGCCTGCGGGATTCAAGGTTGAAGTCACCTTTACTTGACCGTCTATTGCAAGCTCGGCCAGGTATTCGAGTCCGGCATCCCCAAGGTTGGCAAAAGATACTCCCGCAATTTGAACACTTCCAACGGGAATCAACTCCTCAGCCTTGAAAATTTCACCTAATGCAACGAGAATCTTCATCGACTTTGCAGCCGCATTACCCTGCTCTCCCGCGAGAATCCGCTCGTCCTCTTTCGTTAAATGCATTTTTCACTCCCCCAATTTAGCCTTCAAAAAGTCTTTACGGTCCTTGCCTGCCGGTATAGTAGCATCCAATATGATCTTGCTTGTCATGAGGCGGTCGCTTCCCTCTATCGTGCATGCCGTGCAGTCGAGGCTTGACCCCGGCCCCTGCCAGATTTTCGCATCACGATCAGCCTGAAACCGCGTGGCTATCGCCCACTCAACGTCTGCGAGATCGTATATGTCAATATCCTCTTCGACGACGACACAGTGCTTCAGGCTCTTGTGACCTTCGTGTGCTGCTTCACCAGCCAATATCCCGTCGTCAGAATTCTTTTTTCTGATCTGGACTAGCGCATGGAGCCAGCAGCAGCCGCCGGGAGTGATAAGTACGTTTTTCACGTCTGCAACTTCCTTAACCTTCCTGTAAATCTGCGGCTCCTTCGGCATGCCCATGAGAAGGCGGTGCTCGTTGTAGGCGGGTAGGAGCGCCTGGTAGATTGGGTCTTTTCGGTGGGTGACGCAGTTAATCCTTACGACTGGCTCCTGGCGGACTTTATCGAGGGTTCCCGAAATGTCCGCGAACGGGCCTTCCTCATGACGCTCCTTGGACGTAAGCACTCCCTCCAATACTAGCTCGGCGTCCGCCGGGACCAGAATGTCATTAGTCTTGCATTTAACGAGTTTGAGTGGCTTCATCGAGTTTGCAATGGAAAGCTCTGGCGTGTCTCCCGCGGAAATCGAAGCGGCAAGTGAGACTGTCGGGTCGAGTCCGAGAGCGATTGAGACTGGGAGCTCTCCGCCGGATTCCTCGAGGAACTTCCAAGTGTCTCGGTGGCAGATTCTCGCCACGAACTTGTCCTTTCCGATGGGTGATGTCCGGTGTATGGAAGCATTCAATCTTCCAGACTTTCCCTTGCTCACGTAAACTCCCGCAGTTATGTAAGGCCCCATATCCTGGCTCGTGTAAGTGGGAATCGGGATTTTAGCGAGATCGACTGTCTTTTCAACAACCTCCTGGCAGGCGCCCTTGGAAACTACTTCAGGCTCTGTCGGATTGTCGATCACTTCCGCAATCTTGAACAAAAGCTCTTCCTTCGAAATGCCCATTGCCTTAGCAAATAAATCGCGGCTCGAACATACTCCCGATACCATCTTGTAGTCGGAACCTTTAACGTTTTCGAACAATACGACGCGCCCGTCATAATCGGCCATGATTTTCGCGGCCGCAAGATTAGGGTCGACTTCGTCGGTTATGGGGATTACTTCACCGGCTTTGTCCAGATTCTCCATAAAATCGCGCATGCTCATGTTAATATCACCCAAGAGATTAATTTAGATTGAGAATAAAAAAGCTTTAGTGTGTAGGTTTTGGACGGAATGCGAGTTCATTGACTATTCTCGCGACACGCACGCTTTTTCCATCACTGTGGAGGTAGGTGTGAGGCCCGCTTAAGGGACGCATCCTCGATTAAACCCTTTTCCGCCCACCTGTCTTTTCCCCCCAGGATAATGGATGCTACAATTAAGCGGTTCTATTGTCGAATTTCTCGAAAAATTACTATCCTACTGGCATACTTTCTTCAGGGTCTTGCGCGGCTTGCTTTAGAATCCCTAATGCCTTCTCCTGCGCACCCTCATACTCCTCGTCGGTTAAAAAAAACTTCTCCTTTAATTCCTCGTCCGAGTCCTCAGGCGATTGATTGTGTTTTTGCATTTCCATAATTATTTGTTTTTAGGGTAAAACCCTTTCTGGTTTGTAAGTTGTAGTGCACGCCTCCTTCCCACACCAGTTTGGACGAAAGTGTGTCTCCCGGGGATTTCCAAATTTTCGATAAGACCCTCCTCCTCCCAACGCGACCGTGCGACGGCGACCATGATAAGCATGAGATACTCAGTCCGCTCGTCATGGGCTTGAAACACAGAGTAGTCTACTGGATTATCCCTGTCAGCTGCGTAGACCACCCTCAACACCTCCTCTTCCACGAGGTCTAGTTCAGCATCCAATAACGGAGCACCCTGAAAGAGTCTGGGATTTCGAGCAATACGCTTGATTAATGCTTGACGTTCCTTGGGGGCGATCTTGAATTTGCTCTTGAATTCGTCGGGCACTCCGGAAGGCTTTTGCTTGATCATTTTCAATTAAAATTAATCATTTTTCTAGAGGGTAGTATGCTTTTTCATTTAGGAAAGTGAACTTGGTCTTACCAACGTCATCTGGGAGGAGGTATGTGTGTTCACCAGGGATGATTGTGGTTCCAAGTTTTCCCTCCGCCTTCCACCGGCCTAGGCCTTGCGAGAAAACATTTTGGACGGCAAGTCCTCTTCGGTCCCGTTCCGGGAAGATTTGGAAAAGAGTTGACTGGGCAAGGGGTTTTTCGGGTGTGGCTGCGAAAAGAAGGTCTTGGATGATTGCTTCAGCCGCCTTAACCTCATCCACGGAAACAGAAATCCTGAAGAGTTGATGCTCCCTAAGTTTATCGATTATTTCATATCGCTCGTGGTCTATGAGACTGAACCTCTCCCGAAATTCGGAAGGAACGATACGATTTTCTTTGTGCATGAATATTCTTTAGGGGGATAAAACTTTTAAGTACAAACAACTAAATCATCTACCATGAAAAATATCGTTTTAATGCTCGCGGCCTTAGTCCTTGTTTGCGGGTGCCTGGACGGCGGAAACCAATCCGGGGGAGAAACTTTAGACGATAGGTTAACAACACTGATTAAAAGGACGACGACAACAACGGTCATTTCCGATGAAACTGAAATTGTTGGTGAAGAAACCATGGGCGAAAAATACGCGGTAATCGAGACGGACAAAGGCACAATAAAGGCGAAACTTTACACTGAAAAAGCGCCGATTTCGACGAAAAACTTTATCGAACTCGCAGAAAGAGGATTCTACAACGGCCTGGTATTCCACAGGGTGGTGCCAAACTTCGTAATCCAGACGGGAGACCCCACGGCAACAGGGGCGGGAGGCTCTGATAAGAGCATTCCACTTGAAATACACCCCGACTTAAAGCATGAATTGGGAGCGTTCGGGATGGCTCGGACGAGCGACCCTAATTCGGCGACCAGCCAGTTCTACATCGTAATCGGGGACGCCGGGTTTTTAGACGGTAACTACGCGGTATTCGGACAGACGCTTGAGGGAATGGAAGTCGCCCAGAAGATTGCGCAAGGCGACAAGATGAAGAGAGTAGTAATAGTCGACTCTCTTTGAAAATCTTGCTTAGCCTAGAAATTCTTGCAGGACTTGTAATGCATTAGGGTCTGCTGAATCTTGCTTTGCTTCGAGGACTGTTTGCACGGCCTTTCCGAACTGTTTTCTTGCGGCGGCAGTGAGTATCCTGCTGGACGTCGAATTCGCCGTATTCCTGTCTAACTGCCACGTCCTGCGGATGGAAGTCGCCGTCGGAATTGGCGGTTGCGATATTGCAGGTGTCTTTGGGAAAGAGAACAGTCCTTTGCCCGGCCTGGGATGAGATAATGTCCCGTTGGGTACCAATCCAAGATGAATGTGGTAAGTGGTGTGCAACGTCTTCGGGATTCTTATCGACCACCAGAAACTCGCGCATCTCCGCATCTTGTTGTGTCTTGAAGTGGACGTGGAGGAGCGTGTTCGGGTCAACTTTGAACTGCAGGTATCTTTCCTTAAGGTGCTCGAGTGCCATATCGTGTTCCTGTGACGCACTCCGAGGCATGTGTTTTTCCGCCATTTTACTATTATAGCTCTTTTTCCCTAAAATACTTTTGGAGTGAAACCGACGATCGTCTTGGACACGAATCTTTTGATTGCTGGGAGGTGGAATCCTCGGAGCAGTTCGATGAGGATTCTAGAGCTTGTCGCAGACGGAAAGGTTGATGCGGTTTACTCCCCTCAGATTAAGGATGAGAACTTGTTTATCTTAGGGAAGGTTAAGGCTCCTAAAGAGTTTTTGGATAAGGTTTTGAAGTTTTATGATCGATCAAGGATTATTAGGCCGGAAAAAAAGATCACTGCGAGTGTGGATTATTCAGACAACCGTTTTTTAGAGGCTGCTGTGGAGGGTGGTGCGGATTTTGTGGTGTCGAGCGACCATCACCTTCTTGATGTGGGGGAGATTGAGGGTGTTAGGATTGTGAAACCGACACATTTCTTGAAGATTATTAATGTGTGAATAACATGTTTTCACATGGAAGAGACTCAAGTTATCAAGACGAGGAGGAGCATAAGAGAGTATACTAGTGATACAATAAAGGGGGAGGTTATCAACGACATCCTGGATTGCGCGCGCCTTACCCCAACTGCTAGGAACGTGCAGCCGTGGCTCATCGGGGCTGTGACTGACAGGGAGATCCTTGGAAAGTTAGGTAGTACGTGCAATACAGGTTCTTTCATCGCTGATGCCGGCGCCTGTTTTGCCGTTTTCGCTCTTCGGAACGAGAAATATTAGCTAGAGGATGGGTGTGCTGCGACGATGAACGTAATCACTGCGTGTGAGTTCCTGGGTCTTGGAAGCTGCTGGGTTGCGGGAGACAAGAAGCCGTGCGCGGAAACTGTGAGAGAGCTTTTGAATGTTCCTGGTGAATACACTTTGGTGGCGTTGATTCCTGCAGGATATCCTAAGGAAAGATCTGGTGATAAACACAAAAAAGGCATTGGTGAAGTCACTTTCATCAATACCTGTGATAGAAAAGTATAGTATATAATGGAGATAGAGTAATAGTATAACCGAAATGGACAAAGAGGGCGCACCAGTAGTATTTCTGGTTTTGGATGTTTTGAAACCCCACAAACCCAGCATCGTAGAATTCGGAAAAATCCTGCACAGCAAGGGAGTGTCCGGAAGCTCTATCTCAGTCTATGCTGTAGACGAAAAGACAGAGTCGGTTAAAGTAACCCTTGAGGGAGATGACATTGATTTTGACAGGATAAGATCAATTATCGAGGACGCGGGAGCAGTCGTCCACAGTATAGACAAGGTTGTATTGGGAAAGAATATTGATTAAAAAAGTCTAATACAATGAACATTCTTGAATACTTAAAGTCAATCTCGAGAGAGAGCATAGCTAGGCGATATTTTCTTATGAACTCCTTTGATGGTTCACTTACAATATTTGGGATAATTCTCGCACTGCAGCTAGCAGGCTCGGGAAATCCTAAAGTCATCCTAATCTCTTGTCTTGGGGCGGCGATTGCCCTAGCAGTCTCAGGGGTTTGGAGCGCCTATGCCGCGGAAAAGGCTGAGAGACTAAGGGAGATGAAGACTCTTGAACGCCACATTCTAAGGGACTTGGACGATACACGAATCGAGAGGCAGCTAAACAGCATTGTTTTAAAAGTAACACTGGTTAACGGGTTATCCCCTTTTATCGCAGTGCTTGTGATTATCTCACCATACATCGCAAGTCAACTCGGTCTTCTTTCGGCAGATTCGGCTTTCACATTATCCCTTATTTTCGTTGCTACAATACTTTTCTCCCTCGGGGTTATTGCAGGAAGCATATCAGAGGATGATAAATTAGGTAACGGAGTGAAGATGCTTTCAGCAGGAGTTGTTGTGGCTGTAATCACCATCTTGTTGGAGGCAGTAAGAGTAATCTAGATTCTACAATAACCTTTTCAATCCGATGCTCGAGATTATTATGCTGACTACCATCAATACTGCAGTTGCTGCGAGTAGTAGCTCGGTTACTCCCGCGAAGATTCCAAGACTTATGGCAATTGCGAGAACTACAAGATTGTCGGCTCCGCGCGAGACGAGTCCGAATCCGTAAGTTAATCCTTCTTTCAGACTCAACCCGTAGGTTTGGGCTGCGGCGAGCGTTCCCACAAACTTGATTCCGAGTGTGAAGAATACGATCACCATGATCTCCTTAAAGTATATTGGGACGTAGGACAAGTCGGTTTGAAGTCCCATCCACGCGAAGAATAGGGGGACGAAAAACCCGTAGGCCATGCTTTTCATAGTCTCTGAGAAATGGCGGCTTTCAAGCTCCCTGGAATGCTGGAGTATTATTCCCGCAAAATAAGCCCCCATTACGGCTGCAAGACCAAGCTCTTCGGCCAGGAAGGCGAGCAAGAATATTGTGATGAATGCGATTGAAAACTCTGTTTCCTCAACCCCCATTTTCACGGACTTGTGGATTACTACGGGAAGAACGCGCCCCATGGTCACGATAACCAGTATAAACAAGAGTATTTTGGCGAAAACACTGATTAACCCCAATATTGAATTTGAGGTGACAAGTGTTATCGCAACTGCGAGAAGAATCAATCCAATGACCGTGTCCAGTATCGCAATACCCAAAAGGTTTTTCCCCAAAGGATCCTGGGTTTTACCCATGGAAATCACGGTTTTAGCGCCAACAGCGACGTCGGTTAAGACAAACGCCAAGGCGAAAAATATGGCCTGCTTGAATGTAAAGGAAAAATACGCCAAAGCAAAAAGGAAAGTACCAACAAGCCCTAGGAAAAGGCTCGTGAAAGAAATTAAGAAAAGTTTCCGATGCTCTCGAATGAGAAACCTTAAATCCGTCTCCTCGTAACCCGCAAGAAACAGAAGAAGTATCACACCCATAGAAGCGAAGATCTCTATACTTTCAGCTGAAAATAAAGCCAGAAATGAGACTCCGAGAAGAAGCCCGGTTCCGAATTCACCGAGAACTGAAACAAGACCCACACGCTCGAAGAGTTCACTTAAAATGATGGAGACGCCAATTATAACTGCACTTGCGATTAGAAACTCCATTCTTTAGTCCTTGGGTTTAACATGTTTTAATCGGGTTACAACCTTGTCTATCACGTCAGCCTCGGAAATGATCCCGACAAGCTTCCCATCATCTACGACGGGAATACAGCGGAGACCCGCCTTCCACATCTCCAAAACAGCCTCCTCAGTGGGAGTGTCAGGTTTCACAGTCACGTCATGCTCCTTCATAAGATCCTTTACGGATTCCGCGAAAAAAGACTCGTTAAGGCGAGTCCCAAATATTCCAATCAGCCGGTGCTCGTCTAAATAGCGGGGCTCCACAGCAAGCATAAGCAAGTCTCGCTCATGAACGTCTCCCAGAAATTTTCCTTCATCGTCGACTACTGGAAAGTCGCTTACATCATGTTTTTCAAAAAGCATTAGAAGATCTTGAATGGAAGTATCTTTGTGTACTGTGAACACCCGTTTGGTCATGATGTCTTTTACGGGAGCTTCCCGGATGTCTGATGTGTGTTGGTGCATCAACTTAGATATTATTTATAAAAGTATTTAACTAGATGTTTAGGATTAATCCCACACCGGATTTTCTGGATTTGTCTGGAAACCGTAAATTAATTTCCTTCTTCGCTTTCGTGCAATGAGATGGGATGATGAGGTTTAAGTCTTCAAGCGCTTCTAGCTGGTTGAAGCCGTGGAATCCGCCGATTATCCCTGAGACTTTCCCAAGTGAATCCCCTCTAGCGAGAATAGAGTCCACTCCCGGATGAGAGCAGCCTACGACGACAATCATGCCTGATTCTGTTTTGCACGCTACGGCTTGTTCATAAATTTTATTTCCGGAATATTCGCCTTCGATTTCTCCGAGAGAGGAAACTGAATCCGATATTTCGACTGGCCCCTCAACTTCGACAAATTCCGCGCGTTCCGAAATCTCCTTTTTAAGGTTTTCTGAGAAAGCTCTAGGAGTGTATACTGTGAGTTTTTCCGATTTCTCGAGAATGTGTGTGAGCCCGCCAATATGATCCCAGTGCTGGTGAGATAGGATGACTGCGTTAAGGTCTTCGGGGTTTAAGCCGAGTTTGCTCATGTTTTGCAGAAGGACGCTCCCGTCCCACCCCGTGTCGAAAAGAATGTTTCTCCCCCACATCAAGAAGGTGATGGTCGCTCGACACCACAAAATCCGCACCACCCTCCACAGCAGCCTCTAAAAAACGGTTGTCTGAATAATCC